>CAYHWW010000005.1:0-54189 GCA_964360145.1 uncultured Oligoflexia bacterium | reverse complement strand
GGGCAGGAGTCGGTTTAGGATTTCGCCGGCGTCCATATGCCCATATGGTAGACACTATAAATAAAAAAAGATTAATAGTTCCAGGCCCGTGATCTGGCATTGATCTTGAATTACAGGGGTTTGCCATGAAAACCATTTCCCCCTTCCTCATAGCGCTCTTCGCCCTCGCTATGCCCGGTGCTGTCCACGCCCAGGATGCCGGCGCTGGTGCGGTTGTCTGCGAAGGCAGCCGGGCCACCACGGAGCCTATGAGCATCGACGCCATCAATGAGTGGGCGCGGGTGGCCAGGGCTTTACCTTTCCGCGTGCTTGCGGACACGTCCACAGCGCCGTGCATGCCCCGGGAGCTCACAGTGGCCGAGATGGGTCAGTGGATTGCTGAAAATCCGGGGCACGGTCCCCGGGAAAGCCGCACCATCTACGGGATTGAGTTCGTGGATCAGCCCACGGTTTTGCTGGATCTCTTTCACCAGCTCACGACGCCGGAGTTCCTCCGCACGGGCACCACTTACACCGTGCCTGAGGGGTGCCATGAGTTTCAGTGCGCAGCAGCAGCAGTTCTCGGCGGTGAAGAATTCGCCACCCGGGCGACCTATCTTCTGGCGCGCTACCATCTCAACACGTCTCCCGTCAGCGGTGCCAGCATTCTTATCGCCGAGGCCGTTTCGCCCTTCACCAACGAGCAGCTGAGGGATGTACTTTCGGGAGCGACGGCGCTGCCCAGCCACCTTATCTCTCTTTTCCATAACCAATCCGTGCAACACTACCTCCGTGGCGGTCCGCGACAGCCAAAGGGCACCATCGCCGATGCACGGATCATGATGTTTGACGCCTGGGACCTGTTGGATGCGCAGGACCGGCGGGGCACCGTCGTGCATGAACTTGGCCACCGTGTTTCAATGGCGCTCGGTGATCTGGATGGCTCTGAGGATTGGTTGCGCATTTCCGACTGGATGAACCATCGGCGGGTAGACGATGGAGAGACGGAAGCTTCGGACCACTGGCGGCCTCACCGTCCCTCCACCTGCGTCTCGGGATACGGCACCACCAGCCGCGCCGAGGATTTCGCGGAGTCTTTTGTTGCTTACAGATTCCAGCCGGAAATGCTCCGTCGCGCCAGCCCAGAGAAGTACGCCTTCATGCGAGATCGCGTGTTTCAGGGGATCGAATATACAAGCGCGGATTCTTGCCGCGAACGGCGCTGAAAGCTATACAAAATGGTCTCGCCACAGAACTGGAAGCAAGTCGAAACGACTCTATCGAAGTCTACTACTCAATTCCAGGCGCTGGGAACCGCCCGTTGATCATAAAATCATCGATTTTGAACGTAGTGTGTTTAGGGAGAATAGTCTGAAACCCGTTCGGTTTGAATTCGATCGTCTCGGCACCGCTAACACAAAACCAGGAAGTCGAACCCGTGGGTGTCTTAGTCTGAAAAACGGCAAGATTTGTGACAGCGATGTTTACTCCTCGCCTAGGACACCTTGCGGACGTAAAACAGATCACAGCTGCACCATGGTCACGAAGAGCAGAGCCAAGTGGCTGTGAGCTAGCATACGAAACGGGGGAAGAAATTTCGCGCTCAAGTTTCTTGAATGGCGGTAATGTCAGGTTCGCGCAAGCTTTCGATTTGACCCTGATCGTAAATGCCGTGATCGGTGTCTCGAAAGTTCCAAAATCAGCAGCCGACCCGGAGCGCAACAAAAGCATATAGTATGCTCGCTCGGCAAAGGTAGTCTCAATCTCCATTGAACCATACCAAAGTCCGCGCCGATCTTTCGTTCCCAGCCGCGATCCATTTTTCAGCGGAGGATACCGGAACGGCGTCCATAGAAGGTAGTGGTATTTGCCACAGTCTTGGTCGTAAGGTGCGGGCGGCTTGGCCGTCTCGATAATTTCCTCGAGAATACCCTGTTCCTCGTCACTATCGACGAGTTTACGGGTGGCTATCGTATGCTGCCCCTCTACGAGCCGCCAAGCACTCCCCGAGAACGTCGTAAACTTAAACCTTGGCGCGCATTGCGTCCAAATATCTTGCGACATCGACGAGCCCCTGAATGTTCTTAGTGAGTTCCAGCGGTACGCCTCCAAGGTGCGTGTTGGTGGCCTTGAGCCACTTCGAGCATAACTCAGGCTTTCCACCAAAAATGCTATCTAGGCTCCTATAGATTCTTACAAATTGCACGGCCACCTCACCCTCCTTGGTATCCAAGGAAACAGTAGATTCTCCGCTATTCATGCGCGAAATAGTTGCCTCACTAATGCCGATGATCTCGGATAGTTCTTTTCTCTCGACCCCAAGTAGGTCAGCAGAGCGGAGAACAGCTTTAGTTAGTACGACTTCCTTCTGGTCAGGTTTTTTCTTATCCGCAGATTTTGAAGCCATTCATTGCCATCCATTTCATATGAAATAATATCACATATATTTTTCATATGCAAAAAAACGATAAAGCCTGGCCCTACGCGCATCGCCACCCCTTTCTTGGGCGCCACGCAGGGCGATCTAGGGCCGCGGCTACCCCGCGTCAGCCTTGTCCGATGGCTCCATGACGGCATCCACAACCGTACTCGCCTCTTGCGCCGACACCAACGCGAAGCTACCCACGCCCACCGCCAGCATCCCGGCGAATACCGCCACGGCGGCGGCGGCCCCGTGGGTTTCAGCCAAGTACCCCGCCACCAGCGCGCCCAGCGGCGAGATTCCCGTGTGGGCCATGGTGTGAATGCTCATCACCCGCGTGCGCAGCGCCGTGGGCAGGCACGACTGCAACAGCACCGTGGTGGCGGACATGTGATTGACCATGAAGAACCCAGCCAAAGTCAGTAGCGCCAGCGAGAAGGGCAGATTGCTGCTCGCGGCGAAGAGGCACATGGTGGCGGCAAGAGCGAGCCCAGAAACTCGGGCGGTACGTTCCAGCCCCACCGTGCCCACCCGCGCAGCAAGGGCCAATGAACCAGCGATGGCACCGATGCCCACGGAGCTCGCCATGGCTCCCAGCAGGGGGGCGTCGCCGCTGAACGTCTTCGCGACAAAAACTGGCAGGAGCACCAGGTGGGCGTAGCCCGTGAAACAGGCCACGGCGATTTGCAGGAGCGGCGTGCGGACCGCTTTTTCCCGCCACGCGTAGTGGAAGCCATCGCGGATGGAGCCCAGGTATGAGCGGGGCAGGGGAGCCGCCGCGGTTCTGAGGCGTGCGCCGCTCATGAGGCCCAGGCCAATGAGCAGCGGCCAGAATGTGAAGCCGTTGATGAGGAAGCAAGCCCCCTCGCCCCTTTGGGCCACAACCGCGCCTGCGACCAGGGGGCCTGCGATGCGGGCGGCATTGAAGATCACCGAGTGGAGGCCGATGGCATTGGGGATGTCCTGGCTTGGCACCATCTCGGCGAGAAATGCGCTTCTTGCCGTGATATCGAAAGCATTCACCACGCCATTGATGAGCACGAGAAGCGCCAGGGTCGCGGGCGTGAGATGGCCCGTGATGGCGAGAGCGCCCATGGACAGCGCCACCAGGGATAGGGCAGCCTGAGTGGAGAAGATCGCCCGCCCCAAGGGCACCCGGTCCAGCAGCGCCGCTGAGAATGGGCTCAGTAAAAAAGAGGGCAGCTGTTCCAGGAACACAAAGGCGCCAAGCCAGGCCGCGGAGCCCGTCATGCGGTACACCAACCAGCTCTGAGCCACATTGTGGATCCAGGACCCCGTCAGTGAAATCAGCTGACCACCAAAATAGATGCTGAAGTTGCGGCTCTTCAGCGAGCGCAGCGCCTTCCTCGTCATTTCATCTCATCGACTGGGCATGCCATGAGGCCCCGCGCCGCCTGCGTTGTTTTGGGGCACGCCCACGCCGGGCGGCAGATTCCAGGTGATTTGTTCTTCAGTGGTTTCCGCGGCGTCCTTCCGCATGATGGAACTCAGCGCACGGAACCCCCGGTTCGAGATGTCTTTGCTGGTGGCCTTGGCCTTTTTTCCCAAATACGCAAGGAGGAGGTGCCGCTTGAAGCGCTTGGGCGGCGAAATCTTGCCATCCTCCTCCGAAGAAATGCGAAATCCGGCATTCACGTAGCGAGCGGCCTTGGTGTTGCGTAGTTCAGTGGTGTTTACACCGTATTTGAGCGTGCCCTCAAGAGACAGCAGGGTCGTGGTTTTTTTACCCTCGGCACGCTCCACGACAAGATTGGCGCTGGATACGTCCACCGCGAGCTCATCGGTGCGCACGGTGAAGGGGGTGCCCATGCTCATGCCGTTGGCAAGCAAGCCCCAGAGAATGCCTTTTTTCAGCGTGATTAAAGAGCTGGTGCTGTCGTCATCGGTTTTGCCGATGCCAACCCGCTCCATCACGAGCTCGGAGTGGGGGGTGAGCTGTATCTCGTTGTGGCGGGCCAGCTTGATGTAGACTGTCTGATTGTCAGTGATGAGGGAGTCCCCCTCGTAGAGGTCTTCCCCTCGGTGCAAGGACAGGGTGGATTCCCCCCGCTGTACGCTGACCTCGCTGCCATCGATGATGTGTTCGATGATGGCTGCTTTGTGGGGTTGGTTGTCCGCGAAAGCCGCGGACGCGAAAAGTAGTGCCAGGGCCGTAACAAGAGACGCAGGTGCCATACTCCTAGGATCAGCCCGGCGATCACCGGAGGCAAGGGCACGCTGCGGAGCGTTGCTAAGTAGGAAAATTCTGCCCATGACCCTTAGTAAGCGAAGGTATTTTCCCGCAGAGCGAGGCGCGACGACGAGTGAGCGACCAAGCTGCATACCAAATCCTAGGCTAGGCGAAGGGCTTTTCCCGCAGAGCGAGGCGGAGGAGGAGCCCGGCGACCAAGGCGTGCTTCTGCACGCCGCGTGGAGCGGGCGACGACGACAACGAAGCTATGCGGGAAAAGACCGAGCCTACCCCGAGGATTGGACGAAGATCAGGGGATATCGCACTGCTTGATCTCTGCCCGATACGGGCGGCGGAAAAGAGATTTTTTTGAGTTTGCGCAGGACACAGACCCGGAATTCCGGGTCTGGGCTGGACATGGATTCCACATCGAGCTTACTCACGGCGCCGTCATCGGTGAGGGTGAACGTCACGATCATGCGCAGACTCTCGCCAGCATTGAGGGAATAACTTTGGGGGATGCAGGCGTCAAAGTCGCCACGGTGCGCGTCCAGGGTCTCGCTGATGGGGCCATGTCCCCCGGGGCGCTGCATGTGGGCCTCCGTGCCCATGGAGGCGCACCCGGCGGCGGTAAGGGCCAGGAGGAGAGTGGCGAAGGCAGCAGCGAAAGAAGGTTGGCCCATGGACCCAATTTTAGTACGGTGCCCCCATGAATGCCACAACCGTGCAAAAGCCAGTGCAACTGAAGGTCCTCCGTCCTGAAATCCTCTCCCGCCTCCCGGGCGGTGGGCTGCCCGCCTACGGCTCCAATGCGGCGGCAGGCGCCGATCTCTTCGCGGCATTGGACCAGGAGCTCACGTTAGCCCCCGGTGCCACGGCCTTTATTCCCACGGGCATCGCCATTCACATGGCGGACCCCGGTCTTTGCGCCCTCATCCTCTCCCGCAGCGGCCTGGGCACCAAGCAGGGGTTGGTAGTGAAGCAGGGAGTGGGTCTCATTGATGCTGACTATCAGGGTGAGATTCTGGTGGCCCTCCACAACATCAGTGAAGAATCGCGGGTTGTGAAGCCTGGTGACCGCATCGCCCAGCTCATGCTGACCCCTGTGCTCCGTGCGGACTGGGTCCCCGTGGACGAGTTCACCGCGGCCACCGTTCGGGGGGCCGGAGGTTTTGGCAGCACCGGAATAGGCTTTGTGTTAGGAGAAAAGCTATGTTGATGCAGTTGACCCCCGAAACCCTCAAGCGTAAATTGGAGCAGGCCCTGCCGGGTTCCAGCGCTGAGTTCAGCGACCTCACGGGCACCGGCGACCACTGGCAGCTCGTGGTCATTTCGGACGTTTTTGAAGGTAAGCCCCTCATCGCCCAGCACCGCATGGTGAAGGGCATATTCGACGAAGAGATTCAGGCTGGGCACCTGCACGCATTGACTATCAAAACTTACACTAAAGCAGATTGGGAGAAATATGGCAGACCAAGCACTCGTTAAAAAAGTCGAAGAAATGGTGAAGGCGAACAAAGTGTTTGTTTTCATGAAGGGAACCCCTCAGTCCCCGCAGTGCGGGTTCTCCGCCCGGGCCTGCCAAGTGCTCAAAGCCGCGGGTGTCGCTGACATCAAGGGCTTCGACGTGCTCTCCGACGATTCACTTTGGGGCGCGTTGGAAGATTACACCCAGTGGCCCACCGTGCCTCAGGTCTTTATCAACGGCGAATTCGTCGGCGGCTGCGACATCGTCAGTGAGATGCACGAGCGCGGCGAACTTCAAAAGCTTTTAGCGTAGATCGTTGAGAAAGGGCCAGCTGCGAGGCGGAGGGCCGCAGCGGGCGACCAAGGCGTACTCCTGTACGCCGCGTGGAGCCGCGAGGACCCGACAACGAAGCAGATGGCCCTTTATCGACGATCTACCCGTAGGGTTTCTAGAAGTGCTGCCATGGCGACGGGCTTAGTAAGTGTCCTCACTCCGCCGGTTTGGGCCAGGCGCTTGAGTGCCCGCTCCTCTCCCTCGGGGTGATAGAGGGGCGAGTAAATGGCGATGACTTGGATGGAGCGTGTGCAGGCCTGCACTTGCACCAGGATGTCTTTGAGCGCGTTGACGTCAATGAAGTCCAAGTCCACCATGACGATGGTCTCTGGGGTGCGTTCTAGCTTAAGCCGACGGAAATCAAGAGCGGAGTAACTCTTCACCGCTGCAATGGACCCCTCCATCTCTTTCAGTGAGGCGATGGTTTCCATGGTGCGGGCAAACCCCGCGGTGCCCCCAACTAGGGCTATGGCCTTGCCGGGGCGCTCGGCGATGGGCGTGAAAATGGTGAGTACCCCGGTTTCCACCACATTGCGGAAGAGATCCCGCATGGAAACGAGAGCCACCACTTCTTTACCCGAGGTCAGCGGCAGATGGCGGATGCCGTGCTCCAGCATGACTTCCGAGGCCTTTTCGAATTGTTTGATGGGCAGCGTGATGAGGGGTTTCGTCGTGACCAGCCCCACGGGCTTGAGCCAGGCGTCGTAGTCACGGATGCGGTCGAGCTTATTCAGCAGGTCCCGCTCCGTGAAGATGCCAATGAAATCCCCTTTGAGATTCCGCACGAGGAGGGCCCCGATATTCTCTTTTTTCATACGACGGAGCGCGTCGATGAGCGGCGTCTCCGCGTGAACGGATTGAACCTTGCTTTCGAGTTGGGCCTTGAGGGATTTTGCCATGATGACGCTCGCTGTTTAGGAGACGGATCGTTTAATTTTCAGGAGATTATCGAGAATCTCCGTCTCGGTGCAGTTTCTTTTTTTAGCCAGAGCCCTCAGCACCGCGGCTGAAGCTGGTTTCAGCCGGAAAGTCTTCATAAGGCGCTTCTCGCTAGTGGGTTTGACTCTGCCGTCCTTCAGAGGCAGGTCTGACCAGGATTTTAGCTTGTTATACGGAATTTCGCAAAACGGGTTGCCTTCGGGACAGCGACGGCGAAGCTGATTCACGACTAAGGCTAATTCTTGATGTTTGGCTGGGTCGAGGTCGAAATGCTTGCCTAGCCTCAGCACAGCCGCCGGTAACACTTCCAAGACGCGGGGCTCCACGTGTCGACCGACCCATATTGCATCGTCGATGGCGATGCACACATTGGCGCCGTGGGGCAGGGTTTTGTTTGTTCTCAAAAACCCTTTGGCCACAAGAAAGCCCAAGACCTTGAGATAGCGGTGATCACATCGATTTCTCTCGTCTAACTTGGCTTTTGCTTTGATTTTCTTGAGCAACGCATCATGACGATTCATAGGAAGTCCTCCAGCTTGCCACCGTTCTTTAAAAGTCGCTTCACGAGCCCTGGAAATGCCTCGGAAGCGATAGCTTCCCGGATAAGTTGTTTATTTTTTTCGGGGGCCTTCACTGCCTTACTGACAAGTGCGGACTCTGCATCGATGGCCTTTATCGTGATGGAGCCGACATCGATCACTTTACGGATTTTGGCGTCCTTTGGAATCCAGATCAATGGGCTGTCCTCGTCATAGATGAGACCCTCGGCACGGAGGATCTTCTTGAACTCTTCTTTGACTGCGTGGTCCATTTTCAATAGTGCGTCCAAATCAGCGGTCTGAGCCAAGGAAAGGGCCTCGGATGCTCGTGGATCAACGAGTAGGCTCATTTGTCCCAGTAGCGTGACTTCGCAAGGCCGAGTTTCAGATAGTCCTTCGCCCCGTCGCTGTCGGTTGATCCGTCGGATGCGGGTATTCAACTCCACGAAAACTCGCTTTAACAACAGAGTAGACTTCTTGCTCATCTGTCAATAATTATATCTTATTGAATAAATAATGTAAATACGATATTTTTATTAGTAATATCTAATAGATACATGTGAGGCCCCCATGAACACCCTGTCCACGGTCGCGTTGCTGACTCTCTCCAATATTTTCATGACCTTCGCCTGGTATGGCCACCTGAAATTCAAGGCGTCGCCGCTGTGGCTCGCCATCCTGGCGAGCTGGGGCATCGCATTCTTCGAGTATTGCGTGCAGGTGCCCGCCAACCGCATGGGGTCAGAGACTTTGAGCGTCTACCACCTGAAGATTCTGCAGGAGGCCATCACCCTCGTGGTTTTCATGGCCTTCGCGCTGTTTTACATGGGCGAGGCGCCGCGACCCAAACATCTGATCTCTTTTGCGCTGGTGCTCGCGGCTGTTGCCGTTGCGTTTCAGGAGTGAAGGCGTCGCCTTGCAGGCTGTGCCGCTGTCACGCTAGGGGCAGTTGAACCGGAACATCCGAGGCAGTGGTCGCGGGCAGGGCCTCTTCCCCCTCTTCAGCCCCACTGGCGAGCCGATTCACCGAGCCGCGGTAAGTGCCCAGGTGCCGCGTGGCCACGGTGAAGGCGTCTTGGGCTTTTTCAAGCCCCTTGCCGATGTCTTCAAATTTTTTGCTGAAGTTCTCGAAGTGTTTGCGGGCCTTGGCCAGGTCGTCGACGACCTTCCGCACGTTCTGAGCGGCCTCGTAGTAGTGCATGCTGCGACCGATGAACTGCAGGGAAATAGAGAGCGTGTTGGGCGACACCGGGAAGACCTTGAGCTTTGCCAAGTGTTCCCAGAGCGCCGTGTCCCGGATCACTTCGAAGTAGAGTGTCTCGCTGGGGAGGAACATCAGCGCGAGCTCGGTGGTGCCATGCTCGGGGCGGATGTACTTATCAGCGATGCTCTTCGCCTGGCCCTTCAACACGTCAGATAGGGTTTTCCGCGCGGCCTCCAGTGTGGCGGGGTCCGCGGCTTGCTCAAAGAGCGGCATGACCTGTTCCCGGGGGAACTTGCTATCGATGGGGAGCACCACATTGGGGAACTTCACCACGGCGTCCACCCGCTCGGTGGTGTCGGGAGTCACGCGGTATTGCAATTCGTAGCTGCCCGCGGGCAGGAAGTCCGCCAGGAGGCGCTCCAGCGTCGCTTCACCAAAGCCACCGCGGAGGTGGGGCAGCTTCAAGAGGGAGTTCAGCTCATTGACCGAGGTGCCGATCATGGAGAGATTGGTGAGCTGCTTCTCGGCGTTGGCGAGAGAGTCCGCTACCAGCCTGAAGTGCTTGAAGCCTTCTTGGATGTTGGTATCGAGCTTGGCTTGCACGCCCTGGCCGATGACTTCCAGGCGTTCGTTCACCTTGCCTTCGATCTGAGTGAGGGACTCCCGCATCTCTTTTCGATTGCTGACGAGTTGTCCTTCAATGCCCGTGCGCACGACTTCAAGGCTCTGGGTCAGGCGCCCCGCCAGTTGGTCGCGGTTCTCGCCAGCCTGTTTTTCCAGAGCGGTCTGCAGCTGGGCGAGGAGGAGGGCGCGGTTTTGTTCCTGCTCCCGGACGCCATTGGTCTGGAGGGCGGTGATGCTTTCCAGCAGCTGCCCGTTGCGGGTCAGCAGCACCCACGTCGTGGCCGCGGTCACCAGCAGCCCAGTCACGGAAAGGAGGAGCAATACCGTGATCACTTAATTGTCCTGATCGTCGTCGAAACCAAAGCCGTGACGTTCCATCTCGTCGTCGGTGTCCTCTTCGTCCTCAGCATCGAAGCCGCTCTCATCGCGGCCTCCCCGGGCCCGGTGGGGCTCGTCGTCGTCGCCGTCTTCCCGGCTCACTTCGCTGTCGTACATGCGGGAAAGCTGTTCATAGCGGGTCCAGGGCTCGGACTCTTCTTCAAGGCCCCGCAGAGCGGAGCGGAAGGAAGCGCTGTCGTTGGAAAGTTGGGAGGCGGCCACGGCACCGGCATGGAATGCGCCGCCGATAATGAGGTTCAACCAATGGTCCAGATTGCTTTTTTGGATATCAGCGTCGTCGTCGGCGACTGCATAGCGTTTGCGCGCCTCCGTCGTGAGCATCTTATGAAAGCCTCTTTTGAATTTATATTCTCTGTTGGCTTCGAAGGGGTCGTCGAGGTTGAGCCGGGGCGCCTTCAGCAGGGTAAGCAAGCCGGTGAGGGCGTCCACTGTCCATTCGGTGCTGAAGGGATAGAGGTCTTCTTCATTGAGATAGTCCGTCAAAGCGTGGATGGCATCAGCATTTTTGACCACTGTTTTGATGGTTTTCTGCAGGGCCTTGTGGGCCGCGATGCGCTTGTCGCCACTGAGCTGATCAGATTTGGTTTGCCACACGGACTCCGTGATGGCGTGGGCGCCAGCGGCAAAAGCCAGGGAGGCCCCTTTGAGACCTAATTTATATTCGCGAATGGAGGGCATATGCTTCAGCTATATGTGAGTCAGGCCTCAGTTGACAAGTGCGACGCTTTTCAGCGCAATCTTTGCCAGAAGTATGAATACTCCAGAGCCGCCATGTGGACAGACTCCGTGAGGTTCGCGCTGCCCGCGTGACCACCGTTGATGTTTTCATAGTAGTAATAATCATGGCCCTGTTCCTGCATGCGGGCGGCCATCTTCCGTGCGTGAGCGGGATGGACACGATCATCCTTCGTTGACGTGGTGAACATCGGCACGGGATAGCGCGCTCCCGGCTTGAGATTATGGAAGGGCGAGTAGCTGAGGAGGTAGGCGCAGTCCGCTGGATTTTCAGGGTCGCCGTATTCGCTGATCCAGCTGTGGCCCGCCAGCAGTTTCGAGAAACGCAGCATGTCCGCCAGGGGGACCTGGGAGAGCACGGCGTTGAAGAGCTCGGGGCGGCGCACCATGGTGGCGGCCACAAGGAGGCCGCCGTTGCTGCCGCCTTCGATGCCCAAGTGCCGGGGGCTTGTGATGCCTTGGGCGATGAGGTCTTCCGCCACTGCGGCGAAATCTTCATAGGCTTTATGCCGGTTGTGCATTAGCGCCGCCTGATGCCACTCGGGCCCGAACTCGCCGCCCCCTCTGATGTTGGCGATGACGTAGACGCCGCCACGTTCCAACCACGCCTTGCCGATGGTGGCGGAATAGTCTGGTGTGAGGGAGGTTTCAAAGCCCCCGTAGCCGTAAAGGATGGTGGGCGCGGAGCCATCGAGAACGAGGTCTTTGGGTTTGATCACGAAGTAGGGCACCGACGTGCCATCGGCGCTTGTCGCGAAGTGCTGCACGGATTCAAAGCGGCTGTTGTCGAAGCGGTGCGGCGACGACTTCAGCACTTCAAGACGGTAGCTGCCGTCTTCGTCGTGCACGCGGTACTGGGAGTAGGGTGTCAGGTGATCCGTGTAGGACATGACAGTGAAGTCGCGGGGGTCTTCCTCGTCCTTGGGCCCGTAGGAAATGATCCCCGTGGTGGGCATGGGCAGGGTAGTTGCATTCCACGGGCCCCCTTCAGCCCGCCGAATGTCCAGGACTCGGCTCCTGATGTTGTCGAGGATGGTGACGTAAACCCGATCCATGTTGACTGTCACGTCTTCGATGGATTGTTGGGGGCCGGCTTGGAAAATGGTCTCTGCCCCATCGAGGGTGGTGGCGCTGAGAGGAAAGCGGACGACGCTGTTTTGGCGGAGCACGCCGTTCGCGATGGCGTGGTCGTTCTTCAAGAGCGCGTAAATGTGACCGCCCCGGATGTCGAGGAGGCTTGCCGTGTCGGGCAGGGGGAGTTTCGCCATGCTCTGGCGATCATCGGACCAAAGGAAGGATTCCGAGTGGTAGAAGTCGATGGCGCGGGTGAAGATCACGTGGTGCCGCGTGCCCTCGCGGATTTTGGCCGCGCCGACGGAGAGGTCGCCTGCGCCCACGGAGAAGACTTCCGTGGCGCTCTCCAGCGGCTGGCCCCGGGTCCAGAGCTTCAGCGTGCGGGCATAGCCCGACGCCGTGCGGGACTCCGGCGTGAAAGCCGTGCCGATGAGGACGGTGTTTTCGTCCAGCGGCGTGATGCTGTGCTTGCCTTCGGCCACGTTGAAGCCGTCGGTGACGAATTGCCTCGTGGCATAATCGAATTCGCGGACGACCACGGCGTCTTTGCCCCCCCGGGAGAGCTTCAAGAGGCGCCGCGAGGATGTTTTGGAAAGGCGCGAGGCGCCTTTGTAGATCCAATTCTCGTTCTCAACCTGGCTCAAAGCGTCCAGATCCAGGATGATTTCCCAGTTGGGCTTCTCCTTTTTGTATTCATCGTAACTGGTGCGACGGATGAGGCCGTGCTCGTTGTTTTTGTCCTGCCAGAAATTCCAGAAGAAGCCGTCGTAGAAGCTGCCGTAGGCTATGTCATCGTCAGCCTTATAGATGGCTTCGATGTCAGCGAAGAGAGAGGCATAGGCGGGGTCTGCTTCGAGGGCGCCGCCCGTACGCGTGTTCTGCTCACCGACCCAGCGCAGGGAGTGTTCGCCCTCGACTTCTTCAAGCCAGAAAAAGGGGTCGAAAGGCGGGGGCGCGGCCATGCTGCCTGCGGAATACAAAATCCCCGCGAGAATGAGTGAAAGAAATGAGCGATTTGCCATGGGCCCCCCCGATGTGTTTGTCGAGGAGTGCATATAGTGATTATTGCATCGCGTCAAATTCCCTCATTCATCCCGCCCCACCCCCCGTGCTAGGGTCTTTCCACCATGAAAGACCTCGTTACCGAAGTGGCCCGCCGCCGCACTTTTGCCATCATTTCCCACCCTGATGCGGGCAAGACCACGCTTACCGAGAAGCTCTTGCTCTACGGTGGGGCCATCCATACCGCTGGCATGGTGAAGGCCCGTCGCAAAGAGCGCTCTACCACCTCGGATTGGATGGAAATCGAAAAGCAGCGGGGTATTTCAGTCAGTACCTCCGCCCTCCAGTTCGATTACGGCGACTGCTTCATTAACATCCTGGATACACCGGGCCACAAAGACTTCTCCGAAGACACCTACCGCACGCTGACCGCCGCCGACGCCGCGGTGATGCTCATCGACAACGCCAAAGGTGTGGAGCCCCAGACCATCAAGCTCTTCGAAGTATGCCGCATGCGGGGCATCCCCATCTTCACCTTCATTAATAAAATGGATCGCGAAGGCCGTGACCCCATTGCCCTCATCGACGATATCGAAAGAGTGCTCGGCATCCGCTCCACGCCCATGTGCTGGCCCCTCGGCATGGGCCGCAGGTTCAAGGGCGTGCTTGATTTGCGCACGAACCAAGTGCTTCTTTTTGACGCCGGCGCAAACTCCGAGAAAAAAGGTGAAGTCGTCACCGGCGTGGACGATCCGCGGTTGGAAGAGATCATGGGCGAGGACAGCTATCGTCAGTTCCGCGAAGAGGTGGACCTGGTGCAGATGGCCGGCGACTCCTTTGATCATAAGCGTGTGCTGGATGGGCAGCTCACACCCCTCTTCTTCGGCAGCGCCATGACCAACTTCGGCGTGAAGTATTTCCTGGAAACCTTCATCGAGTTGGCGCCTTGCCCCGGCGGCAGGCAGTCCAGTCGCGGCATCGTCGCCCCCACGGATCCAGATTTTTCCGCCTTCGTGTTTAAAATTCAGGCCAACATGGACCGCCAACACCGGGATCGGGTGGCTTTCGCACGAGTATGTTCAGGCCATTTCACCCGTGGCATGGAGGTGCACCATTCGCGCCTTGAAAAAATGATGAAGCTCAACAACGCCGTGCAGTTCATGGGCGCCGAGCGCGTCAACGTGGACGAGGCCTATCCTGGTGACGTGGTGGGCCTCATCGATACGACGGGCAGTCTCCGCATTGGCGACACCATCTGCGAGGGCGCCAAGGCCTTCGAATACGCTGGTATTCCCCGTTTCTCGCCAGAGTTCTTCGCCCGCGTGAACATCAAAGACCCCATGAAGCGCAAGCAGCTCGAGAAGGGCCTGGAGCAGCTCTCCGAAGAGGGCGTGGTGCAGATCTTCAGCCAGCCCAACCTGGGCTACAAAGACCCGTACCTGGGTGCTGTGGGTGCCTTGCAGTTCGAAGTGCTGGCCCACCGGTTGCTCTCTGAGTACAGCGTCACCGTGGTCATCGAAAAATTGCCTTTCACTTGTTGTCGCTGGGTGATCCCCAAGCCCGCCAGGGCCCCGGAGGGCAGCGGCGGCTGGGACGTGCCCGTCAGCGAGCACCTCGCCCCCGTGGTGCCGGGCAACGTGGATCTGTCCTACCTTGACCGCAAAGACGACTGCCGTATTTTAGAGGACCGTGACGGCATCATGGTCACGCTGTTCAAAAATGAATGGTCCCAGCGCTGGGCCATCGAAAATGGCAAAGGCTTGGCATTCTGCAAGGCCGCACCTCCGGTGAAGAAGTAGGGCGAATCACTCAGACTTACCGTCACTTAGCTGTGACGCGTTAGTGAGGTTGATTTTATTCCATTTTGGATCTATAATGGATCTTAATTGGAGCTATTATGCCTGTAAACATGTCTATCAAAGCCGTTCCCGATGCTTTAATGGAAAAACTGCGCAAAAGAGCTGAAAAAAATCACCGCTCGCTCCAGGGCGAGTTGATCACCATTTTGGAAGAGAGCCTTGATCGGCCCCGCTCTGTTTCCGTGGACGAGTCCATCCACCGGCTTCGAAAAGTCACGCTAAAAACAGCTTCTGAGTCGGTAAAGGCGGTTCGCGATGACAGAGACCGTCGCTAGATTCGTCGTGGACGCGTCCGCCATCAGTTCCATTTTTTTCAGAGAGCCTGAAGCCGAGCTCCTGGAGCGAAGGCTGTCGAACAGCACGTGGGTAGCGCCCACCTTGATCGACTATGAGATTGGTTCCGTCTATCTGAAAAAAATCAAAGCCTATCCCCAGCTTCGACAACAACTTGAAGAGTGCTATCAGATCTACTGCGAGGCAACCATTGAGCGGGTCGATGTGCCCGTCGACTCTGTCGCTGTAGTTGCGGAAAAACATGGCCTGACCATCTACGATGCGAGCTACTTCTGGCTGGCTGAGACTCTGGGTATTGATCTCGTGACTCTCGATAAGCAGCTCGCGGCAGCGTGGTCGAAAAGAACGCCCAATCTTAGCAGGCTGTAGAGCCCTCCACGAGAGTCCCACGAAACGCATCCTCAAAGCTCACCCAGGCATCCGCATCCGCCTCGCTCAAGCCCCCTTCGAGCAAAACCTGGCGCAGGAGCACCAAGCGCCGGTTGAAGTGCCCCTCTAAGATCGAGGGCAGCGCGCCGTGGGCGTCCGCCGGGGCCTTGCCAGAGTAGGTAGGAGCAGCACCCATGGCCCGCAGCAGAAACTCGCTCTGCCTTTCAGCGATGGCCGCGATGTCGCGATCCACGAAGAAATGTAGGAGCATGATGTCAGTGGTCATGCGCCGGTAAAACTCAAGGAGCAGCGCCCGCACGCGTTGGCGGCCACCGCCCGTGGGGCCGCCCAGGTTCTCAAACACCCGTGCGAGAGCGCGGTTGTGCAAAGGCACGCCGGTGCCCGGGGGCCTTTTGCTCATGGCGCTTGAGGCTTTTTTTTCTCGGAGCGTTTTTTCATCGCCACTATGTTTTTGATGCGAGCCACGCGGCGGTTCTTCTGGTCCCAGTAGAAGAACTCAAACTGAGGGGTGGCTGAACCATTGCCATCCAGCTCTTGTTGGATGGCATCAATCTGCTCTGGGGTGATGTCCATTCGTACTTCCAGGTCCGTGCGGCCGGGGCGGAGAAAAGTGATGCTCATGCGCTTGGTCCAGACATCGCAGTGGGGAAAGAGTTTGGCGCAAAGCAAGGCGGGGAGGGGATCAGCCACTGCCGCCATGAAGCCCCCGAACATGGTGGAGTGGTGGTTCCGTCCGTACCAGCGCAGAGGCAGGCGCACGGTCAGGTGGCGGAAATCCTCCGCGACTCTGATGACCTTCACTCCCATAAGGAAAAACGGAGGATATAACTCAAGTTTTTTAGTGTCCGGGATGAAGTCAAAGGCGGTCAGTACGTCCACGGTGCTCAGCGCACGGCCTTTTTTTAGCAAACGGAGGAATTTGGCACCGACCATATCCTGAGAGAAACAGACTGATTGAGTCGGTTCAAGAACTTTATTTTGACGCAGAGCAACTAAAAGTATTGCGGAAGGTGAACCGAATTGGTTGAAAGCTCAGCACTTGCAGGTTCTTGGGAGGGGATTTGGGTTCCACAACGTTGAGGCTACACCCTGTGTTGGTTCTAGCGCTGTCGCTGTTCTGCGGTGGTGGCGGCAACACTCTCGTCCGTGCCGACGATGGCGTGGAGCCGCTGCAGGAGGCGCTGTCTCACCTGCGCCAGCGTGCGACCACCGAGGTTTTCACTGGCGCTGCATCCGTGAGTGCCTATGCGCAACGCCGCATCCAGGAATATAAACCCCACAAAGCGCTGTCGGACTTCCTTCCCACGGAGTTCCTGGAGTTCGGTCGCGGCACGGAGCGGGAAGCTCAAGTGCTCCAAGGGTTCTATGAAGCCTACGACGAAGAGTACCTGGTTCTGGGCGAAGTCACTGATATCACCACGCGTCGTCTTTTGCTGTTGGCCATGGGGGCCGACTCCCATGAAAACCTCAGCATGATGGAAGCTACGCTGAGCCCCACGCGACGGGCGCGCTACTGGCTCGAGCTCACCCTGGCACGGGGTCGCGTCAACGAGGCCTGCGCGCTGTGGAGCGGATACCTCGCGGACCCCCGCGTGGCGTTGAAGAAGGTGCGTATTTACCGGTTCTCAGAGCAGCGTCCCCAGGATTTATATCGCTTGCTGCTCATCTACCGCACGGCGGGCTTCAAAGTGGAGGTGAGCACCGTCGATGCCGCAAGCATGGAGCGGGATGTGGCCGGTATCCAGCATGCTGCCGACGCTGAGTTGGATCGCCTCGTCACCAACGTGCCTGTTGCCGACCGCGAAGAAACCCGAGGCATGTTGCCTCGACTTCGGGCAGCCGTGGCCTCCGCAAAAGAGCGTGCGCTGCTCGCCATCGGCATGCTGAAGCGCAGCGAGCTCATCGAGTACCAAACCCAGCCCGCGGCCCCCAAGGGCTGGTGGACTCGCTTGAAGGATTTCGGCCGGTTGTTCACCCGGGAGTTCCGTGAAGTGAATCGCGCCCGCACCGCCCTCGACAAGGTGCTTGAGTTTGCCCTCGCTGGTGGCACCGTGGCCTTCACGACATGGGCCGTGGATCAGTCTCTGCAGAGAGACATGGCCCACGGCGAAATAGTGAATACTGTGTTGCCCCTTGTTTACGCGGCTCTAGATAAGCTCATCTTCGTCTATAACCAGCAGCCGCTGAGCGCATTCCACGGCCAGGGCATCAGTTTTGATTTCCGCACCAACCGCTTTGATAAGAACGCGGGTTACCTGCTTGGCAGCAACCTCGTTCATTCCATCCTCTATCGTTACGGTCTTTTGCTCGTCACCAATGCCGCGTTCGGCCTCGATGGCCACTGGATGCTGGGGTCCGCGCTTGCAGCATCTCTTTTCGCGGAGGGCTTCATGAGCTCGTTGCGAAACGTGTATTCCAAGGGCCCCATCCAGTATTTCCTCGAACGACTTCGGAATCACTACAACAGCCGCAATATGCGCCGCCACGCCGTAGCGGCCTTCGGCATATTTAACGCATTGTGGGCCGTGGTGGCCATGGGAGACATCTTCCAGTGGACGGTGGGCGAGGCGCTGCTGGCTATGCCCTGGCTCCAGGAGCTGGCCACCACGCTGCCCGCCACCATCACCGAAATTGGTTTGAGGGATGCCATGGTAGCTATGTCTGTTGTGGGTGTGAGCATTGAGCTCTCACGGAAGCGCCACAGCATTGGTGATGCGCTGCGCACGGCCTGGGACCGCATGCGGGGTCGTCGATTACCCCCCTGTGAAACTTTTCTCGTCCTTCAAAAGTAGGAACTTCCCATGCTGGCAAAGCTCATTGCCCCCTTCAAAGCCCCCAAGCTCGGCAAGCCCATCCGGGACAAATCCAAAATGCATCGGCTCTACGGCCATTGGCGCATCCGCACGCTGTATGCGACCTTCATCGGTTACGCTATTTTCTACTTCTGCCGTAAAAATCTATCAGCTGCCACGCCGAGCCTCATCGCGGAGCTGGGCTTGAGCAAAACCGTCATCGGCTCCATATGGTCCATCCATTACTTCGTCTACGGTGTCAGCAAGTTCACCAATGGCGTCTTGGCCGATCGCGCCAATGCCCGTTACTTTATCGCCTTTGGCCTGATTATGTCAGCGCTCATGAATGTGTTCTTCGGTCTGAGCTCGTCATTCATGATGTTGGGAGTCGCATGGGCGTTGAACGGGTATTTCCAGTCCATGGGCGCGCCGGTGTGCGTGCGCCTCATGTGCCATTGGTATAGCCCCAATGAGTTGGGCACCAAGTGGGGCTTTTGGAATATCTCCCACCAGGTGGGCGGTGGCCTCATCCTCATCCTAGCGGGCTTTCTCGCGCAAAATTACGGCTGGCGTTCGGCATTTTTCGTTCCCGCGGCCATCGGCGTGGTTTGCGCCATCTTCCTGTTCGAGCGCCTGCGGGATACGCCGGAATCCATGGGGTTGCCCAGCATCGAAGACTACCGCAATGACCATTCCGTGGAGCACGCAGGCACCGTGGATGAAGGTGATGATTGGAAGAAGATCCTTTTTGAAGGTGTACTGAAGAACAAGCAAATTTGGATGCTCTCCATCGCCAACTTCTTCGTTTACCTCGTGCGCTACGGCGCCATGGACTGGGCCCCCACTTTTTTAGTGGAGGTGAAACACTCCACCATCGCTTCTGCCGCCGTCAAGACGGCCCTTTTCGAGTTTCTCGGCATCGCAGGCTCATTATTGGCAGGCTGGGTTTCGGATCGCTACTTCACGAGTAAGCGCTACCTCGTCAACGTTTTCTACATGGTGGTTTTGGCCTTCACCGTTTGGGGCTTCTGGCTGGTACCCGGCGGCTACCCCATGGTGGACGCAGCCCTCTTGGGCGCCGTGGGCTTCTTGGTCTATGGCCCGCAGCTGCTTGTGGGCGTGTGCACGGCGGACGTTTCTGGCAAGGCGGCCTCCGCCACGGCCAACGGCATGAACGGTTTCATGGGCTACATGGGCAGCATCGTGTCTGGGATCGGCACCGGCTGGATCGTGCAGCACTACGGTTGGAGCGGCGGTTTCGCCTTATTCATCAGTTCGGCCGCCATTGGCGCTGTACTCTTTACGATGACGGGCAGTCCCCACAAGCGCGTTGCCTGAGGGATTCGCCCCTCGGCCTCCATCCACCGGTACCAAAAGTGATTGCGGGCGATGATGCTCACGTACTCCCGGGTCTCGGTGTAGGGGATCAGGTCGAGGAAGAGGGCGAGGTCCGTGGTGGGATAGCGCTTCATCCAGCGGGCCACTTTACCGTAGCCAGCGTTGTAGGCCGCGAGAGCCAACCCGATTTTGCCATCGAAGCGCTCCATGAGGCCTCGGAAGTAGCGAGCGCCGTAACGGATATTAGTCTCTGGTTTCTCTAGTTTTCGCACCGCTGAGATTGAAAATTCCCTTACAGTGGAGGGCATGAGCTGCATGAGGCCCCGGGCTCCTGCTCGGGAGCGGGCCCGGGGGTTGAAGCTGCTCTCCTGGCGCATGAGGGCGGTGATGAGGAGGGGGTCCTGGCCCCGAGCCTGGGAGGCCACGAGCTTGCGGTAGGGCTGGGGATAGAGCAGCGTCAGCACTTCCGGTGAAAGCAGCCCCTGATTCTGCCGTAGAATCTCCGCAAGGGTCATGAAGCTTGCGTGATAATCCCCCGCCCTGTGTTGCAGCACGCTGATGTAGAGTTGCGCGGAGAGGCCAACGCCCGCGGCACCGCTCTTCAATGCGGCGAGCACACGGCGAGCCGCGGAGTCTTCATTGGACCGCAGAAGAAGCTCCGCCAGGCGAACCTCCTGGTCCCAGGCTGCATTGCCGGTGCGCAGGGCCACGATGGGGGCTTTACTGCCCATGAGTTGACGGGGGTCCATGCCTGCGTGTTCCGCTAAGAGAAGGGCATGGTAACTGAACGGCTGCTCAGCGAGGAGGCGGGCCTTGGTGAGGGCGGCTTTCTGCTTCTGCCCCCCCTTTTCCTGGCACCGAGCCACCCAGTACAGCGCTCTGGGAGAATACTGGCGGCTGCCTTCGATTAAATGCTCCAGGGCAGGCAAGGCGCCTGCGCAGTCACCTTGCCATAGCGCGAGCATGGCGCCGCGGTAGCGGGCCTTGGCGACCATGGCAGGGTCTTTGCCGCACATCGCTGCCTTTTCATAGAGAGCGATGGCTTTACGGGCAGCGTTTTTATCGGGCAGCTGCTCTTCAAGGTCCTGGGCGGCTGACAGGGCTTTCGCTTCCTCTTTGCAGGGATGTTCCGCCTTGGCGTGATGTGAGGGATGCTTTTCACGTTTGAGTAGAGCACCAAGGGTGCCCCGGCGCAGACTCGCGGCGAAGAGCCGTGCTTCTTCCATTTCACGGCGCAGGCTGGCGGCACGGGGCTGCTCAAGTTCGATGCCGTCCAGTCCGCGGTCCATCACATCAGAAAGGGGCAGCAGGGAAGTAAGGCCAAGAGCAACAGCTGCCAGAGGTGAGCTCATTGCAAGATATTACGGGAGTCCCACGGGGGAGGCAATGTGCGCCGTTGAACAGGATGTCCTTTGCCAGTAAGGAAGGGCAAGATGGTACTGATGAAAACTGGAGTGCTCCTCATCAACTTAGGGTCCCCTGATGCGCCCCGTCCCCGGGAAGTACGCCGGTATTTGAAGCAGTTTTTATCCGACCCTAGGGTTTTGGACATTCCCGCCCTGGCACGCTGGCTCCTCCTGCACCTCATCATTTTGCCTTTCAGGCCCCGGCGTGCGGCGGCGGCCTATGCCCAGGTCTGGATGGCGGAAGGCTCCCCGCTCTTGGTGCACTCTCGGGCGCTGGCGCAGCGGGTGGCAGCGCTCTTGGGTGAGAGCTACGCCGTGGAAGTGGCCATGCGCTATGGGCGTCCTTCTTTCGAGCAGGCGCTCAACGCCCTCGTTGCCAAGGGTTGTCAGAGCATCGTCGCGGTGCCTCTCTATCCTCAATACGCCTCCTCCTCCACGGGTACTGCGTTGGAGGAACTCTATCGAGTTGCGGGCAAGCTCTGGAACACGCCGGTACTGCAGGTGATCCCGCCGTTCTTCGATGATCCTGGCTTCATTGCAAGCCAGGCCGCCGTATGCAAAGAGGCCTGGGGCAGCGCTGGTGCCCCAGAGCACGTCCTCTTCAGCTTCCATGGGTTGCCGGAGCGCCACATCACCAAATGCGATGAGTCCCTGAGTCATTGCCTCAAAACCCAGGACTGCTGCGAGCGCCAAGGCGCCGAGTTGGCGTGGTGCTACCAGGCCCAGTGTTATCGTACTGCCGGGTTGCTTGCCCAGACCCTCAAGCTTGGAGAGGGGCGTTGGTCCGTGTCCTTCCAATCTCGCCTGGGGCGTACCCCCTGGATCCAGCCCTTCACTGATGTGGTCATCCCGCAGTTCGTCCACAAAGGGGTGAGGAGCATGGCGGTGGTGTGCCCATCGTTTACCGCGGACTGCCTTGAAACGCTGGAAGAGATCGGGATCCGTGCCCGGAAAAGCTTCATCGAAGCGGGGGGCAAGGGCTTTCAGTTCATTCCCTGTGTCAACGACCACCCGCGGTGGGCGGCTGTGGTGAGCCAGTGGGTGAAGTCAAATCAACGCAGCGAGGATCGCCTGAAGGCTTTCAGCGAGGCTGGTCTCCCCTGAGATGATGGCGTTGGCATGTTCGGACGAAGGCTCCACGAATTGGTCGTGCATGGGCTTCACTTGCTGCAGGAATTGCTTGCGCACGCCTTCGGGGGTGCGGCCTCGCTCTTCCACGTCACGCTTCAAACGCCGTTGAAAGCGCAGTTCTTCGCTGGCGCCTACGAAAATTGAAAAGTCCAAGCAGTCACGCACCTCAGGCGCGTTGAGGATAAGGGTGCCATCCACGATGATGAGGGCATGAGGTGCGAAGGGCTCAGTGCGGGGTAGGCGTTTGTGGGTGGCGAAGTCGTAGATGGGTTGCTCTATGGCTTTGCCGCTCTTCAAAGCGCGGAGATGCTGGGCCAGCAATTTGAAGTCGATGCTGGAGGGGTGGTCGAAGTTGACCCGTCCACCGTCTTCGTCGAAGAGATGGCTTTGGTCGATGTAGTAGGAATCCTGCGGGAGGATGGCGGCGGTGCCTTCCCCGGCTTCTTTGGCGAGGAGCCGCGCGAGGGTCGTCTTGCCCGAGCCGCTGCCGCCGGTGATGCCCAATACGAAAGGAGCCTGGCCCGAGGCTAGGCGTGTTCTAAACCGTTCCAAAGAGCCGATCACCGGCGTCTCCCAGTCCGGGCAGCAGATAGCCCTTCGCATTCAAGCTTTTTTCAACTGAAAGCGTGTAGATCTCAACGTCAGGATGGGCCTCGAAAATTTTGTCGATGCCTAGCTGGGAAGAGAGCAAAGTAACGACTTTGATGGGGCCTACCTCGTACTGTTTGAGGCGCTCAAGCGCCGCCAGCGCGGTGTCCCCGGTGGCGAGCAATGGATCCAACATGAGAAGGCGCTTGCCCTTCACGTTGAGCGGCAGCTTGAAGTAATACTCCACGGTTTGGTTCAAAAATTTATCGCGGTAGATGCCGATATGGCCCACTCGGGCGAAGGGCAGCATCTCCAAGAACCCAGGCAGCATGCCTTCGGCGGCGCGGAGGATGCAGGCCACCACGATTTCTTCGCCGATTTTTCGCGCCTTGGTTTTCTGTAGCGGCGTTTCGATGTCGAAGGTGGCGAGTTTCAAGTCTTTGGTGCATTCATAGGCGAGGATGCGCGCCAACTCGCTGAAAATTTGCCGGAACTCATGGGGCGTGGCGTTCTTGTTCCGGATCATGGCGAGTTTGTGCTGAATGATGGGATGATCAATGATGTGGAGTTTTTTCTTCATGAGTATCTTCAATGTATCACCTCAGGGCATTGATTAAGCGAAGGAATTTTGCCAACTAGCGAGGCGGAGGAGGAGCGGGCCGACCAAAGCGGGCTCATGCCCGCTGCGTGGAGGCCGCGACGAACGACAACGAAGCTAGTTGGCAAAATACCAAGCTTAAAATACCATGCCGTCGCTTTTGAGTTTCAGCGGTGGTGGCCCACCAGGCCGGAGGCGCTTGGCGATCTCGCGTCCCGCGCTCCAGGTGCCCCCTTGGAGTACCCGTGCCAACGGCAGCAGTGATGGCGTGACATTTTTGCGACGACAGACCTCCAGCCAGACTTTATCCAGGAGTTGCACGGTGAGGGCTCGCCACTGGATGATGGCGGCATCAGCCGCTTCGAGCTCGCGTTGCGCAAGGCTCGGGTCGCGAAGGCGGAGGACGCCGGTATCCAAAAAGAGACCGCCATTGCGGTATTCAGGGAGCCCTGTGAGCTCTTCGATGCCGATCACCTTGAGGCCCGCGCTCTCCACGGGTTCCACCAGGGAATAGGTGAGCCATTGGGAGAGCTTATGGAATGGGACGAGGATGGGGCCCTTAGCGGAGGCATAGGTCCACACGTCACCGAAGCCCACGCCATCGATGGTGGAGCGGGCGGGCCACATGCGGGACAGCCCCAAGAGCAGCATGTTTAAAATCTCTTTGGCTTTCACCTCGCCCTTGACCGCCTTGTTCCCCAGCGCGTCGAGGATGTTGCCGGGGCGTTGGCTGTTTTGACCAAAGATATGCGGCCAGGTCGCCATGCTTTGAGCCAGCCGACTCAAGAGCTGGGAGCGGCCTTCAAGCCCCGCAAGCGGGTTCTTCTCGCTCACTTGGAACCCTCGGGCGATGTCCGCGGAAGTGATCTTTGCCAAGCGCTCACCATCCGCTCGAAAGGGGGATGCCTTGTCCGCGGAGAACGCGCCCTGCCTCAACATAGCAACACTTGCCACGGCCAGGCCCTCGGAGCGGGTGTAGGTTTGGCCGCCTTCTTCATACTTCCAGGCGTCACCGGCGCCCGCATCCAGTAGTACCGAGATGAGGGTGACGTCGATGAGGGCCTTTGCTCGTTCCGCCGCGGAAAGACCTGCGAGGTCTTTCTTGAGGAGGGCAACGCGGTCTATGCCGCCGGCGCGAAAGTGCTCGTAGCGTCCGTGCACGGGGATGGGGCCATCGCCGTAGGCGGCATGGGTCACCTCCATGACGAGATCCACGCAGGCGGGTAGTTTACCCTCGTCCACGGCAAATGCGGTGCCGCCGGAAATCGCCTCGTCCCAAATGATTCTGGTGCGGGCGCGGATGGTGGCAGTGTCGCAGATCTCAGCGAGGGCGGGGCCAAAATCACTCATTGAAAGTGCGGCCCTTTACTTTTTTCAGCGCACCCTTTTTCTTCACGCCGGTTTTCGCCGCGAAATAGCCCGCGGCCTTCTTTGCCTCCATTTCAACAGAGGCATCGGCGGGGATCATCTCCGCGGGAATCTCAAAGCGATCCACCACTTTGATGCCGGAACCTACGATGGCGTCATACTTCATGTTGGACATGGAGATGAGTTTATCGATGCGCCTGATGCCGAGCCAGTGCAGCGTATCGGGCATGAGCTGCTGGAACCGCATGTCCTGCACGCCGGCCACGCATTCCGTGCGGTGAAAGTAGGTGGCCGCTGAGTCGCCGCCTTTTTGGCGCTTTCTCGCGTTGTAAACCAGGAACTTGGTCACTTCGCCAAGGGCACGCCCCTCTTTGCGGAAGTAGACGATGATGCCTAAACCGCCATTTTGCGCAGTCTTGATGCATTCTTCGATGCCGTGGACCAGGTAAGGGCGGCAGGTGCAGATATCGGAGCCGAAGACGTCGGAACCATTGCATTCGTCGTGGACACGCACCGTGGTTTCCACGTGGGGACGGCCTATTTTTTCGACGTCACCGAAGATGTACACAGAGATGCTGCCGATGGGGGGCAGGAGCACCTTGAGGTCCGGGCGGGTGATGAGTTCGGGGAACATGCCGCCGGTTTCCGTGTAGAGCGCTGAACGTAATTGAGCTTCGGTGACACCGAAGCGCTCCGCCACGCCGGGCAGGTACCATACGGGTTCCAGGGCGGCCTTGGTGACGAAGACGTCTTTATTTTTCTTGATGACGGTGCCGTCCACCTTGAGGCGGCCCTTCTCCACTGCGGAGACTAGCTCCGGCATGGAGAGGTGGGCGCGGGTGACCGCGATGGAGGGACGGATGTCGAGGCCTCTCTTGATTTCTTTAGCGAACACTTCCGATACTGCGGCGCCCCAGGGGTCTATGGAGACGATGCGGCCCGGCTCCGACCAGGATGGAAAGGGGCCGATCTTCACCACGGGGCTGGTGTTGGTGAGGTCGGGTATGTGATCGGCGGCCATTTCGCCCGCCGCCATGGCCAGCGCCCGGTACACCGCATAGGAGCCGCTGTGGGTGCCGATGGCGTTGCGTGCCAATTTATTGGTGAGGGATGCCACCACGGGGCCCCTCTTTTTAGGGTCGGGATTTCCCCAGTTCAGCGGAGGGCTGTCTTTGTAGATGAAGTGGGGATGAGACGTGAGAACGATGTGGTCTTTGCGCTGTGTATGCAAGTGCGGCATGTGTATTTGAATTCTCCCTGGCGTGTGCAAAGTCAACTCAAAAGGTATGCGGAAATATGCCCCATAAATTCTGGCACCTGGCTTGCTCTAGCTGTTCATCAGTAAATAAGGAGCAGCGATGGAAAGCAATGAGATCTCGGCCTCCGCCCCAGAGCGGGGGGATCAACTCATCGGTCGTGTCACTGGCCATATCAAGTCATTCACGGAAGACCTTGCTGCTTACGTGAAAAAAGTTTTTGCCGTCCGCACTGCTTTTTGGAGAAGGAGCGGCGTTGCTTTAGCCCTGGCCTTGCTCATGGCGGTCTATGGCATAGGCTGGCTGGCATTCGTAGGCTGGGAGGCCCTACTCGCAGCGGGCAACAGCCCTGGGGCGGCGTCTCTTACTGTTGCTGGGGTCTTCTGGTTACTCACCGCAAGTGCCATGGCGGTTTATTCCCTCATGAGCTTGAGCGAGACCAGAGGGCGTCAGGATCGTGATGCCCGCCTTGATCAAGAGGCCAAGGCATTGGAGCGGAGTGGCGCTGCCCTAGTGATCGCCGCCCGTGAGCTCACGCGGGATCTCGGCCAAGCCGCGAAGAGCGCCCTCGACCCCAAGGAAGTCCTGCGGGCCCATGCCGCGAAGATCGTCGTGGGCGCTGCCGCGGTGGGTTTTATTTTAGGTACCCAAATCAAGATCGGCGACAGGGATTATGCTCTCACTCCTGTCGACGTCCAACATCAGTGAGAGCGGAAAAAGGACAAAGAACATGGCAACTCAAGACACTTCAGCGTATCAGGGCCCTGAATCCATCAAGGCGGCGACGAAGAACGCACTTCATGCTGCCGGCGAGGTTAGTGACCGCAAACTCGATCAGTTCCGCGACATGGCCAGTGACGTTGGCGAGAGAGTGAGTCAGACCGGCAAGCAGGTGACTGCCTGGAGCAAGGACCATCCCGTTCAGGCAGTGCTCATCGGCGCCAGCGTTGGATTTCTCATGGGAGCCCTCGTGCGGCGAACAGCGATGAATGGCAGTAGGAGATGAGTAGCCCCGTGAGCACAGCCCCTCATTCCAAAGTCAATGAGTTGCTGGGCTGGGCGGGGGAGAATCCTGGCCGCGCCGTGCTCTACGGCGTGGCCGGTGGTTTCTGCTTGGGCCTCGTCGGCTTAGCGCGGGTGTTCGTGGCATACAGGGTTCTCAGCGCGGTCCCCGAGGTCCGTGGAGCCGTGCGTAGCATGATTACGGTCTTACAACAGGAGACTTAAGTCTCCTGTTGTAAGCGTTTTTCGGTCAGAGGGTATTCGGGATCTCGGTGGTGCTCTGCATTTTACGGTACAGCGTCTTGCGGTCGATGCCCAGGATGCGGGCGGCCCGCTCCTTGACTCCGTCGCACCTGTTGAGCACCTCACGGATGTAGCGCAGCTCGAACTCCGCCAGCGTGGCGGGCTCAGCGGTGATATTCGTCAATGTGTTGCTCGTGGGCGCGGGGCCGGGGGCGTTTAGTGCCCGTAACAGTTCCTCGGTGTCGTTGGGGGCTGTGTCAGCGGGCCTAGTTTCTGGATCGAGCTCAAGGGATGGTGTTGCTTCAGGGGTGTCCACCACGCGGCTCGTTTCTTCGAGGTCCGAGTCAAAGCACAGGTCATTGAGTTGGACCAATTCGCCTTGGGCGAGCACGGTGGCGCGTTCAATGGAGTTTTCGAGCTCACGCACGTTGCCCGGCCACCGATGCGACAGCAGCCATTCCGCCGCTTCCCGGGTGAAGCTGTGGGTTTTTTTATCGTAGCGCAGCGAGAATCGTTCGAGGAAGTGTTTAGCCAAGGGGAGGATGTCATCTCTGCGTTCCCTGAGGTTGGGCAGGCGCAGTGGGATCACATTCAGCCGGTAGAAAAGGTCTTCGCGGAAACGCTTGGCTTTCACCTCGACGCTGAGGTTCTTCAGCGTGGCGGCGATGATGCGTACATTGATTTCCCTGAAAACGTTTTCACCGATGCGCTTTATTTTACGCTCCTGCAGCACTCGCAGCAGCTTGGCCTGAAGGTGCTGCGACATATCACCGATCTCATCGAGGAAGAGAGTCCCGCCATCGGCCTCCTCAAAAAGGCCGATGCGACCGCTTTCCGCCCCGGTGAAGGCGCCTTTGACGTGACCGAAGAGCTCGCTTTCCAGCAGATTTTCTGGGATCGCGGAACAGTTGATGGCGATGAAGGGTTTCGTGGCCCGTTGGCTCGATCGATGGATGAGTTGAGCAAAGACTTCTTTGCCCGTGCCACTCTCCCCGGTGATCAGCACAGTGGCGTCGCTGGGTGCCACGCACTTAGCGAGCTCGATGGCTTTGATCACGAGGGGGCTTTTCGCAACGATCCCAGCGGCCCGGCCCTGGGATGCTTCCAGCGACTTTCTTAGGCGTGCATTTTCTCGCTCAATCTGGCTGAAGTGAAGCGTTCTCTGCAAAACGATGTTGAGGTGGGGAAAGTGTGGCGGTTTTACGATGTAGTCGCTGGCGCCGGCCTCAATGGCTTCAATGGCGGTATCCACGGAGGAGTTCCCAGTCATTACGATGACAGGCATGTCGGGGTACAGCGCCTTCACTTTTTGCGTGAGCTCAATGCCATTCATTTCGGGCATCATGAGGTCGGTGAGCAGCAGGTCATAGGGCACCTGCGACGAGCTTTGGCCGCGCAGCTCTGAGAGAAACACCTCGGCGTTGTCGAAGTGGTGCACGTTCATTTTTCTTGCCGTGTAGTAACTGATCATGGGTTCAGCAAATTCGTGATCGTCATCAACTAGGGCAATTTTGAACGTACGTAGTGTCATGCCCCACGACTATCACAGTCTCAGTGGGCGTACCAGAAAGACTCACTGGCCCATTATGACTCAGGGGCTTTGGCATTGCTCTTGCTCTAGAGAATTACAAATTCATCAATGGAATTACACATCACTGAGGAGAGTCTCATGGAAGCTCAAGTAAGAGGCGCTAGAAGTAAATCAGCTAAGCTCGAATATGATTATGATGCGATGCAAAATGCCCCAGGCTCTGGTAGGGGGCGCATGTGGATGGGCAAAGAGGTGATCCCATCGTTTCCTACGTTGGACGAGCTGAATGAAGCGCTGATGAGCTGGGACTCCATCAAACCTCTATCCCAAGATGATCTGTCCATGCTTCTCATTTGATGGGCCGGAATACGCAGTGCCGTGTGAGAGGGGGGGCCGGATGCCTCGTGGGTGGGGCATCCGGCCCTTTGTCAGGGCTTATCTTGCTGTTCTAACGTGCGCATAACCACAATCACATTACCATCGTCAGGGGTGGAGACGAAGGTGGTGGGGCGAGGTTTACCGATGGGGCCGTGGCAAAACCAGAGCTTTTCATTGTCGAATTTGAAGATGCCGAGCAAGATCTGGCCGCGGTCTGTGTCATCCAGGATTTCAAAGTCCACGCTGGAAGGCTCTGCATTGGCATTGATGCGGATGCGCTGACGGAACACCCGCTCAGTGGTGATGCGATCCATTTCGTCACCCCGGATTTCCGCGTAGGCGACGCCCATGTTGACGGGTTTGCCGGCCTTGAGGGCCCGCTCGATTTTCCAACGCCCCTGCAGCTTGTTCCAGGCCTCCGTGTTGTCCTTTTTGGCGCTGACGCAGGAAGTGAGGAGAAGGATGGGGAGCAGTGGGATAAAAAGACGCGCCAGCTTCACTCAGTGACCCAGCACGTAGGAAAAGATCAGGGGCGCTACGATGGTAGCGTCGCTCTCCACGATGTACTTTGGCGTGTCCACGCCCAGCTTGCCCCAGGTGATCTTTTCGTTGGGCACTGCGCCGGAGTAGGAGCCATAGCTCGTGGTGGAGTCAGAGATCTGGCAGAAGTAGCCCCAGAGGCGGGCGTCGATGCCTAAGTCTTGCTGGAGCATGGGCACCACGCAGATGGGGAAGTCGCCGGCTATGCCGCCGCCGATTTGGAACATGCCCAGAGAGGCGTTCTTGGTAATGCCTTGGTAGAACTCAGACAGCCACGTCATGTACTCGATGCCCGTGCGCACGGTGTGGACGTTCTTGATGTCTCCACGGATCACCGCCGCGGCGTACATATTGCCCAAGGTGGCGTCTTCCCAGCCAGGAACGATGATGGGGAGGCTCTTTTCCGCGGCGGCCACCATCCAGGAGTCTTTGGGATCGATCTGGTAGTGCTGCTTGAGCTTGCCGGAGAGGATGGCCTGGTAGAAAAATTCGTGGGGGAAGAAGCGCTTGCCCGCTTTATCGGCGGCAGTCCACACGTCGAGCATGGCGGTTTCCATGCGCCGCATGGCCTCCCCTTCAGGGATGCAGGTATCGGTCACGCGGTTCAGGTGGCGATCCAAGAGCTTTTGCTCGTCTTCCGCGGTGAGGGAGCGGTAGCCTGGCACCCGCACGTAGTGGTCATGGGCTACGAGGTTGAATACATCCTCTTCCAGGTTGGCGCCGGTGCAGCTGATGAAGTGGATTTTGTCCTGGCGGATCATTTCAGCAAGGGTCAGACCCAGTTCGGCGGTGGACATGGCGCCGGCGAGGGTCACCATCATCTTATTTCCGCCAGCGATGTGATCACGATAGCCTTTAGCAGCGTCAACGAGAGCAGCCGCGTTGAAGTGGCGATAATGGTGTTCGATGAATTTGCTGATGGGACCTTGAGTTTGCTTCATGAAGATTTCGTACCAGAGAAAAAACGGTACGGCAGCGTCAAAACTTCTTGAAATCGATCCCCAGTCGTTCAGATAGCCACTTGAGCCGCTCTTTAAGCGCCATGCCCAGCATCTTCGTGGCCTTTGCGGCATTCTCGGGATTTTCGAGGTTTTCGACTAGGCTATCAATGACTTTGAGGACATCAGTCCAAATGAGAGCGACGGGCTTGAGAAGCTTCGCGTCTTTTTTCTCGGACGCTTTGTACCCAATGGCTTTACAGAATTCCGCGATCTTCGCGATTTTAGCCAAAGCGGCATTGTCAGGGTCGAAGCCAGCGAAGGTCTTGGCGGTCCCCATGATGCGATCGATCTTCTGCGCGAATTCGGCGAGGGCGGCGGTGGGAAAGGTGGACTCACCGGAGGCCTTCACTATTTCCACCACTTTGAAAAGCTCCTGAATGAGCTGTTTACACTCTATCTTGAAATCATTAATGAGTTCGCTGTCGAGGGCCATGAGTGAATGCTCGACGATTTTAAGTCCAGATGCCAATGAAAACATGTGCGGAAAATGAATTACTTATGGCCTCCTTAGCAAATCGCCCTGGCGCCAGCCACGCTCACGCATCATTTTCTTCAGGTAATCGTTCGGACGAGCGCGCCATTTGGTCCATTCAGGGCCCACCAGCTCATCGAAGTGCGGGGCTGTGCCATGCACGCGGTGGATGGCGATTCCAGGATCTAGATGTCGGAGAAATATCGCAACACGCTCGAGATAAGGCTCCATTTCGAGGAGTTGAAACTCTTCCCTCTTATACAGCTTTTCGAGTTTTGTGTTCTTGAGCACATGGAGGTGATGGAGCTTCACTCCGTGCACTCCAATGCGATTCAGAATCCCCGCCGTGCGCACGAGATCGGATTCATTCTCCTGCGGGGCGCCAAAAATCAGATGCGCGCTCACATCCAGAAGATGACGTGTTTCTACGGCCTCCAGCTCGTGGGAGCGATGAATGGCTCGTTTGAGTGCGTCGATGGCACACGCTGCGTCATGGCCGCGGTCGTACCAATCTAGCACCGCGTCATTGAAACTCTGTACGCCGAGCTCGAGTTGCACGTCCACACGATCGAGGTAAGAGCACAGAAAATCCAAGACTTCCGGCGGCAGACAGTCAGGGCGTGTGCCCACTGCCAGTCTCACTACTCCGGGATATGCCACTGCGGTATCGTAGCGTGGGCGATACTCTTGGATATCCAGGTGCGTGGTGGTGTAACTTTGAAAGTAGGCGATATATTTTTCAGCGCCGAACTTCTTACGAACCATCACCGAAGCACGCTCCATTTGCTCTGTCACTGAAAGTGCCCGGTGTTCGTTAGCAAAATAGCTGGCACTACCGTGGACATCGCAGAAGGTGCAACCACCCCAGCCCTTCTTCGGCCCGTACGTGCCGTCACGCGTGGGGCAGGTGCGCCCACCGGATAGCGTTAGTTTATAGGTGCGCGCACCATACCGGGCTTTGAGAGTCTCGGCGATGGTAAGGAAAGGGGCAGTCGACATCAGATTCTTGTTCTAAGTGAGGGGAACCAAAAATATCAAGGCCCCTGTGAGAAGCCACAGGAGTCTTAAAGTTGGTTGCGGGGGCTGGGTTTGAACCAATGTGTTTTGAGTTCGGACGGGTACTGGTGAAAACGGGTGGTTTCTGGAGTTGGTGCCCTGGTAGGCTGGGGTAAAATATGTCTTGCAGTATATTGCAAGATTTGCTATATTTTGCATGAATGAGCCGAAGGATTTATCCCCTAGAACTACACATCAATGGACGGCGGCTGGATAAGGTCGTCGTGGATCCTCATTACGAGGAAAAGCACTTGGGCTCAGTGACCGACGAGACGATCCTGGCCCTGGTGAAGCAGCTTGATGGCAAAACCTTCCAACCCCTCGATACGGACAAGGAAGGGTTTCATTACTTCGTGAACGATCGCATGGAGCTGGATCGCAAGTTCTACAAGCTCATCTGGCTCCTGCACGACGAAGAGTTGTTCGTTGGCATCGTCAACGCCTACCGGAGGTAATCCCATGCGCTATCCCAGCAAGAAAAAACTCGCAGAAATGGACAAGAAACTCAAAGTCGCCGACGGTACTTTGATGGTGGGCCCCAGCTCCTCGCCCGCCGAGAAGTTCCGCTGGGAGCTTTGCCAGAACCTCGTGAAGTACATGTCTGAAAAAGATCTCTCCCAGGTCGAGTTCGCCAAGCTGCTCGGCATCGACCAGGCGCGGGTCAGCGAGATTGTCCACCATCGCATCGATAAGGTTTCCACGGACAAGTTGATCGCCTACAATGAGCAGATCAATCCGAAGGTGGCATTCAAGATCGCGCAGTAGCGGCGGAAGTGAATGAGGGGACATAGGGCGAAAAACATTTTGCGGCAGATCGTCGTAGCACTGATTTTAATTGGAATGGTTTCCTGCGCATCGCTCGAGAGGCAGGATCAGCCCGCCCCGACTCCTCCCGCAGTTAAAGACCCATGGCATGGCAGGTATCGGCATTTCTCTGGCAAATACGACTTGGTTTTGAACCATTTCAGACCTGACAGCATTGCCGTGGATATTGTGGAGCTGCCTGAGGCGCCGGGGCAGAGACCAAGAGCTATGTTCTTCGCTATGATAAAAAATGCAAACAAGGCGATCTTTGAGCCCAAAGATGAGCCGGATTGCAGGTTCGAACTGCGACAGGTAGCGGGAGGGATTATGGTGCCCAATCTGTGCAATGGCACTGGCGAGGATTCTGGGCTCAACTCCCAGTGAGCTAATTCCTAGCGGGGGGTGTTTATGGGTTTTCGTTCCAAATTAGTGTTCGTCGGGCTTATTCTTGCAGTTTGTTTAGCCGACTCGCAAGCTCAAGGCGTGATTCCTGGTGGGCGTGACCGCTATCCAACTCCGCGGGCGAATCAAAAAATGTTTATAATTCCCTTCCACGATGTCGAGGGCGAGTGGGGTGTGGCCATCGGTGTCGAAATTGGCCGCATGATGACGGCAAGTCCATGCGGGGCATCCCTCAGTGGATACCGAGTAGAGAGTATCTCCAACAATGGGTTTCCTTATTATGTCGTCAGCCTCGCCAGCAGTGAATATTTGCAGGGCCCGAACGTCGGCTGCCTTGAGCCCGATTCCTCTCGATTTGTAAGCATTGAGGCGCGCCCCTCTGGATATCCTACGCTGCCCACTTTTCTGAACGCGAATCACTCATCGGATGGCACAATCGTCTATGCCCCGCGCAGTCTTGAAGTGCGATACCAAATCTGGCGCCCAGGTGATCTCATGAATGCGATAGAGATCTAATCATTTTCACTTCAAAAGAATCCAAAATGAATTAAGGCCCCTGTGAGAAGCCACAGGAGCCTTAAAGTTGGTTGCGGGGGCTGGATTTGAACCAACGACCTTTGGGTTATGAGCCCAACGAGCTACCAGACTGCTCCACCCCGCGTCGTAAAAATGTAGGCTGGTTATAGGGCGGAGGGCCTACCCGTGTCAAGGAATTCCAGCCCATGGGACTATTGAACTCTTATTGTTGTTGTTCTCGTGTTTCCACCAGGGACGAGCCAACTCACAGCGACTGTTGCCCCCCCGGCGGCTTGTTCCGGGGCGAGATCCACCACGAATTGCAGGGCTTTTCGTGGCCCGCTCAGCGTGCTCTGAGAGAGCTCTCCCGTGGGGCCTGCATACTCCATGGCCACCTGAGCGGCATAGGCGAGGGTTCTCGTGACGCCACCTGCCGTCACACGCACCGTGAAGTCGCCGCCCCCGTCACCTGTCACCAGGCGCCGTGGAAAGTAACGCCCTTCGGTGAGGCGCGTGCGGCGCACCATTTTCCAGGTGTCGCGGATTACGTCGTGATCAAGCTCGATCCAGATGGGATGGGCTATGTAGATTGAGGTGCCCCGTAGGTGAGTCGTGCAAAAGGTGGCAAGCGAAAGCCCTGCACCGGTGAACTTGTCGCAGTAGGAAGGCCAGACACCCGTGACGTTATGGTATTCGCAGCAAGAAAGGCGTTCATTGACGGGCAGGTAGGGCATACCGAGCTGTCGCATGATCGATACGCTGGACGCGAAGTAGGCGCCGCCGGCGCAGGAGCTGGCATCGCAGGTGACGCCGGTGAACCCCGCGGTCAGGAGATCAGCCCATTTGTGGCATCCCGCTGCATCACAGTTGGGAAATGTGTTCGTGCTGGTGCCAACGGTGTATTCGTCACCGAGATTGAAAAAGGAGTGGCCCAGTTCGTGAGCGGCGATATGGGGCGCCGAGGGTTCAATTGAAGTCGTGGCGATGTCGTAGGCCGTTGCCCCGCCGCCGCCGTATTTCAGATCGTTGTGGATGACGACAGTCTGCCTTGGTCCGCTGGTGCATTCAGCGGAAAGCGATTTAGAGACGGATACGTTACAGCAGAGGAGACGATCGATGCCTCCGCAGCCGAAGTTGCAAAAGCCCGTGCCGTGCTCTTTTTCAACTAAGAAGGCGTTGGCGGGGGTTCTCGGGTCAGAGCCCAGGCGCTCAAAGGGTGTGTATTGATTCATCACCGTGAGGACTTTTTCGGCCTGATGCTGGAAGGCAGCCCAGTCACCGCTGAAGCCCGAGGGCACGAAAACGATGTTGGCATGTTTGCTCGGGGTGCCGGGGCCACGGAGTGTTTTACATGCTGCGCTCGGGTTACTCGGTTGGGACTCCTTGCACCCCGCGGCGAGCATTCCAATCATGAGTACGGCAAGAGTGAGACCGAGGCCTTTGCGGAAGCTTTGAATGATTTGCATGCAGATATCGTATTGAGCAAAATCAGATTTTCAATCACAAGATACGCCTCTGTTGGATAACTACGCCATCAACACGTGGGTCATTGTCGCGGACGAAGGAGGCACTGTCTCAAGCTCACCCGCGGGTTCGTGGCAGCTCGACGATGAATCGCGTATCCTCGCCGGGCTCGCTCTCGGCCCAGATTCTCCCTCTATGCTGGTGGATGATTTCCTTTGAGATGGCAAGCCCCAGCCCCGTGCCACCGGATCCCGTCTTGGTCTTGCTACTTTGAACGAACTTATCGAAAACCGTTTCAAGCTCCGATTGCGGGATGCCCATCCCGTGATTGCTGACGCAGCAGCGGATGACCTCGTCATTCATACTGAATGAGATTATGACTCGCGTTCCAGCCTCGGAGAACTTGATGGCGTTCGAAACAAGGTTCCTGAACACCTGGCCGATTCGCTGAGCATCGAAGGTGCCGATGAGTTCAGGCGACTCGCTCCTCACCTCGATTTTGATGTTTTTAGTCTCCGCGAACGCAGCCATCTCGCCCGAGACCGATCTCGCGAGACCAGGAAGATCAGTCTCCGCGAAATCGTAATCGATTTTTCCGGCTTCGAGTTTCGAAAGATCAAGAAGATCATTCAATAGCAACATCAACCTGGATCCGCTGTCGCTGATCTCGTCGAAGTAAGACTTCAGCTTGCTCTGGGGCGCCGTATCGATCTTCAGCTGGCCAAATCTGGCGAAGCTCAAAATGCCGTGCATCGGAGTGCGAAGTTCATGGGATATGTTAGCCAAAAACAGGGATTTTGCTTCATTCGCTTGGTTGGCGTTATTGAGTGCCGTTTCCAGGCTCGCGTTCAATCGGTCAGAAACCCAGGCGGTCAAAAATACGAAAATCGAGCCTAAGAAAAACACAATGGAGGATAACCGCGCAACATAGGCAAAGCTGCCCGTGAGAGTCGCCAGGAACATGCCCGCGTAGGCCATGGCGAAGAAGCCAATCAGAGCCACCATGATCCGCCAAATTTTTCGTGAGTCCTTCTGGTGGAGTTTCTTGAGTAGACCCAGGGCGAGGTAAGTGGATAGGCACATCATCATGAAACCAGCGAACACCAAGATGCTGTCCCACGAAAGTGGTCCCGTCCTCCAATTCACGCAGGCACCTCCCAAGGCTTTCGGCGGGATTATGTAATTTCTGAAAGCTTTATTTGGATCGGTTGCCTTGCTCCCTGATCTATTTACTCAGCCTTTCCGGCAATATGTGCTGCGCATGCGCACGGGCGCACGGTCCCCTTTCAGGTACTATGCGACCAAAACCGATGCGTTAAGCGGGGAGGGGGCTTGGGCAGCATGCATATCGCGTTCAGTATTGCCACAACGCTTCTTGTTGGCACCTCGGCCTGGGCCCAGAGCCATGGCAGCAGTGCGACCACCGCGACGATCAGCGATAGCGCCTCAACTCCCCGCGTGGAAAGCCATCGCTATTGGGCCTATCACCTGGGCCTCCGCTGGGCAGGGGCCGATGCCAACGCCAGCGCCGTTGGCCGTGGCGAAGTAGAAGTGCTGCTCAATCGTCTCATTCACCTTGCGCCACGGGATTGGCTGCCATCGGAAATGGTCTACAGACTCGAACAATGTGAGGCTGCAGGTCGCTCAGGCCTTGGGCTCTACGCAGGGCTTTGCGGTCCCACCGGAGGCCTGCTTCACGACCTCATTTATGGCATCACATTCATCCCCAGCGATCGAGTACGGGCGGCCCATCTCCCCCGGTCCGGCGCCCGCATGGTCGTGGATTGCAATGGCCGCCATCTGCAGATTCGTGCCAACCTGCCCTGGGAGCAACAGCTCGCCCTCATTCGCAATGCCTTGTCCCAAGCTGCTGACGCCGTACTGGGCAGTACGCTAGAAGATGCCCAAAGCGTCGGCAGAGACAGCACTGCCGGTGAAAGCGGCAATGCTAGTTGCGAAATTGACCCCGCACCCTGGGTGACCCGCCTCACCAGTGGCGGCGTATTATCTATGACCACCTCTGTGTTGACCTATCGCCTGGGTGAGTCCGCATCTGTTAGCGAACGCACCTTCCGTCGGCGTCGCAGGGCTAGCACCTGGGATTTCCTTCAAGCATCTGATGGTCGTTACTACGTTGCGGCCCACGTTCACGGCGATATTCCGCGGGAATACGTAAGTGACGATTGTTTTCGGGACCATTATGGACCTGGAGCTCCCCGGCCTCGCACCTCTTCTAGCCTTGATACGATCACCGCATTGAGAGCGCTGGCCGATGAATTCGCGGAACGTTCTGATGTCAGCCTCTGGGATCTGATGGGGGTAGAGGGTGCGCTGAATGATGCCATTATCGCAAGTTACCCCGATACGCTCGCACTGCGCAACGCATCGAACACTGCTCGTCGACGCTTGGAGGAACAATGTCCACGTTGTCCCACCAGTGCGGGCATGGGCGGGATCTCGGCTCTTTTTGCTACTCCCGATATCATCAAAGAAAGCCTCCCAGGCTGCGCGGGATGTCGTGTCCTGGCAGAGGAAGCGATGGAACTTGCTGCTGCCCATATGCGAGCCGTTGCTCCTGATGAGGATCGCCTCCATGACGCGATGTATGAAATAAACTGCATGGGCCCCGGCTTTTTCTACGATCGAGAAACGGCATCCCCAGCTTGCGTGGAACTCGATCGGCAACTGAACCAACTTTACTATGGGACCGATGTGAGCCCGTTTCGACGCGACAGAACCGCTCCTTGAGGTCTTTCCGGTTTTTCATCAAAACATGAAAGTTCGGCCTACCCCCCGGGGAGGGGTGCGTTGTTTTTTCATGTTTTGATGAAAAACCGGTGAGCGACTGTCTCTGATCGGTGCCTGAATTCGTACAGCAACGCCCAACTGCCGGGGCGCACTACATGCGGTTAGCTTCGGAACTCCGTAATGCATCGGTAATGCATCGAGCTGATCAGCTACGTTGAGCAGATCAATCCTGCGGTGAAGAACACGCATGAGTGCCAGTATTTAAACGTCTTTCTACATATTGACTTATACAGTATATGGGATATACAATATAAGTATGGATACGAACGCCGTATTTCGAGCACTGGATCACGAGCTCCACACTCTTGGCCTGCAAAGGGATTTAGTGATTTGCGGTGGTGCGGCGCTCATTGCCATGGGCGTAATCGCCCGTGAGACCCGTGATGTGGATGTTCTCGATCCCCTCCTAGATGCTGAGTTGTTAGAAGCCGCCAAGCGAGTGGGCAAGCGCTTGGGATTGGCCGAAGGATGGCTCAACAACGGGCCGCGCACGTTGGTTAAGGAACTGCCACGAGATTGGGAAGAGCGATGCACGGAAGTTTTTCAGGGTGATGCACTGCTTGTCCGGTCCATAGGGCGCAGCGATCTCATCTGCACCAAACTCTATGCAGCCGCATGCCGAACGGATGATGTTCCTGATCTCGTGCGTCTTAAGCCTACATCAGCGGAATTGAAGTTTGCCGAGTCTTGGACTCTGGAGCGCGATGGCTCTGAGATTTGGCCAAGGATCGTTTCAGAATGCATCGCCGAAGTCAGGCGGAGGCTTGGTCATGGCTAAAAAACCTTCTCCGCCGACCGTTGATTCGCTTCGCGATGCCTGGGAAAACCTTGGCATCGCGTTCGCCGCCAATGAGTCGCGTGCGAAGAACGCGGATCCAGAGCGGACTTTGATCGCCTCGCTCCGGGAGTTTCAAGGTGATCGGAAACTGCTCAAGCTGGTTCTGGCCTGGTTGAGCTCCTTTGGTGATCTCGTACATGTGGAAAGGGTCAAGGCCTTGGCTGCAGATTTACCCGCCAGTGAACTTGCGTGGCTGGGGGGCGTCGCTAGCCATCAGGTTGATGTGTCTGGCGATCGCCGTTGGAGCACTGTTGTGGAGTATGTGAAAAAAAGACTGGGATCGCCAATGCCGCGCTTTGAAACATCACGACTCGATCAGCTGCAGGCGGAGAAGGCCGGTGTTGATAAGGGTTTTGATGCCTTTGGGATCAGTATCCCCCACTCCGAGGCGGCGGATCCCAAAAAGATCCGTCCCCGCGCCGATGCGGTGGCGGGTTGCCTGTGGCTTCGCATGCGAACGCTCTTCGGGACCAATTGGCGCGCCGATGTGGCGACGGTGATGCTGCTGGGCACTGCGAAGACATCGTACCAGGCGGGGAAAGCCCTTTGCTGTTCTACAGAAACGGCCTATCGCAATTGGAATGCCCTTCAGGAGGCGGGACTGTTGGCGTTATTTAGGGGGGTGACATGAGTTTATTGAATGAGCAGCTGTCAGCGGAAGAAATTCAAGAGCACATCAAGCGTGCTGGCCTTGGCTCGTTGCTGCGGAGGCTGTTTTTCACGCGCAAGCATAAACTCGTACGCACTTGGGATTTCAGACGATCAGGCCTTCGGGCTCATGCGCAGTCGGCTTGATCTGACGAAGGATCTTGCGGAGAAGTTGGCCCAGATATTGGGATGTGACCCCGATAAACTAAGAAATCTAAAATGAGACCTATTCAATTGAATTTTTCGATCATTACTTTTCTTCTGGCCACAGTGAGTTGCGCCCAGAAGGAACCACATTCCGAGAGCCTTCCAAGTGCAGTCAGCCCTGTTCATATTCTTCGGGAAGAAGCGCAGGTTGCGTATGGAGGCGCTCATGAGACATGGCGTCTAGAATGGACAGCGAAACCGAAGGAGGCATGCGCAATCAAGAGCGAGGATTCCCAAACATGTCCATGCTCCGAATTTTCCTACGCTGAATATGGCCCTGCGGATTTAGCGAGGATCCGTGATGGAAGGGAAATTCAGCGATTTCATCTAGCACCGTTATTTAATGGTGCTGACTTAGCACAGGATGAGACCGACGCTGTGTTTCAGCATTGGCCCGCGGAAGAGGCTGACTTTTCAGCAACCCCACCAGCACCAGAAACAATTCGGAACCGGCCTCCGGTCAAGATCATGAACATAGCGGATTACAACCATGACGGATGGTCCTCTGAATTTGTTCTCCAGGTGGGGGCAGGACCTTGCGGCCATAGGAGTGCGGTGCTGCTTGGCGTCACTAAAGCTGGCAAAAATCATGTGCTTCACGCATTTGGGACGGTGAAGTCACCTCATACGCCTCTTGTGCTAGCGCCAGCAGCATGGAGGCTTTTGAGGGAGAGTAAGCGAATCAGATATGTATCCCTGCAGTGTGGCGATCATGCAGCGGATGAACAGGAGGAAATCACTCTTCAAATCGTAGCAAACGGCATTCGGGCCTTTCAGGAGACGTTTGCCTGCAGGGACGATCTCAAGAAGGGAAAGTTTATTCGCAGGGTTGAGCTTTAATCCGCTCCCCGCAAGGCCGACCTGAATGGGGCTCGCCCTGGTCAGCATCTATTTGATCGCCCTGAGCGGATGCGCGCTCACAAAATTAGGGATTTACTCATTTGGTACTTGCGCCACACAACGGACGGCAGTGTGGTGATTTACGCTGGTAGTTCTAGCGTTGCAGCTGGAACAGCCATCATAGCTGCCAAATACGTAGGAGTAAGTGTAACCAAGCTCGTCGGTGGAATGAAAAGAAGAGGACCAGAACGAAAGAGACCCTGACCCCCACGGAGAGCTCTTCCTCATTCCCAACAGAACTTCCCGGAATCCATGGCTTTCCGCCAGCGCGAACTCCACCCGCGACGGCAATCTTCCACCTGAATCTCGGCAATCTTGATCTGCCGGAGAACCAATGATCACTCCATTCTCAATACGACCACCGTCGTTGGAGTATACGTCCTCCTGACGATCCGCCATCCATCGAACACCAGATGCTAGATCGACCCAGGCAGCACCTATTGCTTCGTCAGTGATGCGTTGAAACACATAGCCTCTACTCGTCAGGCAAACAGACCCGACAGGTGCGCTGCGCCTTGCCTCCTCCGTCATATCAACACAAGGGGTGGGGTATGCTCCAAGCGCAGTCTTAGCAAAACCACCAACACTGAGCAGGGTGACGATACCAATGAAGTATTCTCTTTTCATTCTTCCTCACTTTACTAAAGATTCAGTCGTTAAATCATCTATGCATCTCATACGATCTACAAGATTTATAACCAATGTTTTCAGAGCAGAGGTCGCTCGGGATGCCTTTGCTCTCAAGAGCTGGCAGCCGGCTGATATCTCAGGCCGCCAGCCCCTTAGGCGCCTGGATCCGCACAGCCACGCCCAGGGCAAGAGCCACCTTCATCAGAAAATCCATGCTCACCTGGCTCACTTGCCCAGACTCCATGCGGGCAATGGCGGGCTGCAAGCTGCCCACTTTGTGAGCAACGGCGGCTTGAGACAGGCCGAGGCGAGCCCTAGCGGCTTTCAGTTTTTCGATGAGCGCCTTTTTCTGGCGGATCATCTCCATGTCGAGGGCGGAAAGGCCAAGGCTCTCGCCGAAATCCTTTGCGGACTTGAATCGTACAGCGTCATTTTTTGCGGATTTCTTTTTCATATTCCCAACCTCTGAATGCGTTCTTTAAGAAGGCTTTGCGTTTTACGATCCAATTCCTGTTTCTTCTTTTGCGTGGCGTGGACGACGTAGATCGCATCGCCAACGCGGATGACGTAAAAGACGCGGTACTCACCGGCCTTTTAAAAAGCAAAATCGGGAGGCCAGATTCTCATCTAACATCCCGATTTCACTACTTATTAAGTTGGTTGCGGGGGCTGGATTTGAACCAACGACCTTTGGGTTATGAGCCCAACGAGCTACCAGACTGCTCCACCCCGCGTCATAAACTGGTCAGATTTTATAAGTCCGCCACACGTCAGTGTCAACGCTTAACCTCGCTCGTGAGCCCTCGACAGAGCGCGAAAAGGGGCGTCCTCTCAGCTGTGATGAAACTCTACTACTCCAAAGCCGCCTGTTCCCTCGCTCCTCATATTGTTCTCGAAGAACTCGCCATCCCCCACGAGTTAGTCCGCATCGACATCATGAAGGCCGACGGCATTCCCCCTGATTTCCATAAGGTCAACCCCATGGGGGCCGTGCCCGTCCTCCAGCTAGACAACGGCGAAACCCTCACTGAGGTCGCCGCAATTCTCCAGTACCTCGCCGACCTCAAGCCCGAGAGTGGCCTTGTCCCTAAGGCGGGCACCTGGGAGCGGGTACGCCTCCAAGAGTGCCTGAACTTCATCGCCACCGAGCTCCACAAGGGCTTTGGCCCCCTTTTCGGTGGGGCTGAGGCCATGGCAGAGAGCCCCCAGGCCCAGGGGCAAATCAAGGATTGGGCGAAGAAGGAACTCGCGTTCCGCCTTGCCATCATCGAAGGCAAGCTCGCCCAACATCCCTGGATCATGGGTGACCACTTCACCGTGGCTGATGCCTATCTCTTCACCATCTTGAGCTGGTCCAACTACACGGGCTTCGATCTCACGCCGTTCTCCGCCGTGAAGGCCTATCTTGCCAAGGTGCAAGAGCGCTCCGGAGTTGTCAGTGCCATGAAGGCAGAGCGACTGATCCGTTAATCATTGTGGTACGGATGCCCCGCCATGAGGGTGAGCGCCCTGTAGATTTGCTCCGCGGCCACGGTGGCAGCCAGTTCATGGGGCATGGTCAGGGGTGACAGTGACCAGAGCATGTGGGCTTGTTTCTTCAGTTCTTCGCTGTAGCCGTGGGGGCCGCCCACCGCGAAGAGCACTTCGCCCACGGAATCATCTCGCCAGCGCTCCAAGGTCTCCGCGAATTTGCGGCTGTCCATGAGCTTGCCCCGTTCATCCAGGATTACGAGCTTGTGGCGAGGCGTGGCGCGGGCCATTCGCTGTACGAGGGCCGCGCTTTCGGGGCTCGTGCTTTGTCGTGGTAAGCTCAGCTCCTCATGGGCCATGGGCCGATAGCGGTTGGCGCGCTTGACGTACTCAACAACGAGTTCCCGGCAGGGCTCGCTCTTCATTCGTGCTGGCGTGATGAGGGTGAGCCGCATGGGGCGCCGCCGTGGGTCAGCCCAGTTGAGCGGCTGTGTAGTAGTCCGCTGGGATGTTCACGCGGGTCGCGTCGCGCCACAGGTCTTCAATACGGTAATAGCCGCGGATGTCATCGTGGAAGAGGTGCAGCACAACGGCGCCAGCATCCACCAGGATCCAACGGCCTCCTTCATAGCCCTCCACTTTGGGCATGAGGCCATGAGCCTTGAGCTTGGTGACGGCTTCGTCAGCCATGGCTTGAACTTGCTTTTCATTGGTGCCGCTTGAGATGAGAAAGTAATCGGTGAAACTACCCCGGGAGCCCACTTCCAGGATCATGGTGTTTTGGGCTTTTTTGTCGATAACCGCCCGGGCGCAGAGGAGGGCTACGTTCCGTGTGGGGTCGTGGGGAGTGGGGGTGGAAGGCGTAGAGGCAGGAGTGGTTCGAGTAAGCACTTCAGCGGTGCTAGATCCAGCGGGGGACGAGGTACCTGCGGCCTTCACTTGGTCTCGGAGGGCCAGTACAGCTTTGCGAGCAGCATCCCGTTGACGGCCGGCAGCGGCGGCGCTGGGTTTTTTAGCCCGGGTAGCAACCTTTACAGCTGTCTTTTTCGGGGCGGTCTTTTTGCCTTTGACGGGTTTAGAAGAGCGGGAGGGTTTTGCTTTTTTCGTCGCCATAGTTGAGTCCAGATCCATTCTAGAGTTTAGTGGTCGGCTTTAACACGGTGGCTCATGGATTTCAAACAAGCACTGACCTTGGGAGGCAACAGATTTTGGGGGATGCGTCCCTGGCCCAGGGCCTGTCGTACCTCTGTGGCGGATACCCTTGGGAGGAGGGTCTTGAGCTCAATAACCCTCAGCCCCCTGTGCTTGGCCCATTGCTGGGTCTTCTCATGAACCTCAGCTTGGTCTATGCCCACGCGGGGGGCCACGGCGCAGGGGTAGAGCGCCATGAGTTCGTCCGCCCTGTGCCACTGGTCCAGGGTGAGGAAGCTATCAGCCCCCAGGCAGAGCACCCAGTCTTGGCGACTCGTATCTTGGCTGAGTTGTTGGAGGGTTTCAAAGGTGTATTGGGGGGTACTCGCTCGGACTTCCAGATCGGATACCTCCGCCCCTGGGAGGCCCTCCAGTCCTGCCCGGGCGAGCAAGAGTCGTTCATCCGCGGAAAAGAGCAGGGGCTCTCGGTGGGGAGGGTGGTTGGTGGGCATGACCACCAGGCGTTCTAAACCAAGCTCACTGAGGGCGGCTTCCGCCAGGACTCGATGAGCGTTGTGAAAGGGGTCGAAGCTGCCCCCGAAGAACCCGATCACGAGCGGCCGATCTCGTAGGGCAGGGCGGCTTTCGTGACGTTGCGCTTGCGGGGGTCGGAGCCCCTCATGCGGTAGAGTTCGTCAGCCGTGGCGGCAAGCAAGGCATCGAGGCCGATGTGGGCAGCGGCGGAGATGAAGAAAATGTCCTTGTAGCGCTTTTTGCGGGAGAGCTTTTTCTTGATGGCGATCAACGTCTCGGGCTTGAAAAGCTCGCATTTATTCAAGGCTAAGAGCTGGGGCTTCTCTGAAAGTTTCGTGCTGAAGGTATAGAGTTCCGTGTCGATGATCTCGCGGTCGCGCACGATGGCTTCAGCGAGCTTTATGTGGTTCTCGCCGTATTCCTTCAGGAGCTTGGCGCCGTCGATGAGGTGGACGAGGACATCAGTCTTGTCGAGGTGCTTCAAGAACTTGGTGCCTTTGCCGCGGCCCAGGCTTGCGCCTTCGATGAGGCCTGGCACGTCGGCGACGACGAATGTGGGTGCTGCTTTATCCCGGCCCAGGCGCACGACTCCAAGGTTGGGAGTGAGCGTGGTGAAGGCGTAGGATGCAATCTTGGGGCGGGCAGCGGAGATCTTTGAGATCAGCGTGCTCTTCCCTGCATTGGGGTAACCAACGATGCCCACATCAGCGAGAAGCCGCAGCTCGACTTTCAATTCCCGTTGAGTGCCCTCTTCTCCGGGCTGGGAGTAGCGAGGTGCTTGGTTGGTGGAGGATTTGAAATGGGTGTTGCCCTTGCCCCCGCGGCCACCCTGGGCCAGCAGCACTTTTTGCCCCGCCTTGGTCATCTCCACCACGAATTCACCGGTTTCTGCATCGGTGATGCGGCTGCCGATGGGCAGAGTCACAATGGTATCCTCGCCGTCGGGGCCCGCCTTATTGGCGCCGCCACCGGGTTTGCCGTTATCAGCGGCGTATTTACGCTTATAGCGCAGGTCCATGAGGGTGCCGAGATTAGAGTGAGCCACGGCCCACACGTCGCCGCCCCTGCCGCCGTCGCCCCCGGCGGGGCCGCCCATGGGTTCATAGGTCTCGCGGCGCCAGCTGACGGCGCCTTTGCCGCCGTTGCCAGCTTTGATAAGAATGGTAGCTTCGTCGATAAAGCGAGACATAAGAGGTTTTTAAATACTATTTATTTAAGTAAAGAGCAAAAGGAAAAAGGCCCCGCTGCCGGGGCCTTTTTCCTTTTGAACCGAATCGATGAACACTTTTGATCCGGCGGCCTCAGGAGGCGACGGGGTAAACGGATACTTGACGGCGTTTCTTGTCGTAGTGCTCGAACTTCACCACGCCCTCGATGATGGAGTAGATCGTGAAGTCACGACCCAGGCGAACGTTGCGGCCGGGGTGAAACACGGTGCCCACTTGGCGCACGATGATGTTGCCCGGAACTACGACTTGGCCGCCGTATTTCTTTACGCCGCGCATCTTGGGCTGTGAGTCGCGACCGTTCTTGGTACTACCACCGGCTTTTTTATGTGCCACGAGGAGTCTCCTTTAAGAGGTTAGGCTTTTTTCGCCGCTTTTTTAGCGGGAGCCTTTTTAGCGGTCCCTGCGGCTTTCGCAGCTTTGGGCGCCTTGGTTTCTTTTTTCGCCGTGGGGACGCTGGCTCGCATGAGCGCGGCGGCGCGTTTCGCGGCGTCGATCTCGAGGGCAGTACCCTTGCCGTCGCTGAGCTTGGTGATCAGCAGACGGGTATAGTTTTGGCGATGGCCTTGGGTTTTGCGGTAACCCTTGCGGCGACGATACTTGATAATCAGAATCTTATCACCGCGGGTTTCTTGAACCACTTCAGCCTCAACGGAGGCACCTGCCACAAAGGGCAGTCCAACGAGGGCCTCGCTCTCGGCCTTGCCGCCGACGAGAAGGACTTGATCAAAGTTTACTCGCGCGCCGAGCTCTTGACTCAGCTTCTCAACGGCAAGGATATCGCCAGGAGAAACGCGGTACTGTTTACCACCGGTAGAAATAATCGCGTACATAGGGGACTGCTTGTACAGGGCACAGTCGTGGCAGGTCAAGGCGTATTTTGGCCTAAGCCAGCGGAAGCATTTGACGTTGCGGAACCCGGGGGAGCACAATGGTTCTCACGGAAATCGTCACTTTTTGAGGAGGCTCCACCCTTTATGGCAACCCAACGCCTGGATAGCTTCAGTACCAAGTCCATCCTCTCCATTGGAGAGAAAAACTATGCGTATCACTCTCTGAGAAAGCTCAAAGAGGCATACCCACAGGTGGATAAGCTGCCGTATTCGTTAAAAATTCTTCTCGAGAACCTGCTCCGTCTCGAAGACGGCGTTGCGGTGACTAAAACAGATATCGAAGCTGTGTTGAACTGGGACCCCAAGGCCGAGCCTCACCAGGAAATCCAGTTCACGCCCGCTCGCGTCATCCTCCAAGACTTCACTGGGGTGCCCTGCGTGGCGGACCTGGCTGCCATGAGGGACGCGCTGAAAAAATTAGGTGGCGACCCTAATCGCATCAACCCGCTGCAGCCCGCTGACCTCGTCATCGACCACTCCGTGCAGGTGGACCACTATGGTTCCAAGGACGCCTTTGGGAAGAATTCACAAATTGAGTTTGATCGTAATAAGGAGCGCTATGCGTTCCTCCGTTGGGGCCAGAGCACCTTCCGCAATTTCCGCGTGGTTCCGCCCGACACCGGCATTGTTCACCAGGTGAATATCGAGCAACTCGCTCCGGTGGCCATGGTCGGTTCGATGGATGGTCAAGAGTATGTATATATGGATACGGTTGTGGGCACCGACTCCCATACCACCATGGTCAATGGCCTCGGCGTGCTGGGCTGGGGCGTGGGTGGCATCGAAGCGGAAGCCGCCATGCTGGGCCAACCCAGCACCATGCTCATCCCCCAAGTTGTCGGCTTCAAGCTCACGGGCAAGCTGCGACCGGGCACCACGGCCACCGACCTCGTGCTCACTGTGACGCAAATTCTCCGGAAAAAGGGCGTTGTGGGCAAGTTCGTGGAATTCTACGGCCCCGCCCTGGAGACGCTGACCTTGGCGGACCGCGCCACCATCGCCAACATGGCCCCTGAGTACGGCGCCACCTGCGGCCTCTTCCCCGTGGACAAGCAGACCACGGATTATCTCACGCTCACCGGTCGATCCCATGCCGCGGTGGCGCGCGTTGAGGCCTACTACCGTGAACAAGAAATGTTTGGTCCTGAGGCGTCGGCCAATGCCCATTACAGCGATACCCTGGCACTGGACGTCGCCTCGGTGGAGCCTTGCCTCGCTGGCCCCGCACGCCCCCAAGACCGCGTGGCGCTGCCCAAGGTGCCCGAGAGCTTCCAGAAGGCCGCCGCGGGCAGTGCCGCGAAGAAAGTGGCGGTCAAGGGCCCTGCGGGTGAGTTCGAAATGGAAAATGGCGCTGTGGTTATCGCAGCCATCACCAGCTGCACCAATACGTCCAACCCCTCCGTGCTCATGGCGGCGGGTCTCCTCGCGAAGAATGCTGTGGCTCGGGGCTTGAAGGTTAAGCCTTGGGTGAAGACATCCCTTGCCCCTGGTTCCAAGGCTGTCACCGAGTATTTGGATAAGGCAGGCTTGCTCACGCCTCTGGAAGAGCTGGGCTTCCACGTTGTGGGCTACGGCTGCACCACCTGCATCGGTAACTCTGGCCCACTTTTGAGCCCCATCAATGACGCCATCAAAGGCAGCGATCTTTTTGTGGCGTCCGTGTTGTCGGGCAACCGCAACTTTGAAGGTCGGGTGCATCCCTTGGTGCGTGCCAACTACTTGGCTTCACCACCCCTCGTCGTGGCCTATTCCCTGGCAGGCAATGTGAACATCAATCTGGATACCGAGCCCCTGGGTACGGGTTCCAATGGCAAGCCCGTCTACTTGAAAGACGTATGGCCCGCGGATCAGGACGTAAAGGGCGCCATCGCTAGTTTCGTGAAACGCGAGATGTTTGAAGACGTCTACAGGAAGGTCTTCGATGGCGATGGCAACTGGACTGGCATCGAGGTGCCGCCTGGCGAGCTCTATGACTGGGATGAGCGCAGTACCTACATCAAGCGGCCACCCTTTTTCGATGGCCTGACCATGACGCCGAAGCCCATTCAAGACGTTATGGGTGCGCGCGCTTTGGTGGTGCTCGGTGATTCCATCACCACGGACCATATTTCCCCCGCTGGCGACATCGCTGAGAAGGGCCCCGCGGGCGAGTATCTGAAGTCTTTGGGGGTGCCTAAGGCTGATTTCAACTCCTATGGCGCCCGCCGGGGCAACCACGAGGTCATGATCCGCGGCACCTTCGCCAACATCCGGTTGAAGAACCTCATGGTTCCCGGTGTTGAGGGGGGAGTGACAGTGCACGTACCCACGGGCAAGCAAATGAGCATTTTCGATGCCTCCATGCTGTATCAGAAGGCGGGTACGCCGTTGATCATCGTGGGCGGCAAAGAGTATGGCACCGGTTCCTCCCGGGACTGGGCGGCCAAGGGCACCATGCTCCTCGGCGCACGTGCGGTCATTGTGGAGAGCTTCGAGCGCATTCACCGCTCTAACCTGGTGGGCATGGGCGTTCTGCCTTTGCAGTTCCTGGCAGGCGAGAGCCGTACCACCCACGGCATCAGCGGCAAAGAGACCTTTGAGATCCATGGGCTGGGCAGCTTGAAGCCCAAGCAGAAGATCGACGTGAAAGTGACCTTCGAGGATGGGAAGACCAAAACCATCACGGCGCTGGTGCGCATTGATACGCCGAACGAGCTTGAGTATTATAACAACGGCGGCATCCTGCAGTACGTGCTGAGGCAGCAGGCGAAGAGCTAGCGATTCGTCGCATTCCTCAAAAACGATGAATGCGAGCGCACGTTTGGCGCGACTGCAAAGAGGCTATCTGCTCAATCCGAGTCTTCGCCGTCTGTCAGGGCGCGCTCGCAGGTCGTGACATCAATGATGTTTACATCCGCGTGCCCAAGGGTGCGGGCCACTGCGACCATGTTCTTATCATAATCCTTGAAGCGCTTTAGCGCGGCGGCGAAACGACGGCGTTCCACAAATCCCGAGAGACGACCTTCAATGGTGGCACGATGAGGTAGAATGATCTCTCTCATAAGATTGATGGATGAAATACTGAGCTCGGTGATGTCCTCGCCAATAACACGACCGGGCATGTCTTCTGGGTGATCGAAGAAGAATAAATGCCTCATCGCTGATCTAGCCATGTGCTGTACATCGTCGTAGCTCGTAGGATACTTGAGGTGACCCAGGCGACGGAGCAGGACGCTCTTGGCGCTGCGGTGATCCTCGGTACTGGCGGGTCTTGTCAGCACGCCCGCTGCCGCCGCCAATTCGAGGCTGGGTTTGCCGCTTCTCAGCTGTCGCATCAGAGCGGTATCCAAAGCACGGTCTTCAACGGGAAATGCAGCAAGGCCCCATGCTACGGCTATAGTGGCATAAGTGGCGTTGTCCCCTTGGATCAAGGCGAGAAGGCCGATCTTCAATAGTTCAATGTCCATGGCCACGGTGTTTCGCGCCAGCATGAGATAGGATGCTGCTGTAAACATATTCCATTCGTTTTTGTCCGCACCGGAATTGGCGATGAGCGCCTCCGCAACTCGTGCAAGCCTGGGGCCCCAGCCAGCATCAGAGGGTACGTCGTTAGTGCCGAGGGCATTTGAAGCAGCGGAAAGCGTAGCGAGAATCCGGGGGTCGTCGGCTGCAAATCCGGTCAGCTCCGTTGCGATACCGGAGAGCGCCACGGAGAGAAAGAGGTCGGCGCTGAGCCGCTCAGAAAGCGTCTCGATGACATCTTCGCTGGCGTGATCAGGAAAACCCATCGCAACGTGCTCCGGAACATGGGCCGGGTTTTCACGGATCAAGCAGCGCAGCGCCTTGGTGCCTTGCGCAATCTCGGCTGGATCAGAAGAGCGGAGCGCATCGAGAATGGCGCCAATGCGGTCGACAAGATCAGTGGCCGCCAGACGTTCACGGAGAGGGGCGGGTAACTGAATCAGATCGGTGAAAGGGGCTTCTAGCCTCTCAAATACGCAGTAAGCATTCGTCACTGTTAGAAGCACCATGGAAACGACCGTTTTCAACATGGCGTCCCTTATCATATTCAATGAGAACGATAATATAAATGTTATTTGTGGATGCTGGGTACGGGCAGGATCAGTTCACTCAGTTCGGGAATCCTGTGACCCTTGCAGCAGTTGGGCAATTGCTCTCGGATCAGATCGATGGCCGTGGCGGCCTTTATGAGGAAGTCCTGCGTGCTCTCTACGATGACTCGTTTGGGATGGCCGTCCCATGCGTTGACGATCCGCCGGTCTATTTCCGCGGCCTGCGACGCGCTCTCTACGCGCACGGGATTGTTATGATTGTAGCCCCCTGCCGCGGCTGGCGTCCGAAGATGGATGACGGCGGCGTATTTGAGGAGTTCCTCCTCACGCGTCGTGCCAAGCTCCTCGAAAAATGACTCATCGGAGTGCGGCCAATAGGCCAGGCCATCGAGCGTCCCGCGGTCGCAGAGAGCGATGGCGGAGGCACGTTCCCCTCCAACGATGCGTTCCAGCTCCCTTTGCACGTAGTAGATCGCCCTCTGGGCTGCCTTTCGTGCGGGAATGCTTTCTCTGCGCCAAAAACCGCCACTAAAGATGATACTTGCTGCTTCGGGAAGGACCGCGATGTGCTCGCAGAAATTCTTCCGGGCAAGTTCGAGAACTGCGGTTTTACCCGCACCTGGGCCGCCTGTGAGGACGACGAGCCGGGGTTCATGACCCGTTTGGGCGCAGGCGCAAAGTTCATGTGTGTTGCAAATCATGGGGTTCATTGTGCTGCTCCGGTGTAGCCAACAATCAACTTTGTCTTTCCTAGCTTCGTCTTGGGAATCGCGTGCACACGCTCAACATCAATCTTCAAATTTTCTGCTCCCCGTCTGCTTAATGCATCATGAAGCGCGGTTGAGAGCTTTGCCGTGGATTCTTCCGTCCCTTGGATCATGACCTTAAGCCCTTGGGCCTCTTGCACGACTTGCCAGGCACCAGGGACCACGGGCTCTAGGATAGAATGGAATACGTTGGGGTGGATCTCCACCATCGCTCCATCACCACTCTGAATCTTCAGTACGTCCTCAGCGCGTCCTTCGACGCCCTCTAAAAGAGCGAACGGAAGTCCACAGGGGCAGGTTCTTGCCGACGGCGCAACGCTATCGCTCATCTCGTAGCGGATGAGGGGCAAGGTTCGGCTGAAAAGAGCTGTGACGAGCACCTTTTCGCTGTATTCCCCAGCGGGCATCGACCGCTTCGCGCTGTCGACGGCCTCGGTGATGACAAGGTCCTCATAGAGGTGCATCCCCCGGTGTTCACGGCATTCCGAGGCAATCGTTGACGTCTCGGTTGCAGCATATACGTTGAAGGGCTCCTGGCCCCAGGCCTCCCTGATGAGGCGCCGCCCTTCAGCCGTTAAAACTTCTGACGCGCAAAAGAGAGCTGACGGCTGGATCTTGAGATGCCCTGCGATTTGCTCCTGGGCGAGTTTGACCATCATGTTGGCATAGCCAATGAGGGTTTTCGGATTGAAGCGCTCAAGGTCCGCAACGATCTTTTCAATGGGGTCCAGGGCATCGAGCCTCAGCGTGGGCAACCACGGGTTTTTCACCGTCATGCCGACCCGGGCTGACTGATGCCAGGGCATATGCGAGCTTACGACTGCGGTCCTTACACGATGGAAAAGATCCGCCTGCACGCCGCCCCACTCGTAGGAGCGGGAGTAGGAAGCCAGCACTGTGGTCCATTCGTCGCGGTTGTGGAGGAAAATCCCTCTCTTCCCGGTGCTGCCTGAAGTGGATGTAACCCAGTACCGACCTCGAAAAAGCTCGTCTCCACGAAGCTGGTTCAAATGGCTTTCAACCTTATTGAGGCGAACTTCACGGTCTGTCACCAGAGAGTCATAATTCTCCATGAGGATCGACTTCGTGAGGATGGGTAAACTCGTCAATGGTTTGCCCTCATAGCCCGCGTAGAATTTCTTCAAAAACGGGGAGTGCGCCACGCTCCAGTTAAAGAGTTTTTGAAATTCCTGGTTCTGAAACGCTTCGAGATCGCGGCGACTCCAAGACTCACGGGCGCGGAGCCGTCGTCTTTTTTTTAGAATCTCGAAGATGAGTCCCATGTTCTGAGGCCTCATGAAAATAGCCAATACGTGATGAGTGCCAGTCCTACGCAGAGGGAGGCGATCCAGGGGCCGAGAATAGACCGGAAAACCTCACGTGATCCCAGGGCCCCCACGAGGATGCCCTTGAAGCAGAGGTTCGAAGTCGCGGCGGCGATGATCAGTGGCCATCCATCCTGGCCTGACAGCCGCTGGGTGTGTACGAGGCGTGCGGTGGAGAGCGTGACCGCATCCATATCTGTAATGCCAGAGAGGACGGCCACTGCCATCAGCCCGCCGCTTCCCAATCGATCCTTAGCGTATGCAATTGCGAGGATAATCATTGAATAGGCTGCCGCGAAAAGAAGGGCCGTCTTCAGTTCGCTGGGATTCTCGTGAAAATTGATTTTCATCGGCGACTTTTGTGCGTCCCTCCACAGCCAGCAGGCTCCGAGGGCTGACACGACAAAAAGAACGATGATGGGAATCCATGACTGACGGAAACCCGGCGCGGCGATGGCAATCTCGATCAAAATCCTGGCATATACCGTCGTCCATGCGAGTAAGATGATCGTTGCCACATGGCGATGCGGAAGCGACTCACCCTTGCTCCTGCGGGCGTAACTAGCCGACGTCGCGGTACTTGAAATGACGCCGCCAAGGACCCCGCTCAAGAGGATGCCGGCACGATCACCGTAGAATTTATAGGCGACATACCCCGAAAAGCCCAATCCGGTGATGAGGATCACCATAAGCCACACATCGCGGGGGTTGATCACCTGGAGCGGGCCCATAGGCTGATTCGGTACGACCGGTAAAATGACCATGGAGATGAGGACAAGCTGCATCAACGCCTTCAGATCCTTCTGGGAGAAGCGCGACGCTAGACCATGAAGCTCCAACTTTGCTTGCATGATGACGGCAAGCGCTCCTGCGAAGGCCAGCGCGACCCAAAGCGGGCCTGTGCGCACGAGCCCACCTATGAGGAACATCAGAAGAATCGCGATTTCCGTGCTCAACCCCGGAGGTTTCGATTTATCTCTGAGCTGTAAGCGTGACATGACCGCGCCTGCGCCCATGGCGAGCGTCGTCGCCAAGAAGGCAGCAACGAAGATCCAGGAGCCAAGTTTTTCGGCGAGGAGCATCGAGCCGGTGCCGAGGATGGAAACGAGGGAAAACGTCCTCACTCCACCAAGCCTCGATTCCGCCCATTCGCGCTGCAATCCTACGAGGAGGCCAAGGCCGATGGAGATCAAAAGCTGATGAAATGGATGGACGTCATCAATCGCGAAGGTCATAGCCTTCCAAATAAGTGAGTCTCATAGCTGACGCTACGAGCAATACCCATGCCAGCGTTCGTTGTACGGCAAAGTCCCAAGAAAGCGTTCAGCTTGGGCCCGGCCCGGGGCGGGACGGGGGCCCAATGTGCCGGTCGGCGGCCGGGGCGGGGGCGGCCTTACCCCAGCCGTGGTTCCCCCAGCGCCC
>CAYHWW010000004.1:0-54858 GCA_964360145.1 uncultured Oligoflexia bacterium | reverse complement strand
GGAAGATGTTGGTTGAGATCGGCGTATTCGAAGGTGCCTCTGGCTCACACTTTCGGAGTGTCATGGCGCGCGATGCGACGCTGCACCTCATCGACCCCTTCATTGCCGATAGCAATAACGAGCACTTAGTTGCGCGCCCCTTTTTCGCCCACATGAACGTCGAGCGCATCCGCAACGGCCGCGTAAAATGGCATCGCGACTTTAGCTACAACGTCGTCAAAAAGTGGTTCGGCGACATCGACTTCCTATTTATCGACGGCAACCACACCTACGATGCCTGCCTGCAAGACTGGATGGAGTGGTCCCCCTACGTGCCCGTGAACGGCATCGTCATGTTCCACGACGCCCGCTTCGGCAAAGGCGATGGCAGCTTCTGGGATGGCTGGGAAGGCCCCACCCAAGTCGTGGATAAGCTCTTCCGCGGCCCTGGCCGTATGAAGAACTGGGAAATCGTCGACGAGGCGGGCACCGTCGTCGTCGTCATGCGGGTTCAGTAGAGAGGTTTTGTGCTGAAGCGGTTGTTTTACGCTCTGATTATGACGCTGTGCATCTCGGGATGCACGGGCGTTTCTGCGCCAAAAATCAGAGTGGCAGCGCTTCTGAAGTCATCGACGAACCCATTCTTTGCCCTGATGTGGGAGGGCATCAAGTCCGAGGCTGACCGCCAGGGCTTGAAGGTTGATTTGTATTGGGCGGAAAAGGAAGAAAACTTCGCCTTTCAGCGCGAATTTTTGCAGAACCGCGCCGAAGACTACGATGCGCTGATTCTGGCACCCTCGAGTCCGGTGGATGCCAAAGCGTTGCTCGCCCATTGGAAGTCAGCCGGCAAACGCGTCGTCGTGCTCGATGAGGGGATTCCATTATTGCCCGGCGAGAAGGCCTCCACCTACTACGATTCCTTTATCGCGACCGATAATGCTGCAGGCGGGCGGCTTGTGGCGGAGTACACGAAGGGTCATCTGACGGCTGGCGATACTGTCGTGGTCATCGCGGGCTTTGACTTCGATAAGCCGCGCACCGCTGCGTTCGAGGGCCGCATCCATCAGCTTGTGCCTGACCTGCGTGTCATCAGGCATTTGGGCTACTTTGACCGCCTGAAATCAAAACAGATTGCGCGCCGACAACTGCGTACTTTTGCTGCCGCGAAAGTGATCTACTGCGCCAACGACCACATGGCGCTTGGGGTGCTCGAAGAGCTGAAGATGGCCGGCACCAAGAAAATGCCGCTGATTGTAGGCTACGACTCCATCCGCGCCGCCCATGAAGCCATTCTGCGTGGTGAGCTTGCCGCGTCGGTCGTTCAGTTCCCTGCCCGCATGGGGCAAGAAGGTGTTCGCACCTTGAAGCAACTCATTGAGGGTGGCCTAGTGTCAGAGACGATTCTGATTCCACCGCAGCTCAGCGTGCTGCGTCCATCCGTGCAGACTGTGGGCCTCGAGCAGTTTTCGGCAGTAGAAAAAGAGGCAGCCCGTGAATAGTCCGCGACCTCTTTCTGTTTTGAATCTCTATAGGAAACAACTCGTCATTCTCCTCAGCGTATTTTCTATCGGTGCCGTCGGCATGCTGCTCGTCACCGCGCGGCTCTTGCATCCCTACTACGTCGACGATCTTGCCCAGCAAGCCAGTCAGGCGCTACGGCCCGTCGAGACAGAGCTAATCTCGATGCTCTTGCAGCAAGACTACTCTGCGGCCCACCAGCTCGTTGATGGGCCGCGATTTGCAGCACCAGCAAAGACCCGCGAGCTGAGGCTTTTTGCCCTCGACGAGTATGCCCGCACTGGCCTGCTCAACACCTGTGGTGGCTGGACAGATCTACGCCCCTGGGGGCTTATTTGCCATGAACGCGACGCAGTTCGGATCGAATTGCCTGTAAAGAGCGCCGACAATACCCTGGCCCACATCATTGTGAGCTCTGAGCCCAGCATCTGGGGATGGAAGCCATTCTTACTGTTGGCGAGCGCACTCGGTGTGTTGTTGGTCTTTGGCGCCAGTGCCGCATGGGTGCTTTTGATGGTGTTCAAGCGCCGTGTTGCGCAGCCGATGGAGGAAAAGGTTCGCCGACTCGCTTCCGCAAAAGACCTCGAAGAACTCAACATGTTGATTAAAGAGGTGGCTATTCACGAGCATCGACAGTTGGCTGACATGATTGTCGAGCGGCAGGTGGCGCTACAGAAAGCCAATCATGAGCTAGCACTCATGGGGGAGAAACAGCGGCTCTTCCGAGAAGCATCCCAGCTTGTGCATGACGTAAAAACGCCCATTGCCGGAGTTGCAGCACAGGCGGACCAGCTCAGTATCACCACGGACGAGAAAAGCGCGTTACGCACAGGGCTTGGCCGCATTCGCGAACTACTTGAAGGCTACCTCGCCAAGGTGCAGCCCCATACGCTTGAGCATCAGTCCGTGACAAAAGCCGATGCCCCGCAAGACATTGACCAGCCCTGCCTGGGCATCCTGCTCAACCTGCTGAAGCAAAGTTATATTCAGTATGCGAATCAGTGCGGCGTATCACTGGAGCTCGATATGCCGAGAAAGGCATGGGTAATAGCACTCAATTGCAATGAGAGTAAGATCGAACGGGCCTTAACTAATTTGCTCGCTAATGCGATAGATGCTGCCGCGAGCAGCACTCTGCGCAAGGTGCGAATGCACGTGTCCGTGGGGGCATGCGCGGCGGAAATTTCATTTATTGATAGTGGGCCAGGATTTCCCGCCGAGCTACTTACCGCGTTATTGAACAGAAATGGCCAAACAACGAAACAACGCGGTACGGGTATGGGATTTATTGGGGCACTTGACACTATAAATAGCTATGGTGGCTTGCTGCGGGTGTCGCGCACTGGAGAGTTCACAGCAGTGATCGCCACGATACCGGTGGCCACCGGCGAGACGTGGCTCTACGACCCCGCCAAAGAGAACCCCGCTGTAGTTCTCAGCATCGACGACGATCAACTCTTTCACCAGCTTCTCAAGCAGCGAATGCCTGGGACGCGTTTTGAAGCGATGACCGAGATACCCATGCATGGTCCGCCCTCACATAAGAACTATGATCGTGTGTTTGTGGACTATGATTTGGGAAATGGTGCGACAGGCCTAGACTATATACTTGCGGCCGATGACAAGAGCCGCACTTGCCTTGTGAGTGGCATGATTGCGATCGATCGCTCACTTTATGGGAGACTCCGTGCGCAGAAGGTCAAGTCCGTGCCTAAGGAGTATTTTTACGAGCAGACATGATGTCTGCGTGAAAATACAGGTCAAACTCCGTTCTTAAATGACACTGAATGCCGTGTCCTTCCGTCAAGATACGCACGTTTGCCGGAAGGACACGAAGGTCGGGCCGGATCATTTTCTCCCGGAACTTGAGGTAGGTCCCCGTCGCCCGGGTGAACGCCTGCTGCTCCATCCAGTGGGTCACCGAGAGAAAGAGCGCCGATTTCCTGTGCGCACAGGCATGGAGCCCGGTCGCTTGCCCAAGGAAGGTCTTCCCCACGCCAGTCTGGCCGATGAGGACGAGGGGACGCCCCTCATGGAGCCACCCGAGGCTTGCGATCTCTTTGAGCTGGGCCTTCGTGAGTGAGCGCTTCGTCGTGAAGTCATAGTCTTCAAATGTACATCGTCCCAACCACCCCACATTGACGAGGAGCAGCTGACCAGACGCATCGGTTGTCAGCAGTTCGCCGCTAGGCAAAAAAATCCAAAAGCCTTTGGTGATAACCAGACCTTATCGCAAGTCCCCGCCTGAGCGGTTTACTCAGATCACGAAGAGGGCAACGCTGCGCTTGCAGGCCATGGCCTGCTTGTGAACTCCAGTCATCCAAGAACTGCTGGAAATAGGCTCAAAATTCACACTTATTACGCCGCAGCAAGAAGACCCTGGAAATTCAAAAAGACTCGCGTCGTCAAAGCGCGGAACGTAAGATCCACTGTTCTAGTTGTTGATCGAGTTTGCTCGCTACTGTGTCAGCTTCTTTAAGCAGTTTGATGACCCTCTCGCAAATATTTTTATACTGATTCCAAGTGTCTTTTTTGAATACCTTTGTTGGACTGAGATCCTTAATGCGGCGAGATTTATTTTGATACTTTCGTAGTCGCGCTAGGCGTTTATTTTCCGTTTTTTGAATTCCCCACCAGGCACCTCTGCTCTTCAGGGCATCTATCCATTCTTCCCATGACTCGGTTCCGCGGGTGAAATTGCAGCGATGACAGCATGGCACAAAATTATAGATTGAAGAGGAGCGAATTCTGGGCTCTTTGTCTTTCACCAAACCGTAAAAGTGGTCCCATGTTGTTGCTTTATTTCCACAATATACACAGCGAATGTCCTTAGCTGTCATCCCAAGAATCTTTAAGGCGTTTTCGATATCTGCTTCGGTGATTGTATCCTTAAACTGAATTCGCAGAGAAGACCCACGCCTGATGCTGGTCCCCATCTTTATGAGGGGCCTCTTGCTGAGCCGTTTATATTTATACTTGGCCTTGAGCGAAGCTGCGCTGTTTTTCTTCTTCATCCGATTCGCCTCTCGATTAAACGCCAATTGTCTTTAAACTCCCCGACTCGATTGATGTCGAGAATGCCCCTGGTGTCGTAGTCTTTGCGACGTTTTTGGACGATGTCTCCACTTACGATAAAGTAGTCAGGTTGAGTTCCAGGTTCACCCAAGACAACGAGTACGAAGATGAGATCCTTACCATACGACTGCCCTGGCTTAAGTGGCCAACCGACATTTTGTTTTTTTGCGAGTGCTTTAACTTGAATTGGTAAGGTGCTGCCATCATTCTCGACGACAAGATCGACTTTTTTTGCGTTGCCCATCGTCATAGCGACGTTGTAACCGCGCCGAGAAAGCTCAGCCGCGACAAAAAACTCGCCCGCAAGGTGTGTACAGGGCTTTTTTTCTAGTGCTTTTGGCGCAATTTTTTTCAAAGTCATTGTGTCCTTTTCGTCGCATCATCATCTTGACATTCTATTCGAGCAGGTCAAATGGGCATTGATTGGATCCAGCTTGTTTATTGCCCATTTTTCCTCGCACGTATTAACAGATACAGGCGCTGTATCTCCTCCGCCTTTTCGAGCGCCTGTAGCCATCTCTTTGGCATGCGCTCCAAGCCGTAGTATGCGCCGCAAAGTGCGCCGGTTACTGCACCGCAGGTGTCAGCATCCATTCCTCTGTTTACAACTTTAATCAGGGATTCCTCAAAACTACTCGCATGCATCAATGCCCAAAAGGCTGCACAGAGGGTGTCAATCACATACCCGCTGCAGCTTAATTCATGCCACGGGATATCTGGCAGTGCCTCAAGCCGCGCGTGAATTTCTGCACTTCTCACTCGCGAACGATTTAGAGTGTTGAGATAAATCGCATTTTTGTGTGCGCCGCAGAATGCATCCCGAATTGCCATCACCAACAAGTAATCGGAAGTAATGCAGGTACGATGTGCATGCGTCATCGATGCTTGCTGGTCAATCACGACTCCCAAGCTTCGCTCGTCAGTCTCTAGAAGGGCCAGTGGGGCGCACCGCATTAGAGAACCGTTGCCCTGTGAGTATTCGTCACTGGCCCCGGTGTTGGTTGAAGGTACCCCGGCCTTCATACGCACAATGGCGCGGCGTGTAGTTGCGCCAACGTCCACCGGCCCGGTAGCGAGCCATTTAACAAATCTGCGTGCCAAGGATTCTGTATCGAAGCGATTGCCTTCAGCTAGCTCGCTTAGAACGCACAGCATGAGGTCAGTGTCGTCAGTAGCTGCGCCTGGGGACCAGTTAAAATGACCGCCGCCGAGCATTTCTCTGTGAGTGTCGGGGTGATCATTTGGCTCACAGAACTCTAGTGTGGCGCCCAATGCATCTCCAGCATGCAAACCATAAAGCATGCCTAGATGACGATGTGGTAACGGCATTATTTCGGTATCGGCCATTTATAGCCCCAGGCTTCATTTGTGTAACTTCTTGAGGTTAAGAACCTATGGAAGTCATTGAGGGGCTGACTCGTTGCCCCAATAGTATTGGACATGAGCTTGACCCGTTTCAGATGCTCGGGTCTATGGACGGTGTAATAAAGTGCCTTATGGCATTGTAAGCCCTCGATAATGCGGGCCTTACTAAGGAATATTTTGGGTGCCATCTTCAACTTCATGGGAGTGGTTTACCCCCAAAAGTTGACATGTGGCGTCAATTCTGGCGCCGCGGTCACTAATAAGTCAGAGATCGGCGTTTTGGCTCAAAAAATGTAGTTATTGTGCCGACATGTCTTCATGGCCAAACGTACGCTACGCTCAATTGTAGGCGACATTGCCTCGCAAAAAAACATCGATCGCCTCAGGGATGCATCCAAGAAAGCCGCAGAGAAAGCCAAGGGAGCATGGATTGCGACGACAGGTCTGACAACAGACATCGCGACGATCATTGCAGATTCTGAATGGGGGCGCTCACTAAACTCGCTTTCTAACGAAGTGACTAGAGCGATGGACCAGGGCTTTTTGGACAAGGCGAAGGGCGCGATCGAAGGGGTCGCCATGACGCCATCAAATCATCGCATACTTGATGGTGGGCATACGGTTAGTGAAAGTCTGAGCCGCGCTTTTGAGATTGGTGAGCAGCAAGGGCTCGGTGGTATCGATTCATTCAAGCAGTGGGCTGAGGCGTATCTCTCTGACCTTTCCTCACCAGCAGGCATGCCCATCTCAGAACTCTCAGACAATGTGTATGCGATGCTTCGTGGCGTTGGAATCAGCGAGGCAACCGCACGCGACCTGGTCACCGTTAATGGCCAAGAAGCCTTTGATGCACTTCTCTCCGGCACGCTGACTACACTGGCTCTAGTGTTTTCGTGGCGTGACAGCGACAAGAAAAACTTCTCGAAGGCACTGGGTTCCATTGGTTTAAGCTCAGTGGTTGCGATGAATCCGGTTACAGCTATTATTGCAGTTGTCGGCTTGGGCATTGGCTACAATCGCTGCATGATCGACAAACAGAGTATTCTACGCGGCGGATTATTGAACGCCACAGGCCTTGCCGTCAGTGCAATTATACCAGGCCCTTTGATTCTGGGGGCGGTGCCAGCATTTGTCTTGGTCATATACGTCAATAAGCACTTGAAGACTGACGTTCCTGTGTCACAGCAGCTTACGGACCTTGCTAAGTACCTTGCGTCTCAAGAATTTAGGGCGCATGCATTGAAACGCTATGAGTCTGCGAATGCTACTATTTCGAAATCCCTTGAGCGCGTGAGCTCAAAGATAGCGCAGAAAGCGGCTTAATCATGCTGGCAGTGCGCCCTGTGCAGTTTGCTCCGTCGCCCGTAGGTCTCTTTGAAGTAGCCCCATTCGGGGTGAGGGAGGAGGCCAAAGGTTGACGTCAGCTGCTCAATGATAATCGGACTCACGTGGTCATGTTGGATGGCCATGGGATTCTAATCTATGAATTATCGTTTCTGTTCGTCCACGGACTGAGAGTGTTTCAATTTTGAAGTTCGAAGTACTTCATCCATTCTTTCACCCGTGGGGACTGAAGACTGGGGTTTTCTATTATAAACGCCTTAATCTTGGCAGGCGAAATGACAGTGACCCGCTTTGATAGCCCGTGGACCTGGCCCATCGTAAATAAGAATAATTCTAAGCCGTCATGCAGGATCGACTGCGCATTAATATTTTCTTTGGTTTTTACTTGAACAAGTGCGCCGTTCTGACTGGTCCTATGAATCAGCTGATACTCGTGAGCCTTAGTGTTCTTGCCTTTTGCTGTACTGGGTATCATAAGCCAACCCTGAGCCTGTAAGTAGAGTCCTACGATATCTTCAAGATCCTCATGCGAGACGAGATTTAGAATATCCAAACCTCCAGGTTCCAAGGGATAGGCTTGCTGCGGTTGTTGCCCGTTCCATATGAGCTTCGAATATTGCAATGCTGAAGGATCACAAATCCGCTGGATCGTACCGCCGCGCGAAAAACTATTGGCTACGGCTCCGGGAACGGCGCCCACCGGACCCACGGGCAACCAAATGGACTTTCTGATGTTCACGAGATCTGCTGCAATGTGATAGCAGTCAGTTGTGTGCTCCCAATCACCAATGATGCGAAGAAGGTAGTAGCTACCGTTTGGTCCGGGATCTCGGGTCCAGCAAAGATCATCTATTTTCATTTTAAGGGCAAACCTATTGAGTGCTCTTTTACAACGAGAATAATCTTTTGGATTTTGAAACGTCGATTTCGCTTCAGCCAAAAAGGCTTTGAGATCTTTGGTTGCCGTCTTGGTAGCCCAACCCATTCCGATTTCTTTTTTAGTTTTTATGTAATCAAAGAATTTGATGTCGCGTATCACATTTACTCGCCAGAGCGTGGGCTCGTTCTTTGGTTTCATTTCGGTATCTATGAGCGTCATTACGCTGCCCTCCCCTTATCGTTGTACTGCCTTAGTATGCATTCGGCTGCGGTTCTCAGGCGTTCTTGCAGGCTAGCGGGCTCAATGACGAGAGCGCGGCTGCCAAACCCCAGCACCCACTGGAAAAACTCTGGTGTAATCCCAACATGAAACTCCACTGTTACCCGCCCATCGTCATGCGCGACGACGCGCTGACTTGGATGCCAACTGCGCTCACGGATATAGGGTGCAATCTCCGGATGGAACTCGATGCGCACGCGCTGAGATTCTCCGGTGAACACCCCAAACGATCCTGCAAAAAGGCGCTGCGGGTCTGATTTTTCGCCCTCATAAGCCTCCTCCGTCATGAATGCAGCGTGGAACCGTGGAAGCGCGTACACTTTAATTTGGCTTGATTCTATATCTTCAGCGACAAGGTATAGGGCCCCGCGTGAGAAATACAGATAGTGTGGCCCTAGCCGTCTCTTTCGGCGCTGCTGATTGTGTGCCGACTCGTAGTCAGCTTCAATAATGTGTCCCTCTGCGCAGGCAGCATGAATGGTATCGAGAACATCAGGGCTCACGCCAAGACCCCACTTGGGAAGAGGCTGAAAATGCATCTGCTCCCCGAGCTCTTGCAGGTATTCAACACTCTTCACGCCGAGTCGCGCTTCGATCTTTTTAAAAATCGAAGCAATGTCGCTGTAGAAGTAAGTATCACGTAGAGGCTCTAAGGCACTGCGGGCCAGGAAAAGGCCCATGAGTTCTCTAGGCGTGATCTGAAGAGTATGGCCAATGCGTCTCGAACCTTCGAGTCGCCACAGGCCACCGCGCTCATCTTCTCCGCTGCCACCGTCCTTTACCAGAGGGTGGCCGCAACTACTGAGTGCTTCGAGATCACGGTATATGCTGCGCAGGCTCACGCCCTTTTCGCCAGAGAAGAGGCGCTTGTGAAGGTCCTGGACGCTGAGGCCGTGGGGTGCGCCTTCTAGAATCTGAATAATGCGCATGAGGCGCTCGGCCTTCCGCGTGCCGTGACCAATGGACATAGACTTCCCTCGATGGCCTCTCTTCGGCATTTTCTGCCGACTACTTGATGAGTTTTTCATTCAAAGGGCCTCGAATTAATGCCAAAAATCCGAGGACTTGGCCCTGGTCTCTCTTGCGTTGCGGAGTGCCTGCAGCACCGCCTGTGGATCACCCCTGTGGACCATGACCTGCTGCTGGAGCTGGGCAGGGGTCAGACCTGCCCCCAGGGCCACCTCCTCTGGGACTGCAAAGCCGGGATAGTATGCCGCCATCGCCTGGGCGAAGGTCTCGGGTGTGTGTGCCCCCACATAGAGCACATGGTCCACGCGACCGGGGCGCAGCAGGGCTGGGTCGATCATTTCTAGCCTGTTCGTAGTGTAGATGAAGACGGTGCCATCAGAGCAGGTTGCGCCATCGATGCCATTCAGCAGCCCCGATAATGTGAGGGAGTCTTTCGACGGTTTGTAGATTTGTCCGCTATTGGCTGAGTCACGTACCCAGGACTCGTGAAAACAATCGATGTCCTCTATGAGAACTACCGAACCAGGTTCAACGTTGGCTAGGGCCTCGCTGAATGTTGCGTCTGTGAAGCTCGAAAGGTTCAGAATGTAGAGCCTGAGGTTGAACTCACCACAGATGGCACGGGCCAACGTGGTCTTCCCTGTTCCTGGCGGTCCATAGAAGCAGTACCCCGTACGATACGGTATTCCGTGCATGAGGTACCATGAACGCGCTTCGAGAAAGCGCTTCATGCTGTCATGGATCAGTTGCTTGTTTTCATCAGGGATAAAGACCGTATTCAGCCTGCGAATAGGCTGAGCATTGAGCCGCACCCAGGCTTCAGAAATCCAGTGGCTGATGATTGTAGTTTCACCATTTTCAAAGTGTCGGATCGCTTCTATGAGCCTGCGCAGTGGTGCTTGGCTGCGTCCAAAGGTTTGAATCTCGATTTCTTCCCTGATTCTGTACGAGAGCTTATTGTCCTCTTTTCTGCGCGTCATGACAAAGAGACGCCCCTCGTGGATGAAGTAGTGAATGCCCACTCCGGCTGTAACTTTTGATCTCGTGATGCGAATGGCCCGTGTTCCTGTGCTGTATCCTTTGGACTCCAGCCAGTTCACGATGCGAAAAAAGTCATCCTCTGTGCATGGGATCTGGATTTGGACGATGATCTGGCGCTTGATCCACCGATAGATACTGTCTGGGATCTCCTTACTCACGATTGTGAGAAGGGCCGCGCTCCATAAACCCAGAACACTGGTTAGAGCTGGGTTATCTTGAAAATAACGGGAAATGGAATCCATACAGGCACTCCTTGATGCTTCAGCAGTAAACGGCAGCTTTAGTTCACTGCTTTAAAAGCCACGCCACGAGCCCAGCCGTGGCAATGACGTCTAGCTCGCAATATTCTTTGAGGTTCGCGATGACCTGCTCGCGCTCTTTACCGCTCACTTCGCCGCGGCAGAGCCGCAGGTATTGCATTTGCGCATCGGTGCCATTTTTTATGGCGATTTTATCGTAATCAAAGCGATCACCAAGCAAGGCCGGGGCAATGTACTTCAGACTGAATGAGCCCATAAATGCCGCATCGTATACATGGTCTCGAATCAGTTCTTGTGGGTCCACTAGACGATCAGCGATCTGTTTTATTTTCTTAGCGTGCTTTGGTGAGAACTCCGCGAGCTCTAGAAGTCGCCCGCGTTCAAATCCTGCAAAACATGCAGCTACAGATCCTGTTTCTGGAATCGCCTTGAGAAGACCGTCAATGATTTGAGGTCGAGGATCACCTGGCTCTGTAGCTAAGACGTCAACAATGTTCGAGATAGCACCGCGTTTATTGACCTGAGCGGTCACGAACTGAAAGGGGGCTTGTTCATTGGGTCCCATTCCTTTGAATTTTGGAATGGCAAAGCCGATGGTCTCAAAGTCCAATACGGTCAGGGGGAAATCCCATTTTTTAAGATCTTGCTGGATGCTTTTGCTGTCAACAAAACGTGTCCCTGTTTTTTCGGCCTTGATCTGTCGTTCTGCCTGGAGCTTCAGCTTATGCTTTGAAACGGCAGGGTCTGTCGGCTTCCAGACCCCTTTTTCGTACAGTGCCCAAGCCGTCTTTTTAGGGAAGTAGTAGAGATTAAATACGGTAGACTCTTCTGTTGGGAATTTTGCGGCCTTGAAGCAATGCTTTTTGTAGTCGCATTCGTATGGGGCATCGCAATGCGGACCGATCTTCACTTTGGGGACGGCATCACCTGCGATTATCGCGCGGAGGCTTTTGATCGTATTTGGCAGCTCTTCCTGTAATGCGCTCAGCTCATCCACTATGGGCGCTTCTTCAAAGAGGTTTGAAAGGTCTGGTGCCTTACATTCGTTGTTGAGATGCACAATCGAAGTGGACTTCAATGTAATCCCGGCGCCTGTTGCCACGTACGTCTGTATGGCGAGGTCGTCGATGTGGGTATCTTTCACCTTGTTGCTGGATTTCACTTCCTTGAGATGCCAGCCCTTGCCGTCGCGTTCGAGGATATCGACGCGAACCTGGACGCCATTGTGTAGAAAGCCAGCTTCATAAATACGCTTGGCTCCAGCCTTAATGGCCCCCTGGGTGAGTTCTACTGCTTTCTCGACCTCATAGGGTGCCGCCTCGATGAGTACGCCTTTGCCATAATGCTCCCGTGCGGCCGCGCCAACTTCATCACCCTGCCTAAACCGCTCAAGGGTATCGGGGGAATGGGGCTCGGCGAGTTCGGGCTTATGTACGCTGTAATACAAGGCCTTGGGGCACTGTAAGCCCTTGATAATGCGGGACTTACTGAGGAATCGCTGAGGGGACTTCTTGAGCTGCATATAATCAGTTTACCCCCATCAATTGACGTGTGGCGTCAATTGCGCCGATTTAGGCCATATCTTAGAGTAAAGCGATCTTATCGATGTCGGCACGCTCTTTCTCTTCGGCGACGCACCTTGCCGTTGACCGTAGGTGTCATTGTGCCGGGTTATTCTGCGTGTCGGAGTACAAGATGCAGTACAAAGACATCGGTCGAGCAGACACGCTGGCAAAGCAGATCTTTTCGGACTTAAAGAAGAAGCACCCAAGGCTAGATGCTTATCTCGTCTATTCCACTGACCGCGCTTTGGGCAGGCGAGTGTTGGCATTCCGGCCTCAGAAGCTTTCCATGAATTTCCGATGATGTTTCTGGAAAGTAAATTAAAGAACCAAGTCATGCAGCTCTCGCTTGAGCGCAAGGCGCTCCAAGCAGACAAGGGCGATTGTAAGGAAGTCGATGCTAAGATCCGTGCTTTAGCGCCCAATTTGGAAGTCGATTGGGAAGTCCAGATTGCACTACGTTTTGGCGAGCTCGACTATGAGCTGATAGAGCGGCTGCAAAAAGACGAGCTGATTGACAGAGCGCTCACGCCGCAGACGGGGGCTTCTATCCGTATTGTACTGGGAACCCTTGTTGATTTGTTAGAGCGAACAGGGTCTGCGCCGTAAGCCGCCGGCTAACACTACCAATTGCGGTTATTGCACATGAGTGCGCGGCCAACCCCCAGGAGAGGAAGTATCGAAATATGTGCCCCGAAGGCTTTCATCACGTGACCGTGCTCGCATGTCCCAGCTGCTATCACCCGTACAAAATCGATGTCGGCACGCTCTTTCTATTCGGCGACGCACCTTGCCGTTGACCGTAGGTGTCATTGTGCCGGGTTACTCTAAATCTTACGCGACCGCTGCTTTATTGACCGGATAGTGAGGAGAACACTGAAATGACGAAGAAACCGAGTGAGATGTCCCGCGTGCCCATGTCCTTTGAGCACCAACTTGCAGGCTTGTCCTCTGATGCTCTCAGTAGCCTGATCGAAAAGGCCAGCGCGACGACATTTGCAATCGCCACTGTCGGTACGAGCGCGGAGGGATGGGTCGATATCCTGGCGGGACTTCGTGAAAAAGTGCGTCATACGGTGAAAGACGCAAAGATGTTCCTCGGATCGGTCACTGCGTCTGAATCAAGGCGTGCGCGAGAGCGGATCTGCGCGTTGCTCACCGAAATTCGTGATGCTGTTCCCCCTGCCAGTGACCACGCATCCACGGATAATGTATCGGCGCTATTAACAGGGCTGCCTACGTTGGATGAAGCCACAGGTGGGCTCTGTCCCGGTCAACTTATCGTAATTGGAGCGCGCCCAGCCATGGGAAAGACGACGTTAGCCCTTGGAATTACAAATTTCGTAAGCTGCAACCCGCTGCATGTCGCTGCGATATTTTCTTTGGAAATGGATAAGGAAGAACTTGGGCTGCGTCTTCTAGGGCAGCTTGCCGAGATTCACGCAAAATGCCTTGCGCAGGGAAAATTGGATGAAGCGCAGTGGAAACGACTGTCCTTGGCGGCAAACAAACTTTCGACTTCGCGACTGTTTTTAGATGATAGTCCAGCTCTTACTACCGAAGAACTTGTAAGGAGATGTCGTAGATTACTCTCTGATGAAGGCCGTCTCGACCTGGTGGTAGTTGATTATATTCAATTGATGTCTGGAAGCACGACGGGGGCCAAAGGCGCTGCTAGTCGTAAACAAGAAATATCTGAAATTTCTAGATCGCTCAAAGTGCTCGCCAAAGAGCTGGGGTGCCCAGTGGTCGCCCTTTCCCAGCTGAACCGTAACGTTGAAAATCGCACTGACAAACGCCCGACCCTCAGCGACTTACGGGTATGGGAATCGAGCGCTATCGAGGCGGAAGCTGACATCGTGATCTTTGTGTATCGCGATGAGGCTTACAATATTCACTCATCCGAGACTGGTGTTGCAGAATTGATTATTGCCAAAAATGGCTCGAGGAAATGTGAAAAAATAAGGCTTTTATTCAAGCCAGAAATACCGCAATTCGTTGATGTTGATAAAACTTGTTTGTCTCCATGCGAAGATCGTGGATGATGCCCATGAAGAAAATAATTTCGGTAAAGACAAAATGAGAATGACTCTATGTTGATGAGTCTCCAGCGTGAAATCTTGTACTCGTCGAATCGTCGGATGTGGCAGCATGATCGGATTCCTGCTGACGTTGAGCGGTGTGGCACAGATTACGATTTTGAATCGTATTTTGGTGCAAACGCCATCTTTTCCGTGTCCGACGCGATTTCTCTGGCAATGCTCAAGTGCCGCGAAGAACTGCTCAAGAAGATGGACCCTCCAGGCAGGGCGCAGCCGTATCTTACTGGCCGATCAAATTTTTACAGCTCGGCTTTGCGTTCGGTTGGTTCTGGCCTTGCGCTACCTGATCCAGAGTATATAGAGCGCGTGGTTTTGTCCGACGTTTCGAGACACATCCCAATTAAACGGAATACAGCGCTGACACAGCTACTCAGAGTACGTCTACACGTCCTTTCGTTTCAGAACGAAATAGACGGCCTTATCGAAGGGGATCTATGGGGTACGTGCGCGCCCTTTCATAAGGATGATACGGCGTTGACGCCAGGTCAGACTGAGGCAGTCGAAATGGCTCGGGATTGGTACCTACGAAATGCCGACGCTTTGATGAAGGAGATATCCTCGGTAGATAGAGCGATTTGCAGTCTGCTCGGATGGGATCTTAGTGCGAGTTTATCGTACTCGGAGCTTCGTTTGCGTCATGACTTTCCCGATGCCGTTCGCTTTATTGAAGAATTTTGTGTGCCGTAATAGACTAGCGCAGTATTTATCGTTGGATAGAGATAATGAATCGGCTTCGTTTTAGGTTAATATACTTGGCATGATGACAACAAAATTGACGGAAAGATTATCCCGCGCGCTAGAGTTTGCTCGCGCCGCCCATGACGGTCAGATACGCAAGGGCACTACGATTCCGTATCTTGCGCATCCAATGGCAGTAGCCTCTTTGGTGCTCGAACACGGCGGTACAGAAGACCAGGCTATGGCCGCATTTCTTCACGATACTATCGAAGATTGTGGTGTGACATTTTCTCAGATAGAAACGAAATTTGGCACTCGGGTCTCGACCATCGTTGCTGATTGCACTGATTCCTCCGCAACCCCCAAGCCGCCCTGGAAATTACGAAAAGAACGCTACCTTAAGCACATCGAGCATAAGTCGCGGCCCGAATCGCTGCTTGTCTCGTTGGCGGACAAGATGCACAACGTGAGTGCAATCTTGAACGACCTTTACTGCTCAAAGCCAAACGAGGTCTGGTCTCGGTTCAGTGCTCCGCCAATTGATATCGTTTGGTACTATGAAGGTCTCGCAAGAGTTTTTACAAAGAGGTCAAGTGAAGTCTCTGAATCTGATGGCTTCTATCGACTGGCTGGTATTTTCAGTGAACGAGTACACACACTTGCTGCGGAGGTTCGCCTTGCCGACGCTGCAATACCTTATTATGTAGAGGGGTGGGATGACTTCGGCGAAGTGCCAGAGGGATACCGTCTAGGAGGATTTATTGTCAAAGCGGACGCACTAGAATTTGCGCGCGCTTGCTCACGATTATTTGCTCTGCGGGCCGACGCGGGCCAGGAGGATTTGATGAAAGTGTACGAGAGCAGTAACCCCATGAGGTGCCAGCAGCTAACGTGGGACTACATGTGTAGTGTCACCGGCCCAGACGACTACGCTAGCTGCAGAGATCCCGAGGCGCTCTACTATCCGACACCGGAGGACGTAGTGGTACTAAAACGCTCCTCTGGCCTCGCTCAGATGAGCGCGCTAGAGCGCTTGCTGCCCTTTCTTCACGTACGATGGAAGTTAGCTGGATTGCGTTGATACCAGGCTTATTCAGCAGGAACTAAAAGTTTTGGAGTCCTGACGGCCCAGCGCGGCAATGCTCAGCAAGGTATATTCACCCAGGTCACGCAGCCAGATTTGTGACGATAGGGCTTGGGTACCCTTAGCTTCACAACGTCAGTTAATATCCACGCGTAGATGTCATCATAGCCATCAATGGGGTCCAAAATGATCTTGGGGTCTACTGCGTGCTTGGATTTATTCTTGCGGACTTCAGCGTCTGATAGTGGGCCTTTGACATCTGTGAGCTCTGCGTAACCGACAATAGTCTTTGTGCCCTTTTCAATTAAGGCAATTTTACCGCGAATCTTCGTGGAGCGGCCCCGAATTTCCCAGCTCTTCTTGCCTTCGAGTATCAGTGTAATCCAAGGTGCGGCGATGATGAGGCCCTTCATAGGGTCAACCTTCTTCACCACAGAGACGCTTGTGCAGCGAATGAGTCGGGCCAGAATCAGACTTCGGCTTGGAGTCCTGCGATGGATTACGGCCTGTGGCGGCAACGCCAGGCTCATAAACGTAGATATCCATGTCAGTAAGATGGCCCAGGTGCTTAGTGATCAGCGGACGCACATCTTCCCAGCGCAACCCGCCGTTGCCACAGCCGAGGGCAGGCATGGCAAGGCTTTGAATGCCAAGGTCTTGGTAGTGCTTCGCAAGATACTGAAGTCCCTGTTCGATGTCTTCGAGGCGCGAATTCTCACGCCAGTCGCGTTTTGTTGGAAAATTCAAAACCTGAACGCGATCATCTTCCCAGAGATAGGGCTCGCCAGGGCGGACCTCGCTGCGGCCGCAGCGTGCACGATAGTCTTCGAACAGCGCCGGGTAGCGGTTCTTGAACTCCAGCGCGACGCCTTTGCCCATGACGCCTACACAATTCACCGTGTTGGTCACAACCTGGGCGGCGGAGTCGAAGAGATTGCCTTTAACAAAGGTGATCATGGGGTTCCCTGTGGTGGCGTCTGAAAGTGTTCGTTCCTGGGGTTCACGGACCATCTACTTGCAGAGGTTGGGCATAACTATCATAAGTAAATATCTCAAACCGTCGACGCCCACGTAGATGCATCAAGCCGCTTAGGTTGCAGCGTAGCGGCGAGCTCTCCGTTAATCTCGATATAAGAATCGCTACTCTTGAAGTTTTCAGGGAAGACTGCCAAGCAATTTTTGTGACCATGCTTCGAGCGGTATAAAATTCCTTCAATGCCGGCTGCATGGACAATCTGACCAAAAAGCTGCGGTCCCGCAGGCACATTGAAAGCCGTCGCATTGATCCGCCAGTTGGGGTCGAAAAGCGTCTTTAGTAATGACGCGACATCGCTCACCACACTGGGCGCCGGAAGCCGTAGGCTCTTTGCCTTCGCCATCAATGTCCTTGGCATCTTGAAGCGGCTGATGAGATTTACAAAAGGTTCAACAGCGCTGGGATCATTGATGTCGAGTACGCTCTCAATGCGTCCTGACAGGGAGAAAACTGAAAATGAATCTTTCGCACAAAAAGCCATTTCCTCGGCCCTGAGGCCGCCGGTGCTGTCACCTGAGGTGACGCCAAATTTCTCACGGAAAGCCGCCTCGAAATCCTCGCCGACATATAGTGCGGGAAACTTGGAATACAACGTCTCATCGATAGAGCCGATGTTGAAGCGTCCACCCACCTCGTTTAATACGCTTCCTTGCGCAGAGAGTGGTGCATTTACGAATTTGTTGGGCACGATTCTGCACCAGTTGCTGATTACATGAGCACGAGTCTTCGTTGCGAGAGACTCTTTGAGCTGATCAAAGATCTCAGCGCGAAGATGGGCGAGATGGGAGTAGTAGTCCCAGTGGTACTTCCGGGTGCGTTCACTGGCGTCTGCCCACCTCTGAATGTCCCCGTGAGAGAAGGCATCGAGGACATAGGCCTTGCGAACTGTTCTTTTGTTCCTTCTGCGCGCACCAAGTAGGCGGGGCGGAGTTCTGCGGCCCATTTACGGAGTGTTGCCGGCAATTGAATTCAACACAAACTGCATGAGCTTCTTGTATCTGCCGAAGCGGATGAGATCGCGGGGACTCACATTACCCAGCAACGGGTTGGTCATGGTGAACCAGAGCGCCGCCTTTTGAACGTCACCCTTGAAGTAGTTTGCGACAATCTCACAGATGGTGCCGATTTCCATGAGCCGCTGTTCGACCTCAGGGGAAATGCGCTCGTCATAGCGCACGGTGGATCTTGCCACGCCCACGGCATGAGCCACGTCTTCTTGGGTGAGCTTGAGAAACTCAGCCACCTTTTTGGGGTAGGAGGCACCGCCATCTAGAAAGTGCAGGTGGTTACTTTGAGGCACATTGGCGAAGATGTTGCGTGCGGCGGCGGTCGTCATATTTTTCACTCCTGCATATTGTTTCGGCATAGGAATACCACAGCTTGACCAGATATTAGCCAAATTATAGCCATAGCGTAAGTGGGCAATATATTTAGTGAAGTCCAGGCGTTCACTCGTTTTCATGGTTGTGACCTGCCTCCTCAAGCTGAATCGAATGCTTTCTCAGTCTTTTCGCTATCCTACGAAGCATGATCGCCAGGCCCTCGGCCCCCACCCGAGAAAGGCAGTGCTCGCCGTAGGGCTCGAAGAGGTCCGCCAGGGCATTCAGCTCATGGGAGGTGAAGAGCAAGTCATGGGCGATCTTGTCCTTGCTCATGAGACCACCCGCATGGATTGCGTTCGCTCCCACCAATCCGCGATGGCGAGCCGTCGCGCAATGGGCCCGCTAGGAGTGAGGAGACGGTTTTCGGCAGCATACTTGGCCATCAGGGCGGTCTGCTCGGCCGCTGTGGGGAATGCTGCTGTAAAGGCCGCCTCCCGCTCGCGTGCCTGGGCAGCGTCGGCCTGAAATTCGCAGACTTCTTGCTGCACAGACCGTTCCCGTTCCACCGCTTCGAGACGCACGCGCTCTGCCCCCACCCTCGCGCCGTTCAGTGCAGCAAGCACCTGGCCCATGCCCATGCTCAGAAAAGCCATGGGCGAATGGCAGGGCTCTTTGCTGCCGGGCAGCCCGTGACGGCGCACATGCTCCAGCGCCCGCGCCACATCGGCCAGCGCGAACTGCGAGACAAGCCCCTGGTAGGCCAACCACTCACTCTCACGCTTCCGTGCGGTCATCGGTGCTGCGAAGTAATCACGTACCGAGTCAGGTTGTTGAGAGAGAGAGTTTTTGTATATTTCTAGATTATCCTTTCTAGGGGGTTCATTTTGAACCCACCCCTGGGTGCTATTCTGAACCTGGGGTGGATTTTGAACCTGGGTTCGTTTTGAACCCGGGCTGGGGCCTGCCGTAGTGACCTCGGCAGTGAGCGCATACTGGTTGGGCGACTTGTGATCACCCGTCACTTTCCTGATGAGCTTACGCTCTTCGAGCACGCCAAAAGCATCGAGCATGGCCCTCCCCTGCATGCCCGTGTAGCGCTTCACCACACCCTTGGATAACTTCACGAATTCACGATCAAAGGAGAGGGTGAGCCGGGCGATGAGGAGCAGCAACCGCACTTCATTCTTGCCCAGATCCCCCACGAGCATATTCATCAACAGCGCGTTGGGCAGCCGCGTGTAACCCGTCGCCAACTTGTCGTGCAACTCGCGTTGTAGAAGCACGGCATCGTCTTGCGGTGTTGCTGCCCGTGGTCCGCTGCTGCGCTCAATCCTGGGTTCATTTTGAACCGGGGGTGTTTTTGACTCTGGGATTGTGGTGAACCCAGGTTCAGATTGAACCTGGGTTCCTGCTGTCCCCACAGGTTCAGGCGCCTGAAATACAGGGGCCGTGGCCGCGATCTTCAGCGGGCGGCTTACGTTTAAACCAGAGAGGGCGGTCTTGAGCTCTTCTTTACTCATGGTGCACCTCCAACTACGGTGAGGCGCGGAGCAGTGCTTGTGGCCTCGCCGATGCCCAGACGTGTCATGACCTCCACGCAGAGCCCCAGGTAGTCGCGGGCACCAGCAGAGTCTGGAGCATGGTGGAAGATCGTCTTGCCTAAAGCCGGGGCTTCCTTGAGCTTCACTGAACGTCGTATGCGAGTCTCAAAGACCTGCGCCCCAAAGCTCTCGAGCAGGGTGTCCCGGGCCTGATTGGCGATGTTCGTGGGGTCGGTAAGCGTCAGCAGGTACCCCAGCACTGATAGCCTGGGGTTCGTTCCGGCGCGGATCTCTTCAATCTCGGTGAGCAGCTCCTTGATGCCGAGCAACGCGAAGAAGCTCGAATCTACGGGCACGATCAGGCGATCCGCCGCATTAAGCGCCGAGTTCATCAGCGGCCCAAAGGTGGGTGGCGTGTCGATGATGACGACGCTGTATTGTTCTCGCAGGGACGCCAGCCGCTGGCTGAGGCGCAGCTCTGAGTTGGTCAGGCCCACCATCTCTCGTTCCACGCGAGACAGTGCCGGGGTAGCGGGGAGCAGGTCCAGGCCGTCGCCGCGGTAGATGCATGACGCCGCAGGGTACTCTTTTGAGCGGATCAAATCGGCAACCGACCCCTGAATAGATTCAAGCTTCACCCCCACGCCCTGGGAAGCGTTCCCCTGGGGGTCGAGGTCAACGAGCAAGACCTTCAGGTCTTGAAGGGCCAAAGCTTGAGCAAGGTTGATGGCGGTGGTCGTTTTGCCGACGCCGCCTTTTTGATTCGCAACTGCGATCACTGGGCACGATGTCATAGATGTCTTTCTGTATTGACTCGTGTGCCGATCCCGAAGAATATGGAATGGCACGCGCGCGAGTCTACAAAAGTAGACTCGACGTAAGTGAGGGCGAGGCAGCTGCTCGATACAGCCGCTCCGTCAAAAGGTTTAAAACGCAACTCAGAGCCCGGTCCAAAAGACCGGGCTTTGTGCTTTATGGTGGTGGCATGGTGGCGCTCCCGTCGTCGTCAGACGACCGCACGCCAGCAACAAGCCGATCCAGCACTGCAAGTACGCGCTCTGTGGCCATGCGGCGCTGGGTCGCACCGGCGATGCACAAAGTGGCGTAGAGTTGCAGAAAGATACGGATCCGAACGGAAAGGGAGAGATGCGAAAAAACAGCGCAAATCTCGCGTTCTGTAAGGGTATTTGAGTTATTTCGGGGGCTTAGAGCTCTCTCGGGCTGACTCCTTCGGGACGAAGGGGTCGGAGGTTCGAATCCTCTCATCCCGACCATTTTACTAAAGGTCCATACCGGACACAGAGGGCCAGCTACACGGCCTTTTTAAGTTTTCTCTCAATGAAGCGATTGACGCTCACGCCTTCAATCTCGGCTTTCACAGCAATGTCGCGGTGAAGGTTGGGGTCGATGCGGAGAGGGATCTTTCCCGTGAAGCGTTTTTCGGCAAGGGGCTTAGGCACGGGGAGCCCGCGCGCCTCAAGGCTTTCAATGTAACCCTCGATGGCCTCCTGGGCCATGTGTACGGCCTTCTCGGGCGTCTCTGCATGGGTCATGCAGCCGGGGAGTTCGGGGACTTTCACGACGAAGGCATCATCCTCGGGGCTCCAGTTGATTTCGAGGCGGTATTTCAACTCAATCTTTTTCTTCTTCATCGTGGTCCTCCTTCAAGAGCAGTTCCTGGGCCGCCCGGCGTTGATAGGGCTTTAGGTCTTTCGTGTGCGTGGCGAGCACATAGGTCTGTGGGCCCTTGATCCAAACTTCGTGGCTTCCTTTGGTGCGGTCGAGGGTCCAGCCCTCTTGCTTCAAAAGCGTTATCAGTTCTTTGGCGTCGATGCTTCCTTGGCGCAGCTTCTGGAGCAGTTTGTCGTGTTTCGTCATGATGCGTGCCCTGTTTTGCATGATATCAAATGTGATATCATTGTGTCAAGCCTTGTTTAAGGCGCTTTCTTCAAGCTCTGTGGCCACGCTGCTAGCCTCTTCCCCTAGCTCCCGGACCACCATACCCCCCCCTCAAGCAGCTCTTCATAGTCCAGGGGCTGGCAGTCGTCGGCCTTTTGCCGTTCGAGCAGAAAACCAATCCCCCGGATTTTGATGGCGATGAGCTGCAGATCACCCCAAGTAGCTTTTTCCTCTTCCTCGACGGCAGCTATGCGGCGGCCCATTAGTGTGTCCACCGCGCCGGATGCTCACGCACCACGATCAACGGTTCGGCCACATTGGCGTGTCCCCGACCATTTTTTTCAAGACTCTTTCCCTCAAAACCCCGTAACCATCGAAAACCTAAAACCTTGGGCTTCAAGGGTTTATCGATGTCGCTTCGCTGGAAGCATCACACGGAATCAGTGGCCATCACGACGGTGTGCTGAGTTTTGGCTGAGTGGTGGCTGAGCGCGGGATGCGGTTTTCTTTTACGTTAGCCGAGGCTAACCGATGTTGTTGGTTCTGCGCTTGTCAGGTTTTGAGACGGGCGTCGGTTTCCCGCGAACATTCTTAACAACGTAGCCGGGGTACTCGCCGGCATCGATTTGCTCCAGAAACGCAGCAAGCGTGAAGACTTGCTTTTTGACGATGTCAAAGAATAGCTCATTGCGGCCATTCTTGTCTTCCTTGATAGCAACGATTGGCTTGGATGCTCGTTCCGGGTTGCTCCGAGCCCCCCGATAGTTACGGCGATCAGCAAGGTCGGTAATGAGTTCTCCGTCTTCAAGGGCCTGCTGAATCTTTTTCAACAGAGTCGCCCGGATCTTTGATTTATCTCCGTATTTTCTGCCGACTCTATTGTTCCACAGATCCATATTCAAAGAACGTGGGTCCGCGGAGTTCGAGTAGAGGTCGGGACCAAAAAACTCGTTCAATCTTCCGAAGATATCCGCTGCTGTCTCACTATACTCCTGGGTGAAAACTCCGCTGACGTAGCGTGCCGGAATGCATCGACATCATTATCGTGGAATCCCGGGGCGGATGTATTGATCGTTCCGTCCGGATTTTTGGGAAGTTCGCGAATATTCTCGTCGAAGTACTGGTACGCTTCAGCTTCGGCCTCATCACGCAATGCAGAGGGAGTTTTCATGCTGTAACCCGCCTCATAAATAGCCAGGCGACAAGCCAGATGTGAAACACGATGGAGAAGGCGGACAGTATAAGGTGATAGTCAGCCAGCACAAAAGCGACGCCTAAAGCCGAAGGGATCAATAGCACCCCGAGGGAGTGTCGAATCCAGCTTCTATGAGGGAATGAGCTCAAGAGAAGGCCGGCATTTAGGACCAATGAGGTTATCAAACCACCGATGATTTTCCGATGGATCTCGGGAGTCTCGGCCATTCGCCTCAGGGTGTTTGCGCACAGGACGACAAAGAGAATGGCGACGACTCGTATTGCCCACTTTTGCTGACGGACGGTTAGCCTAGGCATTTTACGCTGCCTTTTTGAGGCGCTCCAGGCCATCCAAGATCAGCACTCGAATCAATACTTGATAAGGAATGCCCAGCTTCTCGGCAACGAGCTTGAGTTCCTCGATGGTTTTCTCATCTAAGGCGACGCTTGTGGGCTTCTTCCGTGAGTCCTTGTAGCGCTTCATGGCGGCAAGGATCTTCTCGGCCTCGAGCTCAAAGGGCTCCTCATAGTTTTTCAGAGATTTTGCGTAGGATTTCTTCATACTGCTTCCTTTCCTTCTTATGTGCAGGCCTTGCACTGATCCCACTCGAACTCAAAGGAGGATGTCTCAAGAAGCCAGTCGACAAATTGCCATTGCGCCACAGTACACTATTAACACGCTATTCTAATAGTGTTAACAAGTCTGGTGCGGCTACTAACTAATGGGCTCCAGATGGGACGATTTTCTGAGTTTTTACTTCATCAGGATCCGCATCAACCGCGGCCGTCGTCAGAGTAAGCTCATCACGGCCTTGAAGTGCCTTCTTAGCCTGCTGCCGCTCCTCACACGTCTGGCTCTTCAGTTCAGGCACCTAGTTCCATTGCCGGCATAGGCTGGCACTAAGATATTCTTGGTTATGCTGGATTCTCATCTTAGAACCCCAATGTTACCTTCATACCAATGAGCACAAGACCTATTTCTTCAAGCCGTCGAGATCGGACGGTGGATATTTTGCGCGGCATTTCAATTCTGCTTGTGCTCATCCATCACTTTCACTTGACCTACAGAATGGATCACGGCTTCTTTGCCGACATTTTGTCTGCGGAATTTATGCGCCGCCTTGGCAGGAACGGGAACTACGGCGTCACGATCTTTTTCGTGATTTCCGGTTTCTTGATCACGTCTACGACGCTTTCTCGATTTGGTGAACTCAGTCGAGTCAGCCTGCGCTCCTTCTACTCATTCCGCTTTGCTCGAATCATCCCAAGCCTGGCGCTGATGCTTGGAGCTGTCGTTTCCCTGGGGTGGGCAGGTTTAGAGATTTTCCAGAACGACAAGGCTATGCCGTCACTTGCTGTCACGGTTCTCTCGGTTTTGACCTTTACTCACAACGTACTGATGGAAAAGTTTGGCTGGTTTAACTACTGCCTTAACACGCTGTGGTCCCTGTCAGTGGAAGAGGTCTTCTACCTGGCGTTTCCAATTCTCTGTATTTCTCTAAGGAAGAGGGCAGTAATTCTTTCCGTTTTGGCGCTGTTCGCTCTGATCGGGCCGATTTTCCGCGCCCAGCACCTGGAAAACGATATCGTGGCCATGCATGGCTACCTTTCATGCTTCGACAGCATTGCCATCGGTTGCATCGCTGCCATTCTGGGGAGTGGAAAGTCACTTTCAAAGACTGGTTCTCGGATTGTTACCGCCATAGCAGCCGTCACGATTACTGCGGTGTATTTTTACAAAGGGATCTATGCCAACGCAGTCATAGGCATTTCGTTGGTCTCCCTTTCAACAGCGGCCATCCTTCTGTCGAGAACCACTGAGCCGATCCGGTGGCAAATCCTAGACCGACCGCTGGGTGTCATTCGTTGGTTTGGCAAAAATAGCTACGAACTTTACCTCTTTCACATCATTGTCCTGGCGATCATGCGGACGGTTCTAAAGCACGAAGACACAAGTTATGCGGTGAAACCCTTATGGTTTGCCACGTTTCTCTTGGTTTCCGCTGTTATTGCGGAACTCATCGCGCGTTTCTATTCAGAGCCCTTAAATAGGAAGCTCCGCCAATCAGCGTGCTCAGGCAGCAAGGACTCATAGCAAATGGCCGGTGCGACTTTGCTTGAACCGAAGTCGAGCATTACCTTCCGATTCCCTGGCACAAAGTAGGGCAACTCGTCGGAGTGAAGGAAGCGTTTGCAGTAGAGATCTCTTGGCTTCTTGGGAGCAAAGAGGACCATTCCGATGTGAGGTTTGTCGCTGTCTTTGATCGGCATTCCAGCCCCGATCCTCATTTAAAGCCGCAAGGACCGAGATTGGAGATAGTGAGTCCGAATGTATGGCCAGTTGGCTACCGCACTGCTGCCAGCCTGACTAAGTAGCGGTAACATCGAGATTCTTCAGCCACTAGAGCTCACACGCCTTTCGATCAACGATACTTATAGTCTGTAGACCGATCGTCATCAGCAGCTAAATATCAACGCCATGGGTCGTAATGAACTTGCGCAGTTTGCGCGCCGTATTCGTAGCCTGAGGATAAAGACAGGACTGTCTCAGGAGGCGCTTGGTGACCTGGCGGGACTTCACAGGACCTACATCGGGGGAATTGAGCGCGGTGAGAGAAACGTAGGGATACTCAATATTCTCCGACTTGCGCGAGCGCTCCGCGTATCTCCGTCAAAGCTATTTGAGAAAATCGAATAGTGGGTAAACAGAAGCACGGCGAGAGCCCCTATGCAGGTCTTCCCGAAGACCAGTGGTTAGCGGTTACAAAGAGACTGCTCAGGGAACATCCGCTTACCTCCGAACTCGCAGACGTAGCGCGGACTGCATGGGATGATGTTTTTGAGACCCGCATAGGAGCGCAGAAATATCGTCTTGGAATCGAAATTCAGCCTTCTCCTCAGATCATGGGAAACTTTCTGCACGAACTCATTCCGCTCATTTTTCGGGATCGCTATCCGAAGATGTGGTGCCGCCAGCGGAGCAAAAATGACAAAGACTTGGTTTGCCTGTTCGATCCGAACTACTCGGTCGAGATCAAGACCTCTTCGCACTCATCCCAGATATTCGGCAACAGGAGCTACGGCCAGTCTCCAGTGGGCGAGACCGAGCATCGGAAGAAGGGAAAGTCTGGTTATTATTTAGCCATCAACTTTGAAAAATTCAGTGATTCTGGCCGCACGCCGCGCCTCATTCAAGTTCGATTTGGTTGGTTGGATCACACAGACTGGATTGCGCAGAAGTCTCCAACAGGTCAGCAATCAAGGGTGAGCCCAGCCGCTTATGCGGGAAAGTTCATCAAGATTTATTCGCTCACTCAACCAATTGAGGAGAGCGACAGCTGACTTCCTGCGTCCTTTCGAGCCTTCTGGAACCGTCTCAATCTTTCCACGGACTCTTGGCAGTAATCCTTTCGCATTTCAAATCCGACATAGATGCGCCCAGTTCCGGCCGCGGCCAGGCCTGTGGATGCGGAACCTGAAAAGGGGTCTAGCACAAGGCCGCCCTCGTTCGAGGAGGCACGAACAATGCGCTCCACCACGCCCAGTGGGAACTGCGCGGGATGTGAGGTCCTTTCCTTGGAGCTGCGGTCCTTGCCCGTGGTTACTTTCGGAAATTGCCAAACGTCAGAAGGATTCTTGCCCAGCGGATTGCAACGAAATTTCCCGTTTTTTTTCTGATTTGGATATTTGACGTTCGGATCTCTCACGTCATCCAAATTGAACGTATATGTACCTTCGTCCTTAACAAAGAAAAGCCACTTTTCATTGCGGGGCGCAAAGCTGTGCTTTGCCGTAACCCCGGCGCCATAATTCCAAACGAGTTCTTGGATGAGGAAAAACGGCGTCTTGTCCCACAGTAAGTAAGGTATTGGAACCGCCCTTCCTTTCAAAGGAACGGAAAGGTAGCCAAGATTAAGCCAAAAAGCCCCATTTGAAGCAGTTACTTTGTGGACGGCACTCATCCAAGAGGTGCACCAACGCACATATTCGTCCACCGCCACCACAGACTCATAGGCCTTTCCAATATTGTAAGGCGGAGATGTGATCGTGAGATCAAACTTGAGCTGGCAATCTTCCAGGGCCTTCAGGGCCGATAAGCTGTCGCAGTTGAATAAGATAAAGCCGTCTGTGGAAAAGTAGGGTGCGCCCAGTTTGGCTTCAAGCTGTGCTAGTGTCGCTTCCGTTTTCTGCCGCACTGTCCCAGCTAGTTCAGGTCTAAACGCACGCAGAAGAGATGACGGTACAGCCGCTGTTGGCTTATGAGGTGGGGGTGCGGGATTGTTCGCTATAGGGCGTTGATCGAGAGGCAAATCAAGGGGTGGGAGCATCCGAACTTCATTTCGCGACATAGCTTTTTCTGAGCCAGTCTGTCCGTACTGTCAACGACCTGCTTTCTCAAAGTGGCCGACTTGCCTTATTTCTATTCCAACGCCTGCTGGAATTCCAACACGCGTTGATCAGCGCGGATGGAGCTGGGCGCCCAGCGAGTGACCACCAGGCCCTCCGGGGAGCGCACGCGGCTCAGAGCGACATAGGCCTGGCCTGGTTCCCAAAGATTGCTTAAGTCCACGCAAAGAGAATCAATGGTCATGCCCTGGGCTTTGTGAATGGTGGTGGCGTAGGCCAAGGACAGGGGGAAGTTGGTGGCAGAGGCTGATTTTTCACCCTCGTCATTGAGGTAATCGAAGGTCACGGGCTCCAGCTCCACGGTGCGTCCGTTCTTCAGCGCTACCTCTACGATGTCGTCATCGATATCCACGATGTGACCCAGTGACCCGTTGACGTAGTGCCCGTCGGTGTCGTTGGCGCGGATCATCACCAAGGCGCCGGTCTTGAGGCGCAAGATCCCCGGTATGGGAGCATGCTTCTCAATGAGCTCGCGGTACCTCGCGGGGCCAAGATAACGCGTAGGCAAGGCCACTTCCTCACCCTTGAGTCCGGCGAGGCGGCGCTCATTTTCGGTTTCAACGGCGTCGCGTCGCGCATAAAGCAAAGTGCCATCGAAGTCCGGCGACACGGAACCGCTGCGTTGCCGCAACAAGGTTTGTACCGCTGGAGTCACAAGGCCTTCACGTACGTCACCCAATGCCCTGAGAAATGCTTCATCCTTCGAGCGCACGATGCTCTTCAGCACCGCGGGGCGAAACTGTGCCGCATCCCAGGCAGGGCTCTCGAAGGCCCAGTCCGTGCCGCCCATGCGCCCGCGGCTGATGGGAGGCAGCTGAGCGAAGTCCCCTACGGTGATGATGCGCAACCCCCCCCAGGGGGCGTTTTTTTTCCGCGCCCTCCGGGCCAGCGACTCGGCGGCAGCAAGTGCGTCCCCAGGAATCATGGAAATCTCGTCAATCACCACGCCATCGGCCGCCTTGAGGCGATCCACGACGCGGCGATTGCCGAGGGCCTTTTCCACGGCCTTGCCCGGCCCGCCCTCTAAGATGCCCAACCCAAAAAAACTATGGAAGGTGCGGCCGCCCACAAGCACGGCGGCAGCCCCGGTGCTGGCAAGGACGGGATAGGAAACCCCCGTGTGATTCAGGTAGTGGGTGAGTAAAAAGGATTTCCCGGTGCCCGCGCCACCGGTGAGAAACACATTCTCTTCACTCTCCAGGGCGGCTAAGGCACGGGTTTGGTCGTTGTTAAGGGCGGTGGCCACGCGGCTAGTCCTTCCGGTTTCGGCGACGAAAAACAACAATGCCTGCTGCGATTGCGGCGATGCCCACCGCTGTGATGGCGGCCTTTTTCCAGAAATTTTTCCGAGGGCCAGGGCGGGGGTCTCCGGCGAATGTGTCCTTGGTGTGCTCGCCTTCTCTTTTCAGCGCCAAATCACTCTCAAGGGCATTGTCAGCTTCCAGGATCTGGCGGGCTTCATCCCATTGCTCATCTTCGACTTGCACAATGATGCTGCCATCAGGGCGAAGGCTCGCACCGTGGCCCATGGAAAGGATGTGCTCATCTGGGATGCGGGCATCAAGGCCGCAGGATTGGAGCTTGGAGCGCACGATCTGGGCTTCGATCAAAGAAGTAAAAGAGGCTACGGTTTTAAAAATCATGAATTAATGCCACCAGGTGCAAAGCTTTAGCTCAAAGCCCACGCTGCTGCCACCGTACTCTGTTAAATGGCAGCAGCGTTGCTGTTCGAGGTAGTGCCGGGCTTCGTCACAGCTCGTGAAGTTCACATCTTCAACTCGGCAGCGGTGGCCAATGGAGGTATCGCTCCAGCAGGTATGCTCACCCCACGCCCTGAAGAGGCGAGCGCCCACTTGTTTTTCCTCGTCGCTGTGAGGCGAAAAATCTGAAACCTCCTGGGCATTGCCCGTGCCGGTCCCCAGCCAGAGGCCCAGGATCAACAGAGTCCAGTACGCCATGAAGATTTTTAAGACTCTAAAAGAAACCACTTTCATAAATCACTCCTTTTGGGAGCGATGGGTTAGCAACGAGTGTGCCGCATTGCGTTGCTAGTAATATCAGTTGCTTAGCCTGATTTATCGAAAGTTTTGTCTGGTAAAGAAAACAGACCATATGTCTGAGCGTGGACGTTGTCCTGTTTTTAGAACAGTGAGCTTGGCACTACCCCTGTGGAAACAGCCCCTTACCCTCGTCGATTTTTCGCGAAAACATACATCGCGTCACTGAGTTCTTTGACTCTCTCCGCGAGGTTTACGGCCCAGGAGCGGTAGATAGCCGTTTCGATTCGGGGATCTTTCTTGAATGCGGCCTGCATCTGTTCGTACTTGAGCTCGACGATTTCAGCGGGGCCGGCAGCGGCGATTTCCGCGCTGCGTTCTTTTGGTTCGCACAGAAAGGCGATTTCCCCCAGGACGCTCCCCTCTCCGGCGGTGCGCAGCAGCCTTATGTCACCCTTTACGGGGTCGCGCTTTTGCACCGCAGCCCCCCCAGAGATGACCACGAAGAGCGAGTCAGCCGCGGCGAACTCTTTGCAGATAATCGCGCCGGGGGCGAATTCACGTACAGTGGCGCCCTCAAAGAGCGTTTCCAGCTGCTGCTCCTTCAACCCGTGAAATAAATAGGTGCTTTGCAGGTGGATGATGAGGTTTTTTTCCATGAGTATGCTCCCCCTATGCCTCTAACTTTACATTTCTTGAGGCATCAACACCACTATTCATATGCCTTCCATTCCTTGACAATCACCCTGCGGATACCACATTGCTACAGGTCTTCATTTCTGGGAGGGAAGCACATGGCAACACTAGCGAAGAAACACACCAAAAAGCCGGTCAGTCGGGGCAAAAAACCCGCTGTCTCGAAGTCTGCCAAGCCCCTCAAGTCCCAGGTGAGAGTAGCGAAGACCATCGCTGAAGCTGCTCCCATTCGCGGCGCGGCGTCCATGGAGCGCATGAAGCGCGAGTTGCTGCACCGCCGTGAGCAAATCCTCAACTATCAACACTCCATGGAAGAGCACGGCGCCACATCCCGTGGTGAGCCCGGCGATCTCGTGGATCGCTCTGAAGAAGAAGAACAGTGGTTGAAGCGCGAGAGCATGAACGTGCATGTCAGCGATGAGTTGAGGCACATTGATCAGGCCCTCTCCCGCATGGATTCCGGTGCCTTCGGTGAATGTGAGTCTTGCGAAGAGCCCATCCCCATGAACCGTTTGCGTGCGAAGCCCGACGCAACACTCTGCCTGCCCTGCCAAGAAATGCGTGAGCGTCGCGCTCCGTCCACCAGCATGGCCCGCAGGCCCGCGGCTGCGTTTTAAATTCGCACGAGCTCGATGTCGATGAAGCTACTGAGTTGGGGGACCGCTCCGCTGAGCGCTTGGTCAACCACGGTGAGTGGAGCGAAGGCCCAGGATGGGGCCAATGACCATTCTTTGAGCCCCCCGGAGAGCCAGTACCGCAACGGCGTGTGTGGTTTGCGATAGGCGATCTGGAGCCCTGGGAATTCGCGCTCAAAGCGTTGCCGATCACGGGTAAACACCACCCAGGCCAGGGCGCCATTGGCTCCCGAGAGCGGCCCGGTGGTTTCAAAGCGCCACTCGGAGGCTTCAGGGCGGTACGGTTCGTGATGGGCGTGGCGCAGGATGGGTTCGCTGATCCAGCCGCGATGTTGATCAACGATGAGGACACGTCCGCCAGGGGCAAGGCAGCGTTCCAGCTCCCGAAAAAACGCCGCGACATCAGGGATGTGATGGAACACATTCAGCATGAAGACGGCCTTGAGCTCCCGATCCTTGAAGGGCATGCGGGTGGCGTCCACCACGCGATCCACCCCCCGGTAGGGCAAGGTGTCGGAAGTGATCACTTCGGGCATCACTTCTTTCAGAAAGCCGCCCCCTGAACCCAATTCAAGCACGAGCCCAGCCTCGGGGCAGCGCTCAACTACTTTCTGGAATTTAAGATAGGATTCCAGATACAGCCGCCGCAAAAATGGTTTGCGGTTGATGAGGGCCCGGATTTGCTGGACCCGCTCTGGCGCATCGAGGATGGTGGCGTCCACGGAAGACATAGACCTACGTTGTACATTGATTTTGTCATTCATTCCAAGATGTGGTTGGTTCTAAATGATGGATCTTCGCTTGCAGCGCTCTGTTGATTTAACGCCCAGTCCTCTGGCACGGGACGAGCAGGCCCTCTTGCAGAGTCTGAGGGCCATGGGCGCCCAGCGCCATCATTGGATTCAAAAGAGCGGCACCTATTACAAAGATCTCAAAAGATTTTTTGCCTTTCATGTGGCAGCCCAATCCACGGTGTTGGAACTTGGTTTTGGCGTCGGTGCCGTGCTGGAGGCCTGTAAACCAAGTCAGGGCATGGGTCTCGACCTTTCTGAAGAGGCCTGCGCGGAGGCACGACGCCGCTACCCCGCTCTAAAGTTTGCCGCCTGGGATGGTATGCGTCCCCTCCCCCCCGAAGTGCTGAATGCTTACCCCAATGGCATTGATTACATTTTGCTCGTGAATACGGTGGGGTTCTGGCCCGACATTCAAAAGGCATTGGCTTATTTAAAGCCCCTCTGTCGTCCCCACACGCGCATCATCGCGAGTTACTACAACTTTATGTGGGCTCCCCTGTTTCGCGCCGCCCAGGCCCTGCGCCTCAAAATGCCACAACCTGAATTGAACTGGCTCTCCGCTGATGACGTGGCCAATCTTTTTTCCATCTCAGGCTATCGGGTATTGAAGCAAGGCTATCGTTGCCTGCTGCCCGTCAACCTGGGCCCCATAAGCGCCCTGGCCAATCGTTATCTGATGCCATTGCCCTTCTTCAACTGGATGGGCTGCACTCATTTCGTCATCGCACGAGTGCCTGCAACCGTGGACCGCCGAGGGCTGAAGGTGAGCGTGCTCATCCCTGCCCGTAATGAGAAGGGCAATGTGGAGCCCGCCCTCCGCCGCCTGTCCGCCGCGGCTGTTCGGCGCACAGAGACTTACGAGATCATTTTCGTTGAGGGTAACTCCACGGATGATACTTGGGATGAGATCCAGCGCTGCATGAAGGATCCATCGGTGCCAAAACCCGGCGAAGTGGTGGCCTATAAGCAACCCGGCAAGGGCAAAGGCGATGCCGTGCGCACGGGCTTCTCCAAGGCAACGGGCGACTTGCTCATGATTCTCGATGCCGACCTCACGGTGCCCCCCGAGGATCTGGAGAAATTCATTGATGCATGGGCCGATGGCCACGGTGAATTCATCAACGGTTGTCGCTTGGTCTATAAGATGGAAAAAGAGGCCATGAGGCCCATCAATCTCATGGGTAACAAGTTCTTTAGCCGTGCTTTTACGTGGCTCCTGGGCCAGCGCTTCAAGGACACGCTGTGCGGTACCAAGGTTTTGAGTAAAGCTAACTATGAGCGCATCGCCACGGGGCGATCCTACTTTGGCGACTTTGACCCGTTTGGTGATTTTGATCTCATTTTCGGCGCCTCCAAGCTCGATCTTGAGATTGCGGAAGTGCCCATCCGCTACAAAGAGCGTGTGTATGGTGAAACCAACATTAGCCGCTGGAAGCATGGTTGGCTGCTGCTGAAGATGTGCTTCTTTGCCATGAATAAAATCAAGTTCGTGCCCTAGCCCGCGCCTTGCGCGCGACAAATGCAAGAGAAGCGCAGGCGCAAAGAATGGCGGTGAAGACGACTGCGCGTTCGCCGCTCATGATCCGGGGATAGATCTCCTGCCAGAGAAGCGCTTTGGGCATCTCGGCATCAGTGCCGACGGCGGCGATTGCCGCGCAGTTCACAATTCCAATGGTAGCGAGAGCCCACGCCGTGGGCGTCCAACGTACCCTCACGAGAAGGGCGCAAAGAAAGGGCAGCGCGGGGAGAAGGTAGCGAGGTCCAGAGGAGCGCCCGCCGTGCCAGCCGTTGTAGCTTGCATTGAAAAATAAAAAACAGAGGAACACCCCGGCGAAGACGACGGCGTCGCGTTTGCTGTCGTGCTCCTTCATCCACTCGCAAAAATATACAGCGCAGAGAATGAGCACGGGCGAAATGAGGAGCAGGCCTCGAGATTTTCCTACGAGGAGGCGCCAGAGGATGACGGGCGATGGCAAGCCCAGCACGCCAAAGAGCAGCGGGCCGCTGTGCGGCGCATTGTGGGCAGGGTTCTGGAACCGGGGAGCCAGAGCCAGAGGACTGCCAAAGCAAGCGGTATGGTACCAGGCGAAGAGCATCGCGGGGGGGAGAGCGCCGATCACGATGCGGAAGAGAGCTTCTGGGCGCCGTTTTTTCCACGTTGCATCATTCCAGAAGTGCCAAAAAAACAACGGTATCGCAAAGGCGCAGGTGTACTCGGTGAGCACGGCCCAGCCGAGGAGAAAGCCAGCCAGCAGGGGCATGCGAGCTTTCGCTAAACAGTAGAAGGCAGCGAATAAGAACGCCCCCGCGGTGGGATGGCCCCAGAGCATGGCAGCGAAGGGAAAAGCGATGGTGCCCAAAGCGAACACCACCGTGGCACCCCAGGCCCCGCGCTCTTTACGTCCGTAGAGAAAAAGCAGCAACGCCGTGAGGGCCGTAGAGAGGGCCGTGACGAACACGTCGGTCCAACGCAGATTACGGTAGGACCAGTCGGTGTCGCCCTGGCGGAAGGTGGCCTCCACCTTAGTCATAGCCCAGTAAAAAGGTACGGCAAGGAAGGAAACCCCGGGTGCCTTGTTGGTGTAGTAATGGCCGCCAGCATAAGACCAATCGATGGTGTTCTTCACGTAGTCATCAATGACGAATGAACCGTGGTGAACGATGGCCTTTGTGAGATCCAAACGCGAGGCATGACCCATGCCCACGGTGCGCGGGATCAGGGCGTAAAGCAGGAAGAGTCCCAGAAAGAATAGCGCGGTCCAGGCCTTCGCTCTCTTCATGAGTGGAAGAGAGCGCCTCGAAGGTGCAGGTAGCGCAACTTCACAACCATGGCTAAGCACTCTTTGAGGTAGTTGCCGCTGAGTTTACTGACGCCCACCTTACGGTCGAGGAATACGATGGGAACTTCGGCGATGCGGAAGCCTTTTACGGACGTTTTAAAAAGAGTTTCCAATACGATGGACGGTCCCAAAGAAAGGAGGTGGTCCAGATCAATGGTTTCCAGCACCTCGCGGCGATAGAGTCGGAAACCGCCAGTGGGATCTTTTACTTTCAACCCTAGGATGGTGCGAACATAGAAGCCTGCCAGCGCCGAGAGAACGCGGCGGGCGGCGGTGCGATCGGGGTCTCCGCCACCGGTGACGTAGCGGCTGCCCGTAACGAGATCCGCGCCAGCATCCGCCGCGGCTAACATCGCCGGGATGTACTTGGGGTCGTGGGAGAAGTCCGCATCCATCTCGATGATGTAATCGGGCTTTCGTTTCATTGCTTCTTTGAATCCTGCGATGCCAGCGCTGCCGCGCCCACGCTCGTTTGTGCGCACCTTCAAGAGCACGCGGGGGTTCTGGGCAGCTATTTCGGTGACGATCTTCGCGGTGCCATCCGGTGAGTTGTCATCCACCACAATGATATTGATGCTGTGGCCGGGCACCTGCAGGGCAATCAATTGCTCCAGAAGTTGCCGAATGTTGCCACTTTCATTGTAGGTGGGGACCATCACGGTGGTGGTTTTCATAAAAATGGTCTATCAACTCCGACGAAAATGGAAAGCGCAAAATAGGGCGAAAAGGCCGTAAACGGGGATGTTGAGCTGCGCGGCGGTGAGAAGGTCGGGGCGCGCCCAGAGACCGACGCTATAGATTGCCAAAGCGCCCAGAGCCCAGGGTAAAAAGAGCCCCAGGAAAAGCGGACGCAGCTTGCCCCGCGCCATGAGATAGGTACTCAGTGGATGTGTGCTTGCGAGGATGAGCACGCCTGCCAGCAGCCAGCGGAATTGCGTTACGGAGGCGTCCATGGTGAGGGCGGTGATTTTTCCACGGCCGATGAGCCCTAGCAGGGGCTGAGCCGCAAACCAACCCACTGCGTAGAGGGCCACGCAACTCAGGGTCATGGCCGCCGTCGATGTGATTACGATGCGCCGTTCCCGGCTGCTTTCCCCGGCGAACATGCGTTTGCCCAGCCAAATGCCGAGGGAGCTGGAAAGGGCAATGGGTACGATCTGGAAGAAGTTAGCGGTTTTGAGTGCGATGCCATAGCGCGCAATGCCGGAGAGGTCAGGAATGAACCATCCGAGCGCGAGGAGATCGAAAGTTTGTGAGGCTTGGAAGAGCACGCCGTTGAGATGGATCCACAGAACGGTCCCCGCGAGGACAGCACCCAGTTTCGTCCAAAAAACCTTGAGTGTCATCGGGGCGACCGCGGAGCTCACCACTGATTTGCTTGCGGCCTTCCAGATCAATGCAAAGAGGGCATAGGCCACCAGGGCCGCGCCACAGAGTACGGACAGGCGCCCCGGGGCGGCCATGGCTGCGACAATGAGCATGGCCATGACGGCGGCCCTTTGGAGGGTGCTCAACGCCGCCACTAAACTCTGGCGCATCTCAAAGCGCAGGGGCTCTCGCATGTAGCTGTAAAAAGCTTGGGAAAATGGCAACGCGAAGGCGAGGGTCAGCAGCAGGAAGCGGGCGCGCCAGGGGGCCGCTAGGCCGCCCGTGGGTAGCGCTGCCAAGGCCATTATGGCGATGAGTCCTGCCACCAGTTTCACGCGGTTGAAGCGACCGTAGAAGCTCAACTCCCGAGCAAGCCCCCCCGAGGCCTTGAGGGAGCCATACTCTCGGAAGAGTTGAAGTTCGATGGCGGGGAGGAAGAGGAGCAATAGCCCAATCCAACTTTGATAGATGGAAAAAAGACCGAGGGCCTCGGGGGCCATCACCCGGATCAATACCAGGGTGATGGCCGCGTCCAAGGCCCTCGTCGCACCGTGATCAACGAGCGAAAACAGGGCGTGCGTGGTCCATTGTTTTCGCGACATGGGAATACCTTAGGGGTCACGCATGAATAAATATAACATCTGGCATCTCATCTTCCGGCCATCTTTGCCCGCTACTCAGTCGCAAAATCCTCAGCGTAGCCCTGCTACGCTTCCGGTTTGGCTCCTTCCGTGGCGGCCAAATCTGACCAAAATCTGAGCGCCAGATGTTATATTTATTCATGCGCGACCCCTTATGCTGTGGTGTAGAGGGCCCCTTCTCGGCACTCTACTCAGAGGAACTGTTCCGTTTCGGTGGAGTGAGACATGGCTGACGTGGAGGCTTGCCCCGCGGTGACCGCCATCAGGATCTCATCAAAGTAGCCGGTGCCCACTTCCCGTTGGTGTTTGGTTGCGGTGTAGCCGTTCTTCTCGGCGGCGAACTCCGCTTCCTGCAGTTCGACGTAGGCGCTCATGCCGGCCTCTTTGTACCCGCGGGCCAAATCGAAGGAGTGGTAGTTGATGAGATGCCAGCCCGCCAGCGTGATGAACTGGAACTTGTAGCCCATGGCGCCCAGCTCATCTTGAAACTTAGCGATGGTGGCGTCATCCAGGTGCTTTTTCCAGTTGAAGGAGGGCGAGCAGTTGTAGGCGAGCAGCTTGCCCGGATGCTGGGCATGGATGGCTTCCGCGAAGCGGCGGGCCTCCGCGAGGTCAGGCTTTGAGGTCTCGAACCACAGCAGGTCCGCGTAGGGCGCGTAGGCCAGCGAGCGAGCGATGGCGGTTTCGAGGCCGGGCTTCACGCAGAAATAGCCCTCCGGGGTGCGGGTGCCGGTGAGGAATGCGCGATCCCGGGGGTCGATGTCCGAGGTGAGTAGCGTGGCGCCGAGGGCATCAGTGCGTGCGATGATGACGGAGGGCACGTCCATGACGTCCGCGGCAAGGCGTGCGGCCTTCAGGGTGTTGATGAAGCTGGAGGTGGGGATGAGCACTTTGCCGCCCAGATGGCCGCACTTTTTCTCGGCGGCGAGTTGGTCTTCGAAGTGCACGCCCGCGGCGCCGGCCTCAATCATGGACTTCATGAGCTCGAAGGAATGCAGAGGGCCGCCGAAGCCCGCTTCAGCGTCAGCGATGATGGGAGCGTACCAGTAGGTGTCCCGCTTATTTTCCGCCCCTTGGATTTGGTCGGCTCGCATGAGAGCGCTGTTTAAGCGGCGCACCACGGTGGGTACGCTATTTGAGGGATAGAGGCTTTGGTCCGGGTAGGTGTTGCCGGAAAGGTTGGCGTCAGCGGCAACCTGCCATCCGCTCAGGTAGAGGGCTTTCAGGCCCGCCTTTACGTACTGCACCGCTTGGGCGCCGGTGAGGGCTCCGAGGGCCGCTACAAAGGGGTCATTGTTCAGAAGCTTCCACAGGCGGTCCGCACCGGCTTCAGCAAGGGTGTGTTCTGGTGTGATGGAAGGACGCAGGCGCAATACGTCTTCCGCAGTGTGGTCGCGGCGGCTTCCCTTCCAGCGGGGGTCGGTGGTCCAGCGGGTTTTTAACTCTTCTGCTTCCAGTCTGCGTATGTCCATGTCGCTTTCTCCTTTGTGTTCCAAAATACGATAGGCGGGGATGGTTATGAATTCCACGAACTCTTTGCCTAATACAAACTCGTCCAAAAGCCGTGCGGCGTCCGCGAGGCGGCTCTGGGGCATGGTGCCCAAGCGTTGCAGCTCTTCGTCCCGGATGCGGGTGTAAAGCTCTGCTGTCACGGGACGTCCGTCGGTGAGGCGAGCGCCATGACGGATCCACTGCCACAGTTCCGCCCGTGAGATCTCGGCGGTGGCGGCGTCTTCCATGAGGTTGTGGATGGCCGCGGCGCCAATGCCCCGGAGCCAGGAGTCCAGGTACTGGAGCGCCACATTGACATTCATGCGCATGCCGTCTTCAGTGATGGTAGCGCCCGGTATCGTGAGGTCCGCAAGCTCAAGCGCGGTGACGTTGACGTCTTCCCGGAGGCGATTTTTTTGGTTGGGCTTGGGGCCCAAGGTGCCGTCGAAGATGGCTTGAGCCACGGGGACCAGATCAGGGTGGGCGACCCAGGTGCCGTCGAAGCCATCGCGGCATTCACGCTCCTTGTCTTCACGCACTTTTTTCAGAGCCGTTTCATTGACCACGGGGTCTTTGCGACTGGGGATGAAGGCTGCCATGCCGCCGAGGGCATGAGCGCCGCGCTTGTGGCAGGTGCGCACCAGCAGTTCGGTGTAGGCCCGCATGAAGGGCACGGTCATGGTGATTTGAGCGCGGTCTGGCAACACCTGGTCGGATCGGGAACTGAATTTTTTGATGGCACTGAAGATGTAATCCCATCGACCGGCATTGAGCCCAGCGCTGTGGTCTTTCAGCTCATAGAGAATTTCCTCCATCTCAAACGCAGCGAGGATGGTTTCAATGAGACAGGTGGCTCGGACGGTACCGTGGGCAATGCCCAGTTCCGCTTGAGCGAAGATGAAGACGTCGTTCCAGAGGCGTGCTTCCAGATGACTTTCCATCTTCGGCAGGTAAAAGTAGGGGCCGCTACCGCGGGCGATGAGCTCCTTGGCGTTGTGGAAAAAATAGAGACCGAAGTCCACGAGACTCGCTGACACGGGCGCGCCATTGACGAGGAGATGATCCTCAGTGAGATGCCAACCACGAGGGCGGATCACCAGGGTGGCAAGCCGATCATTGAGTTTATATTGGCGCCCGTCAGCCGCGGTGAGAGACAGCGTGCGGCGTACGGCCTCCCGACAACAAACCTGGCCCTCGATGACATTGGCCCATGTGGGAGAAAGGGAGTCTTCAAAGTCCGCCATGAAGACCTTGGCCCCGGAGTTGAGAGCATTGATCATCATTTTTCTGTCCACGGGGCCAGTGATCTCAACGCGACGATCATTGAGGTCTGCAGGCGCGGGGGCGACCTTCCATTCACCCTCGCGAATGGCGCGGGTTTCATCACGGAAGCTGGGTGGGACACCGGAGTCCAAGCGTTTTTGCCGCTCTTGACGGAGGCGCAGGAGTTCCAGTCGGCGAGCATTGAACTTGTCTTGGAGCTTGGCGATGAAGGCCAACGCCTCTGACGTCAGGATCTCGGATTGCGCCGCGCCGACACTGCCTTGAATTTGGACATTAGCCATATTGCTTCGCATCATTTTCTCTCCCTGTGTAAATCATAATGAGCGTATTGCGACCCGGCAACGAAGGTCATTCAAAGAGATCAATAATTTTCACTGACATGGCGCGACGCAGCACTGCCTTGCGTCAATATAACGCGCAGCGGTGTGATGGTTTATTTCGCGGCAACGTTGACGAGGTGCAGTGGTGATCAGTAATTCACTTAGACTTGGGGGTGAGTATGCGACGGATCATTCAGGGGTTTTTGATCGCGCAGGTGGGCGTGCTAATTTGGGCCGCATTAGCGTTAGCGGTGGGAACGGAGGAGCCCCGAGTCGTCACATTCATCTTGGGCAACGGTCTCAAGGTCGTGGTCGTGCCGGCACGAACTCAACAAACAGTATTGGTGCTCCGTGTCGGCGCGGGTTTTCTTGATGAGCGCCCTGATGGTGACCCTACGAGGGACGAAACGGGCGTTGCGCACGAATTGGAGCACGCCATGTTCCGCGGCACGAAAGCGCTGCCCAGCAAAGAACTTCTCATTGCCGCATTTAACGCAATGGGCGCTCGTTACAATGCCAGCACTAACTTTGAGCGAACAAACTACTTTCTCGTGGTGCCCAGCAGGGCGTTGGCTCAGGCCACCAAGTTGCAGTCCGATATGATCGCTGAGTCACTTCTCACCGACTCCAGTCTCGATTCCGAAGCCCGTCCTGTTTCTGAAGAACTCATGCGTAATCGGGCCAATGTCTATTCCGTGCTCTATCAGTATGCGCTCATCATGCACGGGGAGCATGAGCGCATGCGCCAGCCCATGGCCTCTACGCCGGAACAAACCCTGGCAGAGCGCCCCGCGGCCATTCGTGCGTTCTACGAGCGCTATTATTCCGCTGATAATATGCAGCTTGCGATTGTGGGTCAGGTGACGGACCCCATTGCGCTCAAAGAGCTTCTTGAGAAAACCTATGGTCGCATCCGCCGCTTCCCAGTGGCCGTGCCTCAGCTCATCGGTGGCCAGGCGACGGACCTCGCCGGTGGCCAGCTGCCCTTGGCCTTCAATGGTCGACTGCCCATGCATAAGGTTTATACCCCCGGGGAAGGTACGCATGTCGTCAACATCGGTTTCAACCTGGAAAACAGCGTGGACAAACTCCCTGCTGCCACGCTGTTGGGTGCCTATCTCAGCCGCCGCGGCGCCGGGTCGGTATTTGAGGCCTTGAGGACTACGGGCCTTTTGCGTGGTGTTTACATGTCCTCCGAACACTATCGCGATCGGATGATGCTTCGTCTCATCCTGGACCTCACGCCGGAGGGAGAGAAGCGAATTGCTGCAGTTCTTGCGTACGTATCCTCGGTTTTGGGGGGCCTCGCTCGAAATGGTCTCAGCGATCGCATCGTGGAAGAACTGCGGGCCGTTCATGTGCGCACAAAAATCGAACGCACGGGTCTCACAGACTTGGGCGAACACATTACAGACGCGGTGGCGCGCCATGGCTTGGAGAGAGCGGAGGCCAGCCTCGCGGCAACTTCGCGTGTCAAAAAAGAAGACATTCAAAATTTGGCCGCCGAGCTCATGCCATATCGCATGCAGCTTACGTCCGTGACCCATGACGTACCGGCGGATGCTCCCGTGATTTACGGCAATCGCGTTCAGACCGTAAATCTCTCCGAAATACTGCCTCAACTCGCGCAAGCCTATGTCTCGGGTGAAGGAAGATTAGACAATTCGAGCAACCCTCTCCTCGCCGTGGACTCCAACCGCCGCATCCGCACTCGCGGTGTGGACGTCACCGTGGTGCCCCAGGCGGGCGGTCAAACCGCCGAAGGCAGGCTGTACTTTGCGTTGCCTCATATTCGCTTGAGTCCCGAGCAGTCCATGGCGGCAAGGCTTGCATTGCTGGCTTTCGAGCTCGACCCCACCAACGCGGCACTCATGCGCATGGCCACGGAAGCAGGCATTAGCCTTTCTCAAAGTCTGGATCTAGAGCAAGAACTTTTTTCCATTTCCGTGAGCGGACGTGCTCATGGAGCAACCCTTGCTCTGACATTGTTTCTTCAGGCCTTAAAAAATTATCGGGTGACCGAACGGGGCCTTCAGTTGGCAAAAGTGGAATACGTGCAGCGGGCACGTGCCATGACGGGAGCTGACGTCACGCGCCAGGCCTTGGGTATGGGCCACCAATATCTTAACACGACGGGCATCGCGCCCCTACCCGGTCGCATCAATGTGGATGCCTCCGCCGTTGTCGCGCGCTCCGCTGCCTTGGCTCAAGCTGTGACTTTGCAGCAGGCGACTCAGATTTTCGATGCGGGTCGCAGGCGTTGGGCGTTGACCGGCATTTTCACTGGTGGCTGGAGTCCAACGGATCTCCAAACAGCTTTGGCCATTGCGTCACCGCGTAGTCCGCGTCGCCCCGTGCGGCGAGTGCATAACGGTAGGTTCCCCCTCAGGGATGTGCCGCAACTCGTAGTGCGTGAAGGTGCATACGAACGGCAGAGCATTGCCCGGTTCTACCCCGTGGATGTACAGGAGTTCAGTGATCAGTACTGGGCGTTCCAGATCTTTGCCCGCATTTTAAATGAACGACTCGATCGTGGGGTGCGCACGGAGCGGGGCTATGCTTATGCCGTGGGAGCCCGCTTCACCGCGCTCGAAAATGGCGGTTCCGCGCTGGTGATTACAGCGGATACATCCCGATCCGCCATGGAACTTGCCATGGCCTACAGTGAGGTGATGAATTCGCTGTTGGCCGGGGGTATAACCAGCGAAGAAATGAACTGGGCTAAAAGCCAACAGGCGGCATCCGTAACGGCAATGGCTAGATCCGTGGACGGCCTCTATGCTGGGATCTATCAAGGGCTGAACGTGCAGCGAGCGGCATTATTCCTGCGTTCACTGGATGCGGACAAGACAATGAAGTTAGTGCGGGAGGCCTTGTTGGCCAGGGCCACCGAGGCAGGTGATTTACGGCACATGGACGCCGCCATCGTGGGGAGCGCGGACTCTGCTACGACTTGCCGGGAGGCACTGACACCACGTTGAAGGTACCCGTCGCCATGGCGACGGCGGCTTTTTCGCGTCCACGGCGCACGAGTGCGTGGACGACGCACAAGCGTTTTCCGCGGAATTGCACGGTTGCTTCAGCATTGAGAACGTCGCCCTCGAAGAGGGGCTTGAAGTAGTTCACCTTTAGCTCGACGGTGGAGCAGAAATCCCCGCGATCCAAGGTGGTGAAAACCGCGGCACCACAGGCATAATCCAGAAAGGCAGCTACGACGCCACCATGCACTCTCTGGGCAGAGGAGAGGTGATCTTCCCGTAGCTTGAGGCGGACGATGGCCTTACCGCGCACGGCACGCACGGGCTCATAGCCCAGCCAGAGGCCAAACTTGTCCGGATGTTTGTAGTTGTCTAGGTTGAGAGGTCCGGTTGGCAGCTGAGAAGCCCGTTTTTTTGGAGTCATGTCTCGCATACCTACCAAGGACTCACGGAGCCGGACAGAAAATTCCCGTGTCAAAGCTGCCTAGAGATTCGTGGCCCGCACTCTCTCATAATGAAGAGCGTGATCCCCATCATTCCCCAGCGCGCTCAAGGACGAGTGCTCGACTTACTAGATGACAATTCCCTCCGTGCATTGGGTTTGGTTGAAAACCAGCTCACGGGTCCCATTGGCGCCCACACTCTGGAGGGATTGAAGGCAAGCGCCCTCAACATGAAATATTCGTACATGGCTTTCCGCGATCCCATCCGTCCAGGAATCGCCTGGGTGGAAGACCTGCTGAGCGGAAAGCGCTCCCACTGGAAAGAGCTGGAGGCGGCCCGCTTACTGGAGCGCCTCTGCCCAGGCCTCACCGCGGACTGGGAGACGCGCAGCGATGACGCGCTCAACTGGGAAATGGTCTACCCGCCAGTAAGCACCCCGCCCCTGCAGTATGTTCGGGCGTTGGAGTGGCTTGTGCGCAAGTTCCCCAATGCCGTGGTGGCATGGGTGGAGCTTTCCATTATCTACGAAAATGATTTGAAAATCCCCTACGCCATCAGCCCCATGTTCGAGGAGTGCAGGGCTAAATCCACGCATTGGCGAGTGGTGGGCCATGTTATTGGCTGTGAAATCCCAGAATACACCTCTCGCGACCTGCCGGAGCGTCGGCCTTGAGCGCCCATCGTCGCCGTCGAATTCTCATCGTCGACGATGACCCCTCAGTTCATCTCGCATTGAAGCATGTGCTTAAGGCCCAGTACGACTGCTTGAGCGCCCATGACGGCGTGGAGGCGCGCATCGTATTGGCAGGCGCCCGCTTCGACGCCATCCTGCTGGACCTCAACATCACTTTTGAGAATGAAGGACTGCAGCTTTTGCCTGAGATCCGCCTGTTGGATCCCGATGCTGATGTGATCATCTCCAGCGCGAATACGGATCGTGGTCTTGTGAAGAGTGCCATCGGCCATGGCGCGGCGGCCTGGCTGGTGAAGGAATACTCAGCGGAGCAGCTGCTCTTCACCCTGGAGTCAGTATTTCTTCGCAGATGCCTCATCAAAGAAACGGAGCATCATCGAGCCGACCGCAGCCGTCGTCTGTCCCGGGTCCCCCTCATCGGCGAGTCCCAGGCCATGAAGAATCTCAAGCAAGTCTTGGACAAGGTGCGCGGCTCAAAGAGCAATGTGCTCATCAACGGCGAGACAGGTACGGGCAAGGAGTTGGTGGCTCGCCACATCGGCATGATCGATGGCCGTCCCTTCGTTGCCGCGGATAGTGCCACCATCACCAGTTCGTTGGCGGAGAGTGTGCTCTTCGGCCATGAAAAGGGCGCCTTCACGGGAGCCGTGGGGGCAGCCAAGGGCCTTTTTGAGGAAGCGGACGGAGGCACCCTCTACTTCGATGAAATTGGGAACATGCCCCTGGATATTCAATCTAAGTTGTTGCGAGTGATGCAGGAAAAGGAAGTGATGCGCATGGGTTCCAGACGCGTGATCCAATTGGATTTTCGCGTGGTTTGCGCCACCAACCTGGACCTCGAATCCATGGCTAAGGAGGGAAGGTTTAAATACGATCTTCTACAGCGCATCAACGTCATTCCCATCCTCATTCCGCCCCTCCGCGATCGCAAGGAGGATATTCCAGAGCTCGTGCGCCATTTCCTCGCGGCCCACGGCAGCAGCTCCAAGGTTCCTGGCCTGAGCGTTGATGCGGCTGCGGCGATACAGGCCTACAACTGGCCAGGAAACGTGCGAGAACTCTCCAACGTCGTGGCGTATCTTTGCACCATGGCCGCGGACTGTGAGCAAATTGAGCTGGAGGATTTGCCAGAGAAACTAAGCGCTCCCTATCGAGCGTCCCATGGGGGCGCGAAGGTCGTGGTTGAAAAATCGGACGCATCAACCATCCTGGGCCTTGCGGAGGTGTTGCTGAACACCATCAGGTCTGGTGAGTCGTCTGATTTTTACGCTTTTATGAAACAAATTGAGGCCGGTATCCTCATCCGTCTCCATGCGGAGTTTGGCAGCAACATGAGTCAACTGAGCAAGGCCATCAAGATGAGCCGCAGCCACCTGTACGCGAAACTGAACGAGCACGGCATCCTGAAGTGATTGGTTTTACGTACAATCAGCATTGAGACTACTCCTGTGGAGGGGTTGACCGACGGCATGACTATTGCTGAGGCCCTCCCCACTTTTGTAACACGGGGGATTTATGGGCGACGCAATGGATGCTTTTGGGGATTTTACGCTGGAGGACAGAACCATACTGCTCGCCTCCAATGCGGTGGATGCAACGCTGCTCATTACGGGGCCCACCGGCACGGGCAAGTCTCACTTGGCTTTGCGCATGCACGAGACAAGCCCCATGAGACGTCTGGGACGATTTCATAAGATCAATCTGGCAACCCTCAGCGAGGGCCTTTTGGAGTCCGAGCTTTTTGGCCATGAAAAAGGTTCATTCACTGGTGCTGATAGCCGACGCGTGGGCCGTATTGAGGCGTGCGCTGGTGGCACGCTCTTTCTTGACGAGGTGGGCGAGCTCCCGCTGCGCTTGCAGGCAAAGCTGCTGGATTTCATTCAGTACAAGCGCATCGTGCCCATTGGAGCCAATCGAGAGATCGTGGTGGACGTCCGAATCATCGCCGCCACCAACAGGGACCTGGCGAAAGCGGCTACCCGTGGCGAATTTCGTGAGGATCTCTACCATCGCTTAAAGGTATTCCATATTGATATGGCCCCTCTTCGTGGAGACACTCTCCGCATCAGATCTTTATCACGCTCATTTCTCACGCGTATTTGCGAACGATTGGGCCGGCCCGTGCTGTCAATCGAGCCCGCCGCGGAATGGCTCCTCGTCGCTTATTCGTGGCCGGGCAATATTCGGGAGCTGGAAAACGCCATGGAGTTTGCATGTGGTGTTGAGTCTACAACCGTCCTTCGGGCAGCGTCACTGCCTCGCGTGGTAAGGGCGCATACAGCCATCGGTTCGAAAGCCATTCAGGAGGAACTCATGAAGCATGAAGACAGCGTAGAGACTTCGCCAGTCATCGGTAAGTTGGAGCTTCCCATTCATATGAGCTATCACGCGACGAAGGACTGCTTCGAGCGCATGTACCTAGAGCATTTGCTGCGGGTCTGTGGCGGGCAGATCAACCGCACCAGCCGTCAAATAGGGCTGAACAAGGTTTCTCTAACTGAGAAAATTCGCAAACACGCCATCAACTGGAAAAACCTTAAGACGGCTGGGTGAGTTCTCGATCCATGGTGGTGTAGACATCCACGGCATTGAGTTCAGTCATGCACTTAGCGAACTCCCGTCCACTGAAGCGGCAGGTGGTGAAGGCTCCGTCATTTTTGTAGCAGGGGGCACACTCAAGCTTTTGAGTTAGGACTACGACTCGAGCCGGGCCACGAGGAGTGGGAGCCCACACCTCAGGGTCCGTGGGCCCAAAGAGGGTGAAAACCCGTTGGTGGGGCTTATCGAAGAGTAAAGCAGCCAAGTGAGCGGGCCCCGTGTCTACGCTCAGCAAGGCGTCCAGTTGGCGGATGGCCCCTGGAAGCTGTTCAAGCATAAGGGCCCCTACGAAATCATAGGCCGAAGCCTCATGGGGCATTTCCTTCTCCAGGCGCTCCATGATTTCATCAGCGGCCGCGCGATCTTCAGATGCGCCAAAGAGGGAGATCTCATAACGGCCTGAACGGGCCAGTATTAGCGCGAGATCCCCAAAGTGGGGCCAGGTCTTTTCGCGGTACAGCACTTTCTGGTTGCGGCCCCCGCCGACGAGAATGCCGATGCGCAGTTTCCGGCGACAGCTGTTTTTTGTGGTTGCCACGACGCCGACCGTTTCAGGAGTATCAGCCACCAACCCGAGGCGTTCGAAAAGAGCCTCCATGGCGCCGGACTCCCGAGCGGTCTTCCTTGGCATAAGCTCCATGCGCTGGACCCCTGCCAATTTCAACAGACGTGCATAGCGGTCGTCGCGGTGGAGCACTGCCGCCATATCTGGGCGGATAAAACGCACAATGGCAGCCACGCGTAGGGCTTCCCATATTTGTCGGATCTTGCTGCCGCGGAATAGCGCCGCGGAGTTGATCCCGTAGTACCGCACGGGTAGGCCAAGTTCTTCGTGGAGCGCCCGAGCATAGGGGACAAGTCCGTGATCCAGGATCCAATGCACGGTCCAGGATCCGGATTTGAGAGCGCCGCCGCGGCTGGCCAGCGCCTGGGTGGCGATGGTCACGTCGCCGATGGCAGCCAGTTTGATGACCAGGAGATGGCGCATGAGAACAAATTCAGACTGTGCTACAACCGTGGTCTATGTCCACAGGAATTGCGGGTCAATGGGCCCGGCGTAATGTGCTCATCACCGGCGGAGCCGGCTTTGTTGGCAGCAACCTCGCGGCAGGTTTGGTGAAACAGGGGGCCCAGGTCACCATCCTGGACAACTACCACCCTGATTATGGTGCCAATGACGCCAACTTCGATGGGTTTCGCGAAGCGGTCCGCGTCGTGCGGGGCGACATCACGGATCGTGCCCTCATGGCGGAGCTTGCCTCGGCGGCCGACGTGATTTTCCACTCCGCGGCACAGTGTTCCCATGTGGACTCCATGGTCGATCCCTGGCTGGACCTTCGTTTCAATTGCGAAGGGACGTTGTCTCTCTTGGAGGGGTGCAAGACGGCCATTGGCAATGGGGGCAAGACCCCCGCCGTAGTCTACGTAAGCACACGAGCCGTCGTGGGGGCGCCGCTGCAAAGCCCCGCCACTGAAACCGTTTTGCCAAACCCTGTTGATGTCTACGGCGTCAACAAAATGGCCTCAGAATACTACGGTGCCGTGTATGCCCGGGTTCACGGCATTCCCTCCGTGTCCGTGCGGCTCACAAATTCTTTTGGGCCCCGGCATCAAATGCGCCACGGCAAGTACGGCATCCTGAACTGGTTCGTGAGCCTTTGCTTGCAGGGCAAGCCGATCAAAGTGTTCGGTACTGGGGAGCAGTTGCGGGACTATCTCTACATCGATGATGCCGTGGATGCTTTCATGGCCGCTGGTTTGTATGCTGTTGCGTTGCCTGACAACGGTAAACCGGGCCGTCATCGACTCACGGGCGAGCATGTGCCCTATGCTGTGTTCAATGTGGCCTCCGGGCGCCCAGAGCGTTTTGTGGATTGCGCGCACAAGGTCGTCGCCGCTGTTGGTAAGGGGCATGTGGAAATGGTGCCCTGGCCCAAGGAACGAAAGGCCATCGAAACCGGTGATTTCGTCGCGGATTCCTCTGAGGCCCAGAGAATACTGGGTTGGACGCCGCGTATCACATTCGATGAAGGCCTGAAGACTACAGTGGATTTCTACCGGGAGCGCCTCCCGCGCTATCTATGAACAGCCACCAGCATTCCCGCCACGTCGGCATAGCCATCGGGTCACCCCGAACCAAGGTTTGCTCCGTGGGCGCCTTTGCCCGTGCTGAGGGGGCTGGTTTCGAGGCCGCGGGCTGGAAGGTAAACTTCATAGAGCCGGATGAAGGAACCTGGCGTTACCCGATGCTGCCCCCTGGCGGTGCGCCACCTTACATTCTTATTCACATGCCATCCCTTTTTGAGCGTCGCAAACCCTGGAACGCCCTCGTCACCATGGCAGCCCTTCGTGTGCGTGCGCCCCGCAGCAGGCTGCTGCTCAATATTCACGAATATTCGGAGGCCCCTGTCCATTGGCGCATGCGCGCCTTTATGGCGGCCCAGCTGGCCCATGGGTTATTGGTGAACACGCAGGCGGACGAGGGGTTCATCGCGTCTTGGGGTAAGCCATTTCTCAGGTATCCCCTGGGGCCGACTCTTTGGAATGAAGCTTTATTCTCATTGCCCACGGCGACCACCTTGGAGTCGGAGAGGGATAAGGCGCGGGCACGCTTGGCAAGTCACGTGGTTGGAAAATTTATCTCCGAAGGCAGCGGTCCACTCCTCGTTCATGGCGGGATGATCACAGCGGGCAAGGGCATTGAGTTTCTTGAGCGCTGGTGTGGCGCCACGTCGGGGCGCGCCGCGCCGTTCCGCTTTCTCCTCATGGGCGGGCTAGGCCCGAAAGAGCGGGATCGACAGTTTGCTGATGAGCGCATCACGAAGTTCAGAGCCGCATTGGGGAACCGCTTCTTTTGGTTGCCCGAAGCGCCTGATGAGCTTTACAAAGATATTCTTATCGCTGCTGATGCGGTTGTCCTGCCCTTCGAACAAGGGCTCTCTGAGCGCAGATCCACGTTTCTCTCCGCCTGTTCCTGCGGTGCCGCGGTTTGGGCCACGGAGGGGCAGTACACCGCTTCTTTGAGGCTGCCGCCGGAGGCTGCGTGGTTGACTCCAGCCGGTGATGAGCCCGCGGCGGCGGCGTCCCTTGAGGAATTGCTGCGTGAACTCACCTCTGGCCCCACGACTACGGAGCGACGTCTTGCTGGGGTCATCTGGGCCCGCGAACGGGGATGGACGCACCGGGTACAAGCCCTCGAGAAATTTCTCAGCAACCTTTGCTAAGCGTTGCATAGAATACCGTCGTTTCTTTAGCAACGTCGCTCCAGCTTCTGAGAAGCGGCGTAGTGCGAGCAACGGCAGACGGGGCAAGGGCTGAAGCAAGGGCCGCGGCCAAGGCGGTTTCATTCCGGGGTTCAATGAAGGTGTGGGCGCCGTAGCGCTCCAAAAATGGTCGTACACCGATGGACGCGGATGCGATGACGGGTGTGCCGTGGGCCATGGCCTCCCATGCGACGATGGAGTCAGCCTCGTAGAATGAGGGGATCACCACAGCCGCCGCCCCAGAAATGAGAGAAGATTTCTCCCGTGTTGTGATGGTGTCAAAGGCCACGATGCGTTCTTCATCTTTAGGAAAGCCGCGAGAGGGCGCGACGAGGAGGTGGGCAGACGGATTCGTCATGCGCGTTTTTTGCCAGGCAGCGATGAGACCCTGCGCGTTCTTAACGCGATCATCGCCTCGCCCCAGAAAGAGTACGTAGGGCTTGTATGCGGCATAGAGCGCGCCATCCCCGCTGGGATTGTCCGCGCCATTGGGTATGACTGAAAAATGGCGCCAGGAAGGCATGGCGAAGTGACGTCGTGCTTGTTCATGTACAGCGGGCGAGACGCAGATGATGCCAGCGGCGAACCAGCATGGCAGCGCTTCTTTCGCGGCGGAAAGATAATTACGAAGGCCAAAGATTTCATGACATGCGAGGGCTCTGCCGCTGGAGGTACCGTGGAGCGTATGAACCCAGGATCTCATGCCGAACCGTTCGATGAGCCGCCACGGGGGAATGCGATCTCCGTGGGAGTGCAGCAACCGAGGGCCACCGTCAGCCCAAAAATCTTGTTGGGGCTCCAGGCCTGCAGATGCGGGCCAACCGAAGGCGGGGCATTCCGAGACGAGCCTATTGATGTGCATCTCCACGCCGCCGGTCTGCGTGAGATCAAGGGGACTGAAGTGAAAAACGCGCTGCCCTCGGGTCACTGTTGGGCTACCAGCCGCTCAAGTTCCAGACCCAGGCATTCCAGGAGAGTCACGGTCACCGCAGTGGTAGCGACAGAGGCAACCGCCAGGCCCCACCCCCACTCCGGGAGAGCCGCCATGGGCAGAAATACCAGTAGCAGAGCGAGTACCGGCGCCTTGTAGCGCTTGAGAAATGCTTTGCGTTCCATGGGCTGAGTGATGCAGCGCAGGCCATGCCATCGAAAATAGCGGAACCAGAGCTCCACGGATAAAGCGAACAAAGGGATGGCCATCACCATCTGCCCCAACACAAGGGCCGTGGGGCCAGCACCGCGTTCGTTTTTCATATAACCGGTGAAGAAAAATGGCACTAGACCTGCTGCCTCCAGTGCCATGGAGAGAATGAGATTGCCGGGCAAGTGCCGCAGGAACTTCTTCCAGGCCGGGGGTTTTTCGCCGATGGTTTTAGAAAGAGCATCTTCGATGATCGAGCCGCTGTAATAGACTTGCAGGGCGAAGGCCGCGAATAGGGCGCTCAAAGACAGATACACCAGTGCCACATGAGCAGGGGTGCCATTGACGCTCTTTTCCCCAGAGGCCACCAAAGGAAAGGGCAGCAAGCATGCCATCATAGCCAAGGAGAGCGGTGCGCGCTTTTTCAGGCGCGTGAGCAAGGATTTGTATTTGGTGAACACCACCGCCACGGATTTATTCATGTGCGATCCCTAACCCTTACTTTCTGTTCCAGCCGCCAGATTCACCCTGCACCCATGTGCCCGCGGGGGAGTGTTCTTGGAAGGCTTTAGAGAAGGTGTGGCGGATCTTGGTTTGACCACGATCATTGAGTTGGTTCGTCCTCTGCACTTCATCATAAAGGGTGGCGCGGTCCTGGTTTTCCGCTGTGATTAGTTTTTCCACCGCGGCGCGGTCTTTAAGGGCCAAACCCGCCGCATCCTTGACAATCACGTTGCCGTCATTGGTTTCACCGATGACGCCCTTGGTTTTAAATGCGGAAAGATCTCCAACCCGTGCGGCCATGCGGGCTTTGATGGCTTGGGCGGTGGGGGTATTTGTCGTGATTTCATCCGCTGCATGGGCGTAGGGCAAAAGCAGGTGCTCCATGAGCGATGCGCCAGGGCTGGGCTTGGTGGCGCCGGCGGGGCCCTGTTGTTTCGGTGTTTTCTCGTAGAGATCCTTCACAAAATCGTCGGCAGCGCGCTGCACGGCCCCTTCCGGGAAGTACACGTTGACGGTGATGCAGGCGGCAGCCCCCAGCAGTGTCGATAAGAGAGCTGCGCTCTTAAAATAGCGGGACGCACTCTTCAGAATCGCTTTTTTCATGGGCGCTCTCCTTGTTTCTCGATTTGAACCAGGCCACCCGGGCCCAGAGCCAAGACTGGAAGTCTCCGGTCTTCATGATGATGGGGTAGATGTCCCCATCGCCACCAGTGGACTTGATGGGCATTTTAAAGGAGATGCCATGGATTAAGTAATGATTTTTTGCTCCCAGCGGATCGAAGGTCGTCAACGTAGTGAAACCACGCTGTGTGCGTGCCCTGAACCCGAAATAATCCATGTTATTCATGAAGCCGAAGACACCGCCAAAGAAGCGCCAGGCTTTGAAGGCGAAGGATGCCATGGGATTTGACGCGGCGTCCTTGACGCCCATCATGTCCATGAGGTTATCCAGGGCTTCCGCGGAAAAGTTGAGTCGCCGACCGCCTTCGCTGCCGCCCTTGATTGAAAAGTCATATTGGAGGGGCAGTGTGCCCAACCCTGTAATGGCGACTTCAGTGTTCTCCGCGACGATGTCCAGGCGCCCGGTGACTTGGCCGAAATCCAGCCAATCAGAGATTACTTTGAGGTCAGCGTTGGAAAGTGACGCGGAAAAATCTGCCCGAGAAACGTCGCTCCACCGGGCGTTGATGTTGCCCAGGGCGAGCTGGCCACCCCAAAGAGAGGCGTGCAGCGCACCCTGGGCTGAAAGACTGGATCCCTTGATTTCGATTTCTGGGTAGTGGAACTCCACGGGCCCCGGTAGCGGCTTCTTGGGTAGGATGCAAAATGCTCGTTGCATGCCGGCAAGAGTGAAGCCTTCACCGCGCAGAGAGCCATGGGCCTGCATGACACCATCACGAAGGGAGACACTGACTTTGCTCCAATGCAACACCCCACCGAGTGGGGATGGGGCCGTGCAGGTGATGGGCTGAGTGGCCTCAATGGCGATGGAAATTTTGGGAACACTCCGTGCGGTTCCTGTGAGGCGCATGCTTTCACAGGTCAATGGTCCCAGTTTTACTTCTTTGAAGTGCCCCCGCAGCTTCGCGTTTCTCAGGCCTGCTGGATCAAGCAGGGCGGAAAAGGTCAAAGCGCCCTTGCCCTGAACGGCGTCTGGGAGAACCTTCTTGAGGTGAGCCGCGTCGAGGCGGCCGCTAAGCTCGGCTGTCCACGAACCGTTGCGGTAGGTTGCGGACCCCGTCACGGGCCATGGTGTTTTCATCTGGAAAATTACTTTGGGCAGTGGCCCCTCGCCTTGAGCGGTGATGGAGAGAGGCCCAACGTCGATAAAGCGCTGTTCCCAAAGGCCCTGGGTACCGACGCTATGGAGAGTGACATCATATTTGACGAGGCCATTTGCCGACGTGAGTGATCCAGTGGTGGATGGGCCATCCAGTGCGATTTGTGCCGCACCAAAATCATGCTCGATGGTTTTAGTGGAGGTGAGAGTCCACCGGAGGGAGAGCATGTTTTTGGCGATGTCCAAATCCATCTGACCCTTTGCTTCCACCGCTGCTTTGAGGTTTGGGAGATGGACGGAGAGCTGCATGTCCGGGCCCAGCATCAAGGAGAGATGTTCCTTGTGCCACCTGAACCGTACCGGTGTATCCAGGTCGAAAGAGAGAACGTCTGATACATTGCCGGATACTTGCACGCGGGGCACCTCGCCCCGTCGCAGTCCACTCCATGTCGCGTCCCAATGGGCAGAGCGAAGGTTCACGGGAAGCCCCGCTTTTTCCACGATGAAGCGGGCCGCCTGCAGAGCTGTTACGCGCCGCACGAAAAAGGTGACTGCACCGAGCAGCAGAAGCATCACCCCAGCGGCAAGCACGAGCCGTTTCATGTTTGATCTCATATTGATAGGTGGACTTTATTTCAGGACAGGTCTTGCATCACGCTGAAAGCAGCGAGACCCTGAGTATGAGAAGAGGACACCCTCATGGAAAACTCAACTGGCATGGAAGCCTCGCTGCAGAAGATGTCTCTATCAAACATCCTCAAGAACTGGCTGTCGACTTTGTTCGCCTACCAGCCCGAAGTTTATTTCCAGCTGGACGATTACCGCCGCAAGCTCAGCAAGGATTTTGTCTCCCCGGAAATGCTCCAGAACCGCCTGCTGGCTTCAGGGCTTTTGAAAGTGCAATCCGACGATGATGACCCTCTTAAGCTTTTCTTGCGCCTCGACTCAGATGTCTTCACGTTGGCGCGGGGTAAAATGTGGATCGTCAACGTCAAGAAGAACGGCAAGGAGCTGGAGTTCACCTACGCCGAGGAACAGAGCGGCGACGACGTCGCTCATCTGCATTAGGGCCCGAAGCCGGGTCAGAGCACCCGGATAGCGCGGGCGAGGTCCGGGGTGGTGGTAGGGTCTATTCCCCAGGGGTGTAGGCAATAATACAGTGCACGCTCTCTGCTATCGCTTCCAGCATATGCACTGGATTGGATATAAGCCACGATGTCTTGCAGCAGGGATGGATAGTTAGGAAGGGAGGCCTTATCGGCTGGATTTCCGCAATAAGTCGCAGGGTATGGGGGAGGAAATTGACGGAGCATGGCTCGGCGATGCTCTGCGTTGTCATGGTAGATGACTCTTGCGCGATAATAAACGTTGGGTGAAAGCGTATGACGAGCGCTTGTTGTCATTAAGCCCGCTGTTGCAGCTTGGTTGCCATGGCCCTGGGGAAAGGGCCGAGCGATCTCGTAGGTCACTTGGGCGGGGTCTGTGAGAAAGGGCATCGCCCTTACGATCCTGCGATGAAACTCAGAGTCAGGATCAGACAAGAGTGTTTCGTTACTAGGGCCTAGCCTGCCAGCATGGTAACGATTCAAAAATAGCACCAGATCCTCATCACTGAAAGCTGCAAGCCGCGCCTGCCACGCAGCATAGTCTCTGCAGTGGCTTTGATGATTTGGTAAGGTTCGCATGCCATGCTCACAAAACTCAAGGTAGTTATCCATGAAGTAAGTCATTGAGATTACCGATATCCCCTCAATGGGGGCGAGAGGGTTGGCGATGAACCTGTCAAGCTGGGGATAGTTGCTTCGATATATCTCTACGCGCTGGAGCGTGCGTTCATCGTAACCAGTAATAAGAG
>CAYHWW010000003.1:0-61859 GCA_964360145.1 uncultured Oligoflexia bacterium | reverse complement strand
CTATTTTTTGGCTACCGCTTGGCTACTCGAATCGCTGCCCCGAGCATCCGTGCTCAGGCACTGAGCGACTCAAGCCGCTGCGCGACGGCGCTTCTCTGGTAAAGCCAGAATCTCCATTCGGTACCCGAGGGCTTTCAACACCTTGAACACCATGTCGAAGGTAGGGGTACGGCGTTGATCGCCTTTTTCCAGACGAGCAATCAGGGGCTGGCTGACGGAGGCGGCCTTGGCCAGCTCCGCTTGCGAGAGTCCGGCTTTCGCCCGGAGGTCTGCAACTAAGCGAGCGATCTGGAGATAGAATCGACGCTGATCGAAGCCAAAGCGAATTTCCTGATCTTGCAGACGCCGCTCCAAGATCGTTTCGAGAGCTACACCGTTCGTCTTTTTCGTTTTCATTCTAAAGTCTCCTTCATTCGCTTACGCGCTACTTCGATTTCTCGCGGCGGAGCTTTCTGGCCTTGCTTCTTGTACGAATGCAAGACGTGGATCACATCTGCCGCTAACGTCACATAGAAGAATCGCCAACCGCCGCCGTTTGTTCGAATCTTGATCTCCCAAAGCTTCCCATCGATCTGGCGGAACTGACATCCTAGCGCATTGAATCCATGTTCCCGAATGTCAGCGAAAACGGCCAAGATCGCCGACTGATCCGCCTTGTGTAGATCATCGAGGAAATCTTCAAAGTAGCTACGACCAGAGCGGGATCGGTGGAATTCGATTTTCACCGTAATAGTTTATAACCATTTGGTTATTTTAGCAAGGCACCACAAAGCGACCAGGGGTGGTACTGGTCGGTACCACCCACGTCCGTCGCCGAATCGAAAAGAAACGTGGCAGCAAATCATAGAATACGGACAAAGACCGGCGAAATGGGTAGAGTAGCACTTATGGGGAATACGGAACTGGGATCGAGCGAGAATCTATACGGTGAATCTGGGTTTGAAATTCAAGGACTCTGGCAACTTGAAAATGGGTACTCCATTGCTCGGGTAAATCGGTATCCTGAAGATCTCTATCTAGCCCAGTTCAATGAGCATCTTCTCCAGGGGTATCCGGTCCTCCCCTGGAGGGCTCAACTCTCTGACGAGCAGAGATCCAAGATGGAACGCCTCCAATCGAGGATCAAGGAGCGCGTTCGCTTGAATCTAGCGCTCATGCACGAAGGGAAGATGGTGGGCTGGAGCTACGGATGGCAAGACTCCGTGCACACCGGAGATTTCTACATGGCTGGCTCACTTGTTCTACCGGATCACCGTCGCCGGGGTTTTTATTCCACGATCGTTCGGAAGCTACTGGAACTCTCCCAGCAAGAGGGCTTTAGCGCCATTCGTTCGCGTCACATCTGCACCAATAACGCCGTTCTAATCGCCAAACTGAAGCTCGGCTTTACGATTAACGGATTCGAGCAGGACGAGGTCATGGGAACTCTAGTTCGAGTGATCTATCATCATGACCCGCTCCGAAGAAAAGCGGCCTTGTTTCGGGCGGGCAAGATCGGCGAGTCGGAAGTTTTGACCCGACTTTCAACCTAAGGGCAGTGCTTGGCTACTTTTGGCTACAAATCCGACTAAGTGTCCGATTTCTGAAGCTAGGGATCGAGCCAACCATTTTCCGAAGTCAGTCGGCACCGAAAAGTGCCTAAGTCCGCAAAATCAAAAACAAGAGTTTTCAATGAGTTGCGGTCCAGTTCACAGCGCTCACGTGACCCGAAAAGACTCGGCGTTACGCGAGTTGGCTATTTTTGGCTATTTTTTGGCTACGAGATAGACCGATCATCAGTTCTCTCTTTTTGATAACCCCAAGCGCGAGTACTTAGCCCGGGCCATCGATCGGGTGAATGATCGCTATGGCGGCGGCACTCTGTACTACGCGGGAGTGCACGAAGCTCAAGAGGCTGCGCCCACGCGCATTGCCTTTGGTCGTATTCCTAAAAAAGATGAGTTTTGAGTGGTGGAAAATAAGACCCCCAGGTCTTCGCAGACCTGGGGGTCTTGGTTAGGATTCACGGACTACTCTGCGTCTGAGCCGGATACAGGTGCCGCTGGGGAAGCACCGGCTGTGGTGTCGGATGACGCAGCAACAGGTGTTACGCCAACTATACGAAGGGTAGAAGAAGGTATGTGTTGGGCTATTAGTGTGTCCATCGACGGGATCAGGATACGGCCTGAGTCATCTGCGGTGTTGCTTCCAATGCATCGAATCGATAGGATTTCTCCATCGCTAAACTGATGAGGAATCATATTGGCATACGTAAGGTCAAAGCCATTCGGGCCGACCGCTGACTGAGTAAAACGCAGGTCAGCAGACTGAGCTTTAACAGGCACACACTGCCTGCGGTCGGTTGGTCGACGAGGTTCGAGTGCCACTAAGAGATCGTTATAAATAACAACCTGACAGTAGGACCTGGCTGTGTCGATCCCTTGTGGTGTGGGGCCGAACTGCGTGCCGCCAGTAGTCAACAATCCGTACTGGAACCATAGACCAAAGTAAATATCACGAATATCATTGGGACGATTGTATGGGGCTAGGAATGCCCGGGGAATTTCAAGGCGTATTTGCTGAACTGCTGACTGCGCATGAGAAAGTGTGGGAAGTGCGACAGATACTGCAGACAATAGCAACAATAGGTATGTGTAACGTTTCATACTAAAATTCCTTAGGGTTTATCAATTAGACTTACGGCCAAGTATTGCGGCGGCAATCCCCAAGATCATTGAAAAATACTTCTTCATAACAAGGCCTCCATAGATCAGACGTGGCGGATTATACCATACTAAAATAGTATGTCTATCGTTTTTTGACCTAGGGACCGTAATGATTCAAGGTGAGATAATTCATGTTACTTGACTAAAATTGTACTATAAATTAAACTCCCCACCGTTTATGCACACACTGAGCGCGCTGACTCCCCTGATTTTCGCCGTCACAGCCTTTGCGCAACAGGGGGAGAGTAGCCCCGGCCCTGTGGGGGCGTTGACATTACCCGGCCCTACACCGTCGTTGCAGCTGCGCACCCTCGACAACGACGATGGCGAAACGCCCCAAGTTTTCCAGCGCGAGTACCTCATCACAGATCTCGCCCACCACGCGCGCGTGCAAACCGCGGGGGTGGCGCCTTGCGTGGTCGTCACGTTCTTCGATCTGCAAACCCACACGGGCGTACTCGCACATACCGATGGGCCCACATCGCCTTCAGAATCATTCCCCCGCGTGTTACAAGAGTTCACAGCTCGCAACATCCCACTCAGGCGACTGCAAGCAACCATCCTGGGCGGTGAGTGGCCAACGGCTGGCTCATCGCGCGATTGGGCCCAGCACAATATGGAAGACATCGAGCACGCCATCGCCGTCGCCGGTGTTGCTGTCGTGCTGAGGGATTACCTGCGCGATGAGCCCCTGCCGCCTGGCGGCCATGCCTATGGTTTAGATCTCAGCACTGGCGAAGTCTATGCCTACAATGAGCGCGTGCCCTTTGTGCGCGTTGCCGAAGGCTACGAGCGCACTCAGCAAAGACTGTGGTCGGCTGCGGGCGACTTTATCTGCTCGCCGTTCCTTTACCGCAGCCCCGAGAGCCTGCCATCGGTAGGCGTATCTGAGTGGCAGGACGGTATCAATCACTGCGAGCCGTATTCGCGGCGCTGAGGGATGAGATTGAAACTACGTTGATACCATAAACGCGCCAGCTGAGATCTGTCATTCCTGAATACAAACACCCGATGTTTGTCGTACGCTGGTAAGCAGTCATGTTTCGACACCAATTCAATAAAGCAAGATCTTGGAGAACCCACTTTCAGTGGTTTTTACTAAGCTTCATTGCAGGTTGCGTGAATGCGGGGGGTTTTTTAAGTGCCCACCGCTTTGTGAGTCACGTGACTGGCTTTGCTACGCTTTTCGCTGCTGACGCCACGAAAGGCCAGTGGGATCAGGCGGCGGGGATTGTCTCACTTCCATTATTCTTTCTGCTGGGCGTCATGGTTTCAGCGTACCTTGTGGACCGGCGGGTTCATCGCGGACAACGCCCCCATTACGCGCTTGTCATGAGTCTTGTGTGCCTTTGCCTCCTGGGGGCTGCCCTGGGTGGCCACTTCGATCTCTTTGGCAGCTTTGGGAGTGAGCCCCGCCTCAGCAAAGACTATATGCTTCTTGCGCTGCTCTGCGCCGCAAGCGGTCTTCAGAACGCGGCGATATCGACGTCATCAGGGGCGACGGTTCGAACGACGCACCTGACCGGCGTGACCACCGACCTCGGCACGGGGCTTGTGAGGGCCTTTTCAAACCCCGCGGTCTTTCGCATGGAGATGCAAGCAGTCCGTCTTCGCATGGGCACGATCTCAGCCTTCATCATGGGTTCCCTGATTGGGTCCTATTTTTATCTGAAGTTTCACTATCTCGGGTTCCTGCTGCCAGCGACATTATCAGCTTATTCTATTTATGAAGCACTCGGTCCACGAAGACGCCTCGCAAGGCTTAGGAGACGTCATTGAAAAGAAGACAGCAAGTCTACTGGTTAGTGCTGCTTATGACTATGCTGGCCCTCATTCACCTCTATAACGAATCCCACAAAGAGGGACGCCCCGCGGCGCAACGCGAGTTCTAATACGCTCGACGTTTGCTATTGCACCTTGTTGCATTAGAGGTTTACGATGGGGGTATGAGCTGCAAACAGGACGTCAGTGCTCATCAGTCACTGGGCGTGATCGAGCCCCCATCCAGCCCCCACATCGCGGACCCTCTTGATTGCATCAAGAAGCTCCGCGCGAAGCAGAGAGTCTCGGACAAAAGGTTCGACCAGATCTACCCAGATCCCATTTACAGGCTCTCAGAGATGCACTGGACGCCCGTGCGTGTTGCTAGAAGAGCCGCCGAGCTGCTCGTGACTCATGACGGTGCGCGCATTCTTGATGTTGGCTCAGGTGCAGGAAAATTCTGTCTAGTGGGCGCATTGACCACGGAAGGCGTTTTCACAGGGGTCGAACAGCGTGACTACCTCGTTGCGATGTGCCGCGACCTTGCCATTCGCCACAAGATTGAAGACGCTTCCTTCGTTCACGGGAACATGATGGACATGGACTGGGCGCACTTCGATGGTTTTTACCTCTTCAATCCATTTGTAGAGAATCTTTACGGGGACCGATTCAAAATAGATCAGGGTGTCTCGAACACATGGTTTTTCTATGAAAAATATATCCGCATCGTTCAGCGGAAGCTCTTTCGCGCCCGAAAAGACACTCGAGTTGTCACATATCATGGCTTTGGTGGTGATATGCCGCCCGGTTACACTTTGGTCCGGAGTGAACCCATCGCATCAGATAAACTCGAGCTCTGGGTGAAGGATTGAGTGACTATACCTGTAATGATGTAAACGCCATCCCCAATATTTATACTGACCCAACGAAGCAAGTCCGCTAGCTTACGCCGGGTACTTTATGAAGAAACACAAAGACCTCCTCGCCGTGCTTAGGTCGAACGAGATGCGCATCACTCCGGCCCGCAAGCTCATGCTCCAATATGTGCTCGACAACAGCACGAAGCAGATCTCTCTCAAGGAAATCCATGTTTTCATGGAAAAGCACATGCCCGGGGTTGATCGTTCGAGCATTTACCGGAATCTCGAAGCATTCAAGAGGCTCGATCTCATCCAAGAACTGAATCTACCAAGCGTCGGTAAACGGTTTCAATACATCTTCGACCGCAGGGTCCATGACTACTTCATCTGTAAATCCTGCGGGAAACTCAATCGCGGCAATAAAGCGCTGTTCGAGAAGATCGATGCGGCACTTAAAGACATCCATGGCTTCTCAAAGGCTAATCTATCAATTATCTTCTACGGACACTGTTCGAGTTGCGCTAAAAAGAGCAGAGCGTCGTGAGCTGTATCTTCCATTTTCTACGCTACGCGCTTTTGTGGGATCAATGCCACAAAACATGTGTGGGGCGTGGCGGGATCCAGGGTGAGGGTTCCCCTGTGGCTAGAGACCACGCCCACCGCCGTGCTGAGGCCTAGGCCCGTGCCTTTATCAACAGGCTTCAACGAAAAGAATGGTTCAAAAATCCTGGCTCTCGCCGCTGGCGGCACCCCTGAACCGCTATCGATGACAGCGAAACGAATATACGTTCCTACTTCGGTGATCTCGATGCGTACCCATTTTTCGGATGAAGTGCTGGCGGCGTCCAGGGCATTGCTCAAGAGATTCAGGAGCACTTGAGAGATCTGAGTCGAGCGGCACTCCAACGTGAGATCGGCATCGATAGGACGGATTTGAAGGTCCACCCCCCGGCTCTTGAATTTCTCGCGACAAAGATTGAGCGTGTCCTCGATAATTGTCCGCACCGGCACGAAAGTGAAGGGGTCATTTTCAGCGTCCCGGGCAAAGGCCCTCATTGATGACACTATTCTCGCCATGCGCTCCACGGTGCGCTCAATGAGGGCCAACTGATCGGCGATGGCTTGTCGGCTTACGCTCTCATCCTTGAGCTTTTCCCGAGCATTGGCGGCAGTGAGCCCAATAATCGTCAGTGGGTTGTTGATTTCATGGGCTACGCCGCCTGCCATGTCGCCCAATGCCGCCAGTTTCGAAAGTGCGGACATCTGCGTTGCAAGCTGGAGGTTCATCTGAGAATCAACAAGGGCTTGTTGCGTCTGACGAATGGCGCGATCCTGGCTGGAAATCTCTTCAATGACGGCCCGGGCCGCGAATAGCACCCGCAGCGCTCGCCGGATCCGGGAAAAGATCGTGGCTGAAGGCGGTAGAACAATGTCAAATACGCCTTTACGCTCGGTGATCGCCAGATGAACCACGGAGTTGGGTTGAGCATAAACCCGGGGAGTGCTTCTCAACCCCCCCACCCAAATCATGAAGAAGGCCGGACAATCCTCATACTCCTCTGGAATCTCCATAATGATGCGAATTCTTCGCGAACCAGAATCGATGAATTGGAAACGGACATTTCGGAAAAATGAGGGCATCAGTTTCATGAGCCCCCAATAGCCAAGGCGGCTATCCGCGAAAAAACCAAGCAGTTTATTGAGCTGAGTGAATTCCATGGAACCTGGCGACAGCTCGCCCACGGCCTCAAGCCCGGATTGCCCACCGGAGACATCAGAGAGGCGGGCGAGGCACTTCACCAGCTCGCTCCAGCTGATGCGATTGTTCGGGTTCCTCATGTAATCGATGGCGTAGGAAGCGCCGCCGAACACGGCCTCTGCTGGAATCTGGCGGTCTCTCAGAAACTGGAATATGCTCTGTAGCGGGCGGCAAGAGACTTCATTCCCATGGGTTTTTTCATGCGTCGCCATGATCCTGAGAGTAACCAGGAGCCCAGGAAAGTGCCATGAAACTCTTCGGCGCGGCCCGTCACAGGCACTATTGCCTGCGAATATGGCAATCTGCCTGCATTAAATCTTGAAATGCCTGTGGACTACGCCTATTCCATCATGGCGTGAAGAATACAGTTTTCAGCCATGTCGACTACCGCTCCTATCTCGTGACTCACTTTGAGGATGCCAAGAAGCGGAATCCCTCTTGGAGCTACCAGGCATGGGCCAAGAAACTCGGTCTGAAGAACAACACGTCTCTACTGAAAATCATTCATGGTCAACGGGATGCCGGGCCCGAGATCCTTGAAAAGCTCCTCCGTTACTTTCGCTTCGGAGTGAAAGAACGGGCCTACTTTGAAGATCTCGTACGCCTCTCCAAGGTGAAGGGGGACCCCGAGCTATCCCTGATGGTCAAAGAACGCCTTGAAAAACGCCGCCCCACTGGCCCCTTCATTTTGCTCGATGTGAAGACATTTTCAGCCATTTCACACTGGTGGTATTACGCCATCCGTCAACTCACGCGCTTGCCTGGCTTTCTTGAAGACCCCCAGTGGATCGCCCAGCGCCTCCGCTTCAAGGTCAACCCGAGGGACATCGCCCGTGCGCTGGATACGATGCTCCAACTCAACCTGCTCGAACGTGATCCGAAGACAAAGCGACTTCGAATCACCGCGGGCAAGGGCATCCAGACCCTGGAGGACATCAGCCAGGAAGGCCTGAAGAGATTTCATGAGGGTGCTTTAGCCTTGGCTCAAGAAGCAGTTCGCACCGTGCCCGTGGAGAAACGCCAGATCTCAAGCATCACGCTTGCCGTCTCCACGGCGAAGATACCGCAGATGAAAGATTTCATTCGCAGGATGGAGGACGAGTTCGTCCGTCAGTTCAGCGAAACAGGGACCGGCGACGCGGTCTACCAGATCCAAACCCAACTTTTCCCACTCACGCAGTACCCGGAGCTCTCCCATGAAAACAAAATCCGTCAGTGAATCTCGTGGCTTTTTCATCCTACCCCTCCTCTTGTTGGCCCTCTCCGTGGTGCCCACGGCGGCGCACTCCGCTGACGACCGTGCCGGCAATGGTGGTGATGGCATCATCATGAATGGTCATTTGTATCTCCTGGATTTAGTCGAGGCAGGCGTCGAGTCCAGCCCTCGGGTTCGCCCCCCCCGTGCGCCCAGCCAAATATGGATGGACTCCATTTCGCAAGCCTTGGACCCCTCTGTTTTCCCCGTGGATTTAATTGTGGGCAAGCTACGCGAAATCGAGAGTTTCAGTCCTGGCTTGGCCTTGACCTACGCGAAAGCGATCCGTGCTTATCACTGGGCGATTGTTGCCCCGCGGCTCATGGATATTCAGGACGAGGACTCAGTCATTGAGTTCCCCGGGGGCCGCCCCGTTCAACTGGCGGTTCGCCGCGATGGCGCCATCCGCATCCACCGCGAGCACTGGAATCGCCTTTCACTGGCCCACCGGGCAGCGTTGATATTCCACGAAGTCAGTTATGCCCTGATGCCGCTTTCCCAACGCGAACGCAGATTGCCGGGTTACGTCGCATGTTTCCGGCTTCCTGAAGGATCTGGCCGCCGGGATTGCCTGGCGGCAATGACCGAGGTGGAACACTATCAATCAAGCGCTGAGGCCCGCGCCTACGTTGGTTTTCTCTTCTCCCATGACTTTGAAACAGAAAGAGCTCTGCCGGGGACAACCCCCTTTAACATCTTGACCCTCACCGCTGTCACACCAGCAATGCTGCGGGGCTACACGCCCTACACTAAGATTGATCTCGCCTGGTACGAGATCGATTCGCCCCAAGCGATGCGGGAGCACCGGCTAATACGAGTGGGTAACCTTACGCTGCCTGGCTCCATCGCCATGGATGCCGGGACAATCGATTCCATCGTAAATACTGCCTGTAGTGGTGGTTTACACGGAGGGTATGAATTTGTTTTATCTCCGGGATACCCGGCGAGCATGACACTGACAGCAGATTACAACCTAAACGCCAACCCCAGTGTCCCCATTTATACAGCCTACCCTTTTCGTCTCCAGTTCCAGGATGCCGCCCAGTGCCCTACCGCGCTCCGCGCTGCCCTCGAGAGATACGTGGTCATAGAGCCGTTCTGACCTCTTCAGAACAAGATAGACGATAGCCTCTGTTTTATGCTCCTCTCGCCGATCCATGGGGCAGAAGAATCAAATACAAAGAATACTCATCGTTGATGACGAAGAAGGCATCCGGGAGAGCATGGCCATGCTCTTTGAGATGGAGGGATTTTACGTCAAAACCGCGGATAATGGTGCCTCCGCTCTCCTAGTCGCCCAAGCTGAGTCATTTGACGTGGTGGTCTCGGACATTCGTATGCCGGTGTGCGGTGGCATGGAGTTGCTGCACAGGCTAAAGACTCTTCCCGGCCCCATGCCTGTCGTCTTTCTCATCTCCGGCGACAGCTTGCAAATGGGACACGACACCATCACTCAAGGCGCCAAAGCCGTCTTCTGCAAGCCATTCTCCCATCGCGACCTAGTCACCGCCATCCGCGAACTCCCCCCCGCCTAGATAGCGAAACAGAGTCTAAGGCTAGGCGAAGGGCTTTTGCCGGCGAGCGAGGCGGAGGAGGAAGTGGCCGACCAAAGCGCACTCATGTGCGCTGCGTGGAGGCCACGACGACGACAACGAAGCTCCCCGGCAAAAGACCGAGCCTAACCCTTAATATAACTGGACCTGGTCTTGTTCTTGAAATCCACCCCCACTATGAACTCGGGTAATGGCGCCGTCCGCACCGAGGTAATCCACGACCTCCAAGGTGCCTTTCACCTGGCCACGGGCTCGCCCCATGGCGGCGCCTGTGACCGGGTCGTAGACATCCTCGCCGGGGCTGATCACTTTCAGAATATCACCTAAGGCGATCCCTGATGCCTTGCCGGCATTGACGTAGACGTAGGGGTTCACGATCTTCGCAATGCGTCCCTCCCAGGCCACTTTGTCCAACACGCGCGCCAGGGATTTAGAGAAGGCTGTGGAGCCATTTCTGATGGCCTCCTGGATGAGATCCCTGCGGGACTCCGGCGAGTCGGAATCCGCTTTGCTGAAAAGATTCATGGAAGAGCTGCTCCCCTCCGCGAGCTTCGTTTCGCTGTAGAGCTCTTTGCCATCCACCACATCGTAGACCCGCATCTCAAGTTCCACGGCGGCCACGGATTGGCGCTTTCTCAGCAGCCCCACAGGGTCACCCTTCTGGCGGTAACGGATCTTAGTGATACGACCGATGATCACCACAGTGACGTTGAGTTTACGTGCCTCCCGCAAAAGAGATGATGCTCGCACCTTATCGCCCACAAAGAAGTCCCGGGAGGTACTCGCGCTCGCGATACCTTCGGGGACGATGCCTCGTCCGGAGCTGCGCAACTCGCGGGAGAGCTCGTCAGCGGCGAAGAGTCCCAGCTCGTCCACGCCGCCACTACCCGCGTTGGGGCGGCCATAGGGCGTGGTATTCTCGAAGGGCATGACGAAGATGCGCTTTTTCGGAGCTCCGAACTTCTCGATGCGGTCCGCTGCTTCCGACCCCCGCGCTGCTTCGTAACGATCATCCCGGGTGTAATACTCCTGGTCCCGCTGGTACTTGACGGAGCGCGTGCAGCCCACCGTGCCCACAAGTATCGTGAGCACCAGTGCAATCGTGAGTTTCTTCATTTCAGAACCACCCTTAGAATGTTACCACCCTCGAGTTTTACAGAGTCAATGACAGGCTCGGCCCCCACGGTGTTGACGATCTTCGCGGAGAGCTGTGCCATCGAGATATCCCCCACCACGGCGAACTCCACGAAGCCGGGGGTCATGGTGCGTTCCGCGAGGTCTTGCAAACCTTCAAGGCCATCCACGAGCTTCTTTTTGAAGATGACGTAGTCGGCGAAGGTCGCGACGTTCTCAAGCCGCACTAACCGCAACGGCCCCTCTGCTTCCCCCGTGTTGGATGCCGCCCGTCGCTGGGAGACGAGGCCACTATAAACAGCTTCAGTTGCACGCACGAGGAAGATCACGCCGGGCGCGAAGAGGGCCTCATCCTTGCCATCGCGCCTGACCACATCCTGAAAGCCCACGCGGTAGTGGCGCTTGCCCGTATCCCTGACATCCGCATAGAAGACTCCGCGAAGCGCCCCACGATCCCCGAGCGAAAGGGAACCCCAGAAGGCGTGGGGGCAGCCCGCCTGCTGGGCTTGCGCGAGGTACGCCTCAAACGGTGCCAATACGGAAGTGTCCCCCGTGCCATGACCGGGCTCTTCGGCGATTACCGTGGGCCCCGCGAAGGCTCGCACGTCGAATCCGCGCCGAGATAACCGCTTGGGAAGATACTTCACGATCTCGTCCCTGGCCTGTACGCAGGACTCACACCCCTCCTCAGCACGAATCTCGTAGCAGAGCGGGACCGTCTTGCGGCCCTCCTCTTCCACCGTCGCGAGGCCATCGGCTGTGAATTGCAAATAATCCTGGATCCGCGCGGAAGAGGCCACACCGGACTCGTCCACGAAAGAGACTGAGTACGGCACCACTTCTTCCAAATAAAAGTGCTTAGCCCTCGCGCCCAGCCGTGCGGACGCCATGGCGGTGGTCACCGCGTCCTTAGCCCGCTGCAGCACATTTTTTTGTGTCGCCAAAGGCGTTGCCAGGAGTGGTTGGGCTAAGAAAAGAAAATAACCTGAAAAAAGCAGTAGCGGCTTGAACCCCATACCCCTACTTCAACATGGGGTCTGTATCGCGGTCAAACAGACTCCATGCTGATGCCGCGATGCGCCACGTCGGCTCAATGCAAAACTGGGGCGTCGCCATAGGCACGAGGCGTGACGTCCCCGCGATGGGCCCCATGAAGGGGTAGCTCCACGGTGAATTTGGACCCATTCCCCGGCTCACTGACTACGCTGATCGTCCCTCCATGGGCTTCCACGATCTGACGGGTGATGTAGAGCCCCAGTCCCATGCCCGCAATGCCCTGGACCGAGCCTACACGCTCGAAGCGATCGAAGATCCGCTCCTGGTCTTTCCGGGATATGCCCATGCCATGATCCACTACGACGATCCTGGCCACGGTAGGGGTCGACTCAGTGGAGATCTCGATGGGCTTGCCCTCACCGTACTTCATGGCATTGCTCAGCAGATTCACGACGACCTGATCGATGCGAGCGCGATCCCATTGCCCGATGATGTGGTCAAGGACGTGAACCTCAAGGGAGCTACCCACACTGCTTAGCTCTGCCTGGAATCTGTTGAGAACATCGCCAATGATCTTGCGCAGGTCCGTATCCTGACGATGCAGTGTAAGACCCTTGGCGCTGATACTGGATGTATCGAGAAGATTATTGATGAGGCTGGTAAATCGATCCACCTGGCGTATGGACGTATTCAGCATGGAGAGCAGCTTTTCCTTGGAGATGCCAATGATGGTGGCCTGCTCCACGAGTTTATGGATGAGCTGGACCTGAATGAGCAGCGTGGTCAGTGGCGTTTTGAGCTCATGTGAGGCGATGGATATGAATTCATCACGGAGCCGCAAGGTCTCTTCGAGCGCTATCCTGGAGATTTGTTCCTCCATGAGTCGAATACGGTTTTTCTCAGCCTGTATTTTCTCGGTGATATCTTCTGAGATGCTCAGGAGATATTCAGGATTCCCGTCCCCGTCGTAGATGGGGATTTTTTTCGTGTGCAAAACGCGCTCGCCACGGCTGCCGCCATCCAGCGTCTCCTCGGGGATGTCCATGACCTTGCCTGATGAAAGGACCGCGCGGTCCATGGCTGTAAAGGCGTCCGCTTGCTCCCTAGAAAGGAAGTCGTATCCATCCTTTCCAATCATCTCTTCTTGGGAATGCCCCCAAAGCTCTTCTCCCGCCCTATTCAGCCTGAGGAATTTCAATCCCGCGGCCTCTTTGACGGAGATCATATCGGGTATGTTTTCGATGATTGAATCGACAAAGACTTTGGCTTTGCGGATTTCCTCCGTGCGCTCCAGGATCTGCCGCTCCAGGCTCTCCTGATATGCCCTCAAGTCATTGATTGCGCTTTCCTGCTTAGTGATGTCGCGGAAGCTCCACACACGGCCAACGCATTCTTCATCGATGCAATGAGGTTTTGAGTATCGCTCAACGATCCTGCCGTCCTTGAACTCGAGGACATCGAAGCTTTCACTCAGGGGTCTCTTGTAAAGATCGTGGACCTTGGCGAGAAACGCGTCAGGTTCCTTCAACTGCTGAAGGACGTAGGACAATGCCCTCTCGTCGTCTCTAGTCTCAATAATATCCATGGGAATGCGCCAGATGCTTATGAACTTCTGGTTGTAACAGACAATCTTGCCATCAGTATTGACGACCAGGATGCCGTCGTTAGTGGATTCGATGACAGCGCGAAGCAATGAAATATTTTGTTTGAGTTTCAGCTCTGCGGGGGACGGCGTATGATTCATATTTCACCGTCGACACTTATATGCGGATCAAGGCACCTATCCTAGTAGCTTGCGAAGACTCCGCATTGATTTATTGGGGCATATTACCTCGCGCACGTGAGTCGCTCCAATCTCAGACGAACTTCACCACGGACTCACCGAAGAGGGCATTCACTTCACGCGCCATTTCCGCGGTGGGGTTGACACTGAGTTCCGCGGGCAGCTGATGACGAGCGAAGAACTGCGTGCCACCGGCGGCGGCGTCGAGCCTGCCATCAAGCTCAAGCACCACACCGACCTTGCCCCGGTGTTTCAAGAGGACTTCCCGGAGTCGGGCAAGATCGGGCTTCTTCGCCTTCTCCTGCGGTATCTTGAATACAACCTGACGCACGCGCTTGGCTTGAAAGTCCTCGATGGAGTCCATGCCACGGAGAAAGATCTTCGCGCCTTCCTCATTCAAGTCGATTTGCCCGGTGATGATGCAGGGCATGCACTCTTTGACGGAGCGGGCGATCATGGCATTCAGGGTGCCGTAGGCCTCGGGGAACGCCACCGCCTCGATCTTGCTCCGCTCGTCCTCGAGCTCCAGGAAGGCCATGCGGTCCCCCTTCTTCGTCGTGATCTCACGCACGCTACTCACGATTGCCGCGGTCACCGTGTCGTACTTGCCGTGATTGCGGCCCTCGCGGTCCCACACGGGGCGACCCATCTCGTCGAGTTGTTTGGGCCGCGGCTTGAAGGCCGCCTTGCGTTTGTCGAAATCCTCGCTGAGGACAGTGATGTCGCCATGGATGAAGTCCTTCACGAGCTTCGAGAACTTCTCCAGGGGATGGCCGCTGACAAAGAAACCCACGATGCGCTTTTCCTCCTGCAGCTTCTTCGATTCAGGCCAGTCCTGCACCCTGGTGAAGAGCGCGTCGGTGTTCTCCTGGAAGTTGAGGTCGGTGGCACGAAAATCATCAAACATGCTCACTTGGCCCAAGTCCTGCTGTTCCTGATGGCCTGCCGCGTACTTCATCACGGCTTCCAGGCTTTCAAAAAGAGTGGCGCGGTTTTCTTCGGCAATCGTATCAAAAGCGCCGGCGGCAATGAGGCTCTCAATGACTTTCTTATTCACTTTGCGAAGCGTCACGCGTTTGCAGAAATCAACGAGGCTTTTGAACGGCCCTGCTTTATCCCGTTCGGCGATCAACGCTTCCACCGCGACACCGCCAACCCCTTTGACCGCTTCCAGCCCGAAGCGAATATCCCTGCCCTGAACGCTGAAGGACTTGAGTGACTCGTTGATGTGGGGGGGTAGAACCTGGATGCCGCGGGTACGGGCATCGGCGACGTACTGTGACAGCTTATCGGTGTCATTGATTTCAGTGGCCATCAGCGCCGCCATGAACTGGGCGGGGTAATAGCGTTTTAAATACGCTGTTTGGAAAGAAAGCACGCCATAGGCCGCGGAATGGGACTTATTGAAGCCGTAGGCGGCGAACTTGGAGAGGAGCTCGAAGATGAAGTCGGCTTTATCCGGAGGGACGTTGTTTTTGATGCACCCCTCGATGAACTTGCCCTTTTGCTTCGCCATCTCCTCAGGTTTTTTCTTACCCATGGCGCGGCGGAGAATGTCGGCCTCACCGAGGCTGTACCCCGCAAGCACGCGGGCCACCCGCATGACCTGCTCTTGATAGACAATGACGCCGTAGGTCTCCCGCAGGATCTCCTCGAGCTGGGGCAGCGTATATTCCACGGCCACGCGACCATGCTTGCGGTTGATGAAATCGTCCACCATGCCTGATTCGAGAGGGCCTGGGCGATAGAGCGCGTTGATGGCAGTGATATCTTCGAGGGAGTTCGGCATCACACGCGAGCAAAGGTCCTTCATGCCGGAGGACTCCAGCTGAAATACCCCGTCGGTGTCGCCACTGGCGAGAAGCTCGTACACGCCTTTGTCATCGAAATCGATTTCGGAGAGATGGAAATCCGCTTTCGGACCCCTGCGGATGAACTTCACCGCATTGTCGATGACTGTCAGTGTCTTCAGGCCCAGGAAGTCGAATTTCACCAGGCCGATTTTTTCCGCGTAATCCTTATCGTACTGCACCACCGCTTCATTTTCTTTACCCACCATGAGCGGGCAATACTCGGTAAGGGGCTTATTGGTGATGACGATGCCGGCGGCGTGGATGCCGGCGTTGCGGTTCAGGCCCTCGAGAGTGCGGGCGATCTCAAAGAGACGCTGAAGCGTGGGGTTCTGCTCCTCCATCTCTTTCAGACGCACTTCTTTTTTGAAGGCGTCTTCAAGGGTGATGCCCAGTGTTTCAGGGATGAGCTTTGTGATCACGTCCATTTCCTGGAACGTGAGCCCCAACACCCGGCCGGCGTCTTTGATCACGGAGCGGGCGAGTAGTTTTCCGAAGGTGACGATTTGGGAGACACAGTCCTTGCCATACTTATCGACCACGTAGGCGATGACTTCTCCCCGACGCTCCTGGCAGAAGTCCACGTCGAAGTCCGGCATGGAAACACGCTCGGGGTTGATGAAGCGCTCAAACAGCAAGTTCAGTGGGATGGGGTCCACGTCGGTGATTTTCAGGGCATAGGCCACCAGCGAGCCAGCACCTGACCCCCGCCCCGGCCCCACGGGGATGCCCTGGGCTTTGGCATGCTTGATGAAATCCGACACGATGAGGAAGTAGCCCGAGAAGCCGGTGCGGGCGATCATCTTCAATTCATCATCGAGACGGGCCTCATAGGTTTTTTTCTTTTCTTCCCAGTCAGGGGCAGCCCTCGGTTTTGCGAAAATGCGCTCTTCAAAACGCTCTTTGAGGCCCTCTTCCGCCTGCTGTTGCATGAAGTCTTCGGCGCTTTCGCCCCCGGGCGTAGTGAACTGGGGGATGTGGTAGATGGGGCGCCCTTGGTCATCTTTGAGCTTGAAGCTGAACTTGCAGCGGTCGGCCACGAGCTGGGTGTTCGCCACCGCATCGGGGCGCCACGCAAACTGAGCGGCCATCTCGTCCGGGCTCTTTAAATAGTAGCCCGTGAGATTGCTCGACGCGGAGGCCGCCTCATCAAATACGTTGAGGTTGCGCCCCAGCTGGATGCACATCATCGCTTCGAGAGACATGCGCCCCTCGGGCTTCATCATATGGGCGCAGGCCGTGGCCACCAGGGGCATGCCCCAACGATCGGCGAGGTCCACGATGGCGCCATTGGCCGCGGACTGCTCGGGCAGTCCACTTTCCTGCAACTCAAAAAAGAGATTATCGCCGTAGGTCTTCTTCAAGAATTCAGCGGCGACCTCGGCTTTCTCAGGCCTGCCCCGGGCGAAGTGGTACGGGACCTCTCCCCGAATGCTCGAAGTCAGCGCGATGAGACCCTCGCTGTGCTTGGCAAGCAACTCTCGGTCCGCCCGGGGGCGGCCCATGTAGAGGCCGTCGGAATAGCTCTTGGTCACCAGTCGGCAGAGACTGCGATAGCCCTCGGCATTAGAGGCGAGCAGCACGAGACTAAAGGCTCGGTGCTCGTCATCGTCCTCGGAGCCCGGCAACATGGCCTTGCGCGCCTTTTTATCGGGTTTACTGAGACAGGAGCCTGCAACATAGCTCACTTCACACCCTAGAATGGGTTTGATGTCCTGGGCCTTGGCGGCGAGGTAGAAGTCGACGGCACCAAACATATTGCCGCGATCCGTGAGTGCTGCCGCCGTGCCGCCGCCGGCCTTCACCGCCGCGAGATAATCACCGATGCGGATGGTGCTCTCGAGCAACGAGTAATGGGACTTGACGTTGAGGTGGGTAAAAGGAACTGCCATGACGTGACTCTGGTTTACGGACTCCCTGGCGACTTGGCAAGGCGACTCACTGTGCGCTCAGACACAAACGGAGCATGGAGAGGCCCTGCACTCGAACTCTACGGCTGTCTAAGAATTTGACATCTTCTCTGCCCTCGCGGCGGCTTACGCCCCCATTCCGGGCATGGTGCTTGCTAACTCTGGGGTCATGAACAGATTCTGGACTCGGTGCGGCATCGGCGTTTTCCTCGCCCTCAGCATGTGCATCTCCGGTTGTAAAGGCTCCGTCGACACCAGCCCAGACACGTCCTACGCCCCGAATGCGCCCGTCTCTACTGATGATGCGCCTCAAAGCCCCATCTGGAGCGAAGATGGCACGAATACCCTAGCCCAAGTTGCAGCACTGGCCCCTGTCAGCTGCCGCTCGCGCCAGTCATGCCCCAGTGCGCTAGGTTTTTTGATGAGCCTTATACCGGCGGGTGCTGCCAACCGCTTCAGAGTCAGCACCTGTACCTCCTTCCTTGTCGCACCAGACATTCTGGCTACAAATAGCCACTGCATACCGGACGAAATCAAGCAGAACCCATCTCTTTGCTCCCAACGCATCCTCGTCAAGTTCCCTCGCACAGGCCGTGACAGAGAAGAGTACGCAACCTGTGGGAGCCTCATTGAGGCGTCGCCATTGGGCGCAACAGCAACCAGCGACTACGCATTCATTCGGCTGGCGCGGCCTGTTCAGCGTGAAGCACTGGCCGTAGATCAAAATGGTGTACAGGACCAAGAGCGCCTCACGGTCCATCGATTTAATCCCCATCGACGTGAGCTTGGAGGAACCCTCATTTCCCAGCACTGCAAAGTGCAACGACAATCCCTGTTTTCCACTGGTGATGACGCCACGACGAACCCGCTGGAACTTCTCGAAGACTGCCCGCTCATTCCCGGCAACTCAGGTTCCCCCGTTGTGAACAACGCGGGAGCCGCGGTAGGCGTGATTTGCACAAGACGGGATCATGCAGGCGATGTCCGTGCGTTAAGAACCAATGAAATCTACATTGCGCCGTCCCGTCTCGATTCCCTTGGCACCATGACGAGCTTCGCTTGTGTTTCGCTCCCCTGGGCGCCACGGGCGCTGCCCCAATCCTGCAGCCTGGAAGAATCCACCACTCATTCTTGGAACTCCAGCGCGGAGGATGGCGCCAGAGCTGAGCTGAGGATTCAACGCTGGGTTGAAGAGCACGACGATCTCATACAGTGGGTAGATTCCGACAATGCCGAGGTGCACATCGTCACGACTCATGGGGTACGCCAGCAGGAGCGCGTTGAGCCCACTGCCACCACCGCCCTTGAACGTGTTCCTGCCCCAATGTTTCCCGGCGTACACCCCTCTTGCATCGGCGACAGGGGGCGCATGATGGCCTTGTCCCGGCCTTCTCGCACGGACCCCCTCATCCGAAATCTCCCACTAAGCATCCCTACTGTGCGCTTCCGCATCCGGCTGTCGCCTCAAGGTGTTCCCACTCCCGTGCGTCAAGCCGCCCTCACGCCGGCAGTCATCCAATTCACTGAGGCCGAAATAGGAAGCAATGGCCCCATAAGCCTCAGAATGGTGACCCGTGGCGGACGCTCGCTGGGTGAATTCACGGTACCCGTTTGCCAGCCCCGCTGATCTAGTGGACATCACTCCCACTCAATCGTAGCGGGAGGCTTTGAAGAGATATCATAAACCACCCGGTTCACGCCCCGCACTTCGTTGACGATGCGATTACTCACACGCGAGAGGAAATCCGGCTGGAAAGGGAACCAATCCGCGGTCATACCATCGCTTGAAGTCACCGCCCTCAGTGCCACCGCATTGTCATAGGTGCGACCATCCCCCATGACACCCACGGAACGGATGGGAAGGAACGCCGCGTAGGCCTGCCAGATCTGGTGGTAGAGCCCCGCCGCACGGATCTCTTCAATGAAAATGGCGTCCACCTCACGAATGATGCTGAGCTTAGCGGGGGTGACCGCCCCCAGGCAGCGCACGGCAAGGCCCGGTCCGGGGAAGGGGTGACGCCCTAAAATTTTCTCGGGCACCCCAAGAACACGGCCCACTTGGCGGACCTCGTCTTTGAAGAGCTCACGCAGAGGCTCGATGAGGCCCATCTTCATGTTCTTCGGGAGCCCCCCCACATTGTGATGACTCTTGATCGTGCTCGAGTGGCCGGGTTTTTTACTTGCCCCTTGAATGGAGCGGGGCGGTGGCGCCGACTCAATGACGTCGGGGTACAACGTGCCCTGCACCAACCACTTGGCACCCTTCGCTTTGGCCTCAAAAATACGGATGAATTCGCGGCCGATGATTTTGCGCTTCTTCTCGGGATCAGCGACCCCTTTGAGAGCATTTAGGAATTTCTTCGAGGCATCCACATAGGTGACATTGAGCTTCAGCTCTTTTTTATAAACCTCAAGCACCTGCTCGGCCTCATCTTTGCGCAGCAAGCCGTTATTCACAAAAATGCACTGGAGCCTCTCCCCCAGCGCCTGTTGCACGAGGGTCGCCGCCACGGTGGAATCCACCCCGCCAGACAGCGCGCAAATGGCCTTACCCTTGGGCCCCACTTGCACGGCGGCGGATTTCACCTGCTCCATGAGGTATGCGGTGAGGTCCCAGTCACCAACGCAGCCGCAGATGTCGTAGGCAAAGCGCTTCAGAATCTCACCACCACCTTGGGTGTGGCTCACTTCGGGGTGAAACTGCACGGCGTACCACTGGCGTACAGCATCTTCCATGGCCGCCGGCGACCCATTTTCGGACACCGCGGTCTGGACAAAGCCATCGGGGGTTCGACCGATTTCATCGCCATGGCTCATCCACACCGGCCAGTCGCCGTTGTGGTCCGGCAAAAGCACGGACTTACCTTCCCGGCGAATGTGGGTGCGGCCGTACTCACGTGTTTTTGCCGCCATCACCGGCGCCCCGCAGACTTTCGCCATATATTGCATGCCGTAGCAGATGCCCAGGATCGGTACACCGAGGCCCCAGATGTCACCGCATTTCGGCGCCTTCTTATCGTAAACGCTGTAGGGCCCGCCGGAGAGGATCAACCCCTTGGGGTCGAACTCCTTGATGTGCTTTAACGAACAGTCGCTGGGGTAAATCTCTGTGTAGATCTTCTGCTCCCGAAGCCGCCGAGCGATGAGCTGGGTGAACTGGGATCCAAAATCCAAGATGAGGATGCGGGAGTGCGCCGTGGACATCAGATAGTTCTACGAGGGGCGCGTCAGATTGACAAGCGCACGGACGGTATCCTTCAGCCCTTTCAAGGTATCCTCCGGTGAGCGTCGGCTGGCGTCCGCCTCCTCAAAGAGAAAAATCTCTGTATGCGCCGCATCACGAGCTTGAATCACGATGCTGCCGCAAAGGTGTTTGATATGAGAAGTCCCCTCCACTTTCTCATAGGAGGCTACAACCTTTTGGGGCGCGGCCGGGGTGCCTTGCACCAGCGCAAAGCCCCAGCGCTCCACCCACTCCACGGTGATGAACAAAAAGGGCTTCACCGTGAAAGCGGCCTCATGTCGCTCCAGAAGCCCCTGGGCAGGGAGGGGCCTGATCTTGAATTCCGCAATGTCCGACGTTTTCGTGGAGTCATGGCGCCGCAAGTCCTGGAGGACCCGAGCCACCGGCACTGGCACCAGTGCTGCCACGGCCCCCCAGCCCCCTCCGGCCGGGCGCTGGCCAAACTGCTCTTGCCCCGGCGTGAGGGGTTCCTTCAGGGGGCTCGTAAGTGCTTTGGCGTCATTCCAGTCAAAACACCCTGCTTGGCCCTCGGGGGCGGCCCCCATCAAGGTCAGCAACAGGACCCCGCCCATGCCCACAGCCTTTTGCCATTGTGTCTTCACCGCTTCTCCCTTAAATCCCAAACTATGGAACAGCCCTCCTTCGCCGGTCAACTCCTACCTGGTCGCACCGCCCAGGCCCTCCTCCCCGACTTCACGATGCAACGTCGCATTTGGCCTCTACTTCTCGGCTTGGGCTATATTGCGCTGATCTACGCCCTCGGCGGCTTGCGCCCCGAGCACGTCATCATCGGCTCCCTCGGCCTTCTTGACGCCTATAATCCGAGCACCCGCCGTTTTTTGAAGGAGTTCTTCCCCTTCGTCCTCACGGGCATCGTTTTCGACTCGATGCGCTATTACTATTGGTGGGGCATCTCCCACACCCACGTTCGTGTGGACGAGGTGTACTACCGCGATCTCTACTGGTTCGGCATCAACACTGTGGTGGACGGAGTGGGCAGGCGCCTCACCCCCAATGAATATTTCGATATCCATCAGTGGCGCTGGGTGGACCTCCTCACGGGCTTCGCCTACCTCGTCTTTATCTTCCAATATTTATCAGTGGCCGTGATGCTTTTCATTTTGAAGGAAGCGAAGTGGAATGCCCGTTTCGGTTGGGGCTTCTTCGTTGTGAACCTCGTGGGCTTCATCACTTACTACCTCTACCCCGCCGCCCCGCCCTGGTACGTAACCCGTTACGGTTTAGGCCCCGCCAACATGGATGCCACGCCAAGCTCCGCATCCGCCGTGCGCTTCGACCAGCACCTCGGCACTCATTTTTTCAGCGAAATGTATGGCCGTGGCATCGACGTCTTCGGCGCCTATCCCTCATTGCACGTGGCCTACCCACTGCTCGCCACCTATATGCTTCTCAAGGTGCCGCGCCTGCGGTGGCTCACTCTGCCGGGCTTGGCCTTCTACGCCCTCATGTGTTTCAGTGCGGTGTACCTACAGCATCATTACGTCATGGATATCGTGCTGGGCACCGCCTATGCGCTGGCAGCCATCGCGGTGATCGAGTTTTTATCCCGGCATCGTAGGGCCTGACCTGAGCTTCTAAATGCGACACCAACTCAATCCCACAGGTCGTTTCTCCAGCCGCGTCGCCGACTATGTCAAATTCAGGCCACACTATCCGCCCTCGTTGCTGAGTTTCTTCCAAGAAACACTGGGCCTCGGCCCCCGCCACACCGTGGCCGATGTGGGGTCAGGCACTGGCATTTTGACGAAACTCCTGCTCGGGGCTGGCTGTGCCGTCCTCGGCGTCGAACCCAATGCGGACATGCGGCTCGCGGCAGAACACCTGCTCTCCCCACACCCCCGATTTAAAAGTGTCACAGGAACCTCTGAAGCCACCACACTGCCTGAGAGCAGCGTGGACTTCATCACAGCGGCCCAGGCCTTCCACTGGTTTGAGCCCGTGGCGACCCGCGAGGAGTTCCTCCGCATCCTGCGCCCCGGGGGGTGGGTCGTCCTCCTCTGGAATGATCGTCGCGTGGCAAACACCGCCTTCGCCCAAGAATACGAAGCCCTCATCGACCGCTTCAGCGTGGATTACAAAGCCGTGAATCACAAAAACCTCGTCGACGAGGATCTGGGCCGCTTCTTTGGCGCCGGAGGTTTTGAAAAGCTCGTGCTACCCAACCACCAAGACCTGGACCTCCAGGGGCTCGTGGGCCGCCTCGCCTCTTCTTCCTACGCTCCGGGCAAAGAGCACCCGCGGTATGCCGCCATGGTGGCGGAGCTGGGGGCGCTCTTTGATCGTCACCAGCACGGCGGCGACCTGCGCATTGAGTATGACACCCGGGCTTTCTATGGGCGGCTGACTCGGTAGGGAGTAACGCTCAAATCAATTTCCGACGCTACGAGGCACCACGCAACGCGCCGTATAGTCGTTAGCGTAATCACGGCGGACGATGTAGATGTGGCCACTGCGCCCATAGAAAACGTAGGCGTAGTCAAGGTTATCGGGGTGCGGAGGTGAGGTCCAAAAGTGGTTGCTCACCAAGCGGCCATCAGCGTTGCGAAACAGGTGGGGGAGGACCTGGGGGAGATAGTCCGTGCCTTCATATGCCGAGGCTGCCGTTGTCGCGCCCATATATCCGCGCAGACGGGCAAAGTCCTCGCGGCTTGGAAGCTCGGCGCCGATGCTCTCGCAATATTCCTTCGCACCCAGCACACCCGCGGGCAGCGGCTTACCAATGCTCGCCATGTATTCTGAGCTTTGAACCATGTAGCGGATGGATTCTGAGTCTTCGATGACTCCGTTCCCATTATCATCGTTTTTCACGATATCGCCCCAGATCATGCCGCGGGTCACCGTACCATCAGCATTGGTGACATCGGGTTCGCGCCAGGCTTCGCCCAAAGCGGCGTTGCTCGTATCAGGGGTAAAGATCGTCTCTTGGCCGTTGGCACCATGGGCGGTCTGGGCCCTCGCATCTGTTGGGGTCAGCGCCACTCCAACGGTGAGGCTCAAAAGCGAAAAACCTAGCACTACTTTAGATTTCATAAAAACCTCTTAATGCTATGTGTCGTAGCATGAGGTAAATCGATTTAGTATAGTTTTTTTAAGGGGTGGACACAGCCCCAATCGCCCAGAAAGGACTCGACAACGAAGCAGATGACCCTTTATCGACGATCTACCTCAGTAGTAGTTCGGCGCTTCTTTGGTGATGGTCACATCATGGGGGTGGCTCTCCGCCAAGCCCCGATCGGTGATGCGCATGAACTGGGCGTTTTGCAGGGCGGCCATGTCCTTTGCCCCACAGTAGCCCATGCCGGACTTCAGGCCACCAATGAGCTGGTGGATGATGAAGGCCAGTTGCCCACGGTGAGGCACGCGCCCCTCGATGCCCTCGGGGACGAGCTTGCCCGCGTCCATGTCGTCTTGGAAGTAGCGGTCCTTGGACCCCTTCTTCATGGCGTCGATGGAACCCATGCCCCGATAGGCTTTGTAAGTGCGCCCTTGGTAAAGAACGGTCTCACCGGGGGCTTCGTCAGTGCCAGCAAAGAGCGAGCCCAGCATCACGCAGCTGGCCCCCGCGGCCAGCGCCTTTGTGATGTCACCACTGTACTTGATGCCCCCATCGCCGATGATGGGCACGCCGTGGCGCTGGGCCTCGGTGGCGCAGGCGGTGATGGCGGTGAGCTGGGGCACGCCAATGCCCGCGATGACCCGCGTGGTGCAGATGCTGCCAGGGCCGATGCCCACCTTGACCGCGTCAGCGCCGGCCTCGATGAGGGCCTTGGTCGCATCCGCGGTGGCGACGTTGCCCCCCACGATATCGACCTTGGCGCCGTATTTCTTTTTCAGCATGGCCACGGCGGCAATGACGCCCCGGGAGTGGCCATGGGCCGAGTCCACAAAAAGCACGTCCACGCCCATGTCCACCAGGCGCGCGGCACGGGCATCGAGGTCAGCGCCCACGCCCACGGCAGCTCCGGTGAGCAAGCGACCCAGGCTGTCTTGATTGGCTCGCGGGTTATCCGCCTTCTTCACGATATCTTTGATGGTGATGAGCCCACAGAGCTCGCCTTTGTCATCCACCACGGGAAGCTTCTCGATGCGGTGCTTATGCAGCATCTTCTTCGCTTCTTCCATGGTGGTGCCCTTGCGCACGGTCACCAGACCCTCTTTTGTCATGAGGTCAGAGACTTTGAGGTTCAAGTCCTCGTTAAAGCGCAGATCCCGATTGGTGAGGATGCCCACCAGTTTGGTACCCACGGCAACGGGCAGCCCTGAAATGCGGTACTCCCTCATGAGGCGAAGGGCCTCGCCGATGCTGGCATCCGGCGTCACGGTGACGGGGTCCACGATCATGCCCCACTCGGATTTTTTGACCCGCGCCACCTCGATGCCTTGCTCGTCCACTGAGAGATTTTTATGAATAACACCAAGGCCACCCTCTTGAGCCATGGTGATGGCGGTGCGGCTTTCGGTGACCGTGTCCATGGCCGCTGAGATGAGGGGGATCTGCAGTGGGATGCGCTTGGTGAGGCGCGTGGCAACGCTCACTTCAGAGGGCAGCACCTCAGAATAGGCTGGAACGAGAAGCACATCATCGAACGTGAGGCCTTCAACGAGCTTTTCTAGTGTTCTTTCCACGGCGGGGCTCCTTTTTCTTCGGGGACTTTTTAGCGGGGCGATACCAACCCACGTACATCTGGTAGCGAATGGCGGAATCGTGAATGGCGGCGATCTCGGCGTCGGTCAATGGCCGCAGCACTTTCGCCGGTGCCCCCATGACGAGGGAGCCGGGCGGGATCACCGTGCGCTGAGTGATGAGACTGCCGGCGGCGATGAGGCACTCATCACCGATCATGGCGCCATCCAAGATAGTGGCCTGCATGCCCACCAGGACATGACTGCCGATGGTGCAACCGTGGATCATGGCGCTATGGCCGATGCTGACGCCGTCGCCGATCTTCACGGCGTGCTTTTGGTAGGTGCCGTGGACCACGGTGCCATCTTGAATGTTGGTGTTCTTGCCAATGCTGATGGCGTTGACGTCACCGCGGATGACGGTGTGGAACCACAGCGAACTCCCCTCGCCAATGGAGACCTCGCCGATCACCTCTGCCGAGGGCGCGAGAAACACGCTCTTATGGAGCTGGGGGCGCTTTCCGGGCAGTTTGTGGATCGCCATGAGGTTAGGACCTGTCCATAAATAAATTAGACATTTGGCATCCCATCTTTCTTCCATATTTGACTGCTACTCAGTCGCAAAATCCTCAGAATAGCGCTGCTATTCTTCCGGTTTGGCTCCTTCCGTGGCAGCCAACTCTGTTCGAAAGCTGAGCGCCAAATGTCTAATTTATTCATGGACAGGTCCTTACATAACTCATTGCAGCGACTTTGAAAACCAAACTTATTGACGCGCAGTACCTTCAATGGCGGGTGGCGTTCATCTGTGTATTATCGACGATCTACGTTCAGCCCGGTGGATCCAAGAGTTTCCGGTAGTCTGGCCCTGATTTCTTGCGTTTTTTCGGATGACAGCTTCTCAACGGCAGGAAGGTCTTGTTGTCGTAGGATTCCACGCAGGCGTTGTAGGCCTCAACAGCTGCGACGTAGGCCCGGTACTCCTCGGACCCGCACTCTGGCGTGGCTTTTTTATGGGCCTTCGGCGTCTTGCACTGATCTGACCCCGTCGCGGAGTAGGCGGGGTAGACTTTCTTCTCTTCTTTTTTTTCGCCGTGGCCGCCGCCACCATGGTCATTGGCAATGACAGGGGACGAGAAGGATAAGGCAAGAACAAGCGCCATGGCGATGGTGGTGGTGCCCATGTACCTATGGTCTGCCGACCTCGCATTTAATGCAAGACAGGCAGTTCCGCCATCATGGCAAGGCCCGTGGCCTTGGTAATGCGCAGATCAACGAGCTGGCCTGAAAGATCGCGAGGTCCCTCGTAGGGGAAATTCACCACGTGGTTCGTGCCCGAACGCCCACGCCACATCAGCGCTGAGGGGGAGCTTTCCAACGCCTTCACAGGGCCTTCAACCAGCACTTCGACGGTGCGGCCCACCCACTTCTGATTCTTCGTGAGAGCCAAATCCACGACGAAGCGCTGGAATTTCACTAAACGCTCGTTCTTCACGGCGGCGGGCACGTTATCAACGAGTTTCACTGCCTTGGTGCCAGGACGAGGGGAATAAGCGAAGGCATAGGCGGAATCAAAGCGCATATCCTCGGCGAGTTTCATGGTGGCCTCGAAATCCTCATCGGTCTCCGTGGGGAAACCCACGATGATGTCCGTGGTGAGGCCGCCTTCGGGACAACGGCTGCGCCACTTGGCGATCTGCTCGTAATAGCGCTCGATCTTGTAGTGGCGGTGCATTTTTTGAAGCACTGCGTCGCTGCCACTTTGCACGGGCAGATGCAGATGGGGGCAGAGGGTTTCGAGTTCGCCGTAGCAGGCGATGAGCTCATCGCTGAAATCCAGCGGATGGCTTGAGGTGTAGCGCAGGCGCCTCAGCCCCTTGGTCTTGAGGGCATCCACGGAGCGGAGCAGTTCTGGGAAACTTGTGTCCAGGCCCCCAGGGCCACGCCCTTTGCCGTAGGAGTTCACGTTCTGACCCAAGAGCGTGATCTCTTTCACGCCAAACACTAAAAGACGCTCAATGTCTTTAACGATGTCCAGATGGGGACGGCTTTTCTCCCGACCCCGGGTATAGGGCACGATGCAGTAAGAACAGAATTTGTCACAGCCCTTCATGATGTTCACGAAGGCGGACGCGGACTTTGTAAAAACCTTGGTCTCGATCTCGTAATCGTCTTTATTGTCGAAAGCATTGAAAACGACGTGGCGCTCGCCCGCACCCACGCGATGCACCAACTCAGGGAGCTGGGCGATGGTATCCGTGCCGAAAACAAAATCCACGTGGGGGTTTTTAGCAAAGAGGCTCCTGCCCTTGATGCTGCCCACGCACCCACCGATGCCGACCATCTGCTTCTTTTCAGCGCCTTTGACCTTGAGCTTGCCCAAGCTCGAAAGCATCTTGTGCACCGCCTTATCGCGCACTTCACAGCCATTCAGGATCACCAGGTCGGCGTCAACGATGGAGGACGCGGCCTTATGACCGGCTTCCGCCAAAAGGGAAGCCATTTGCTCCGTATCGGCTGCATTCATTTGGCAGCCGAAAGTCTTGATGAAGAACGACTTTTCCACAGATTGGGCTTTACCCCAGATCAGCGCTATCTTCTACTTCATCCCCCATGTCGTCTTCTTCCTCGTCTTCATCTTCATCTTCAACGTCGTCGGCGACTTCCATGCGGAAGAGCCAACCCTCCCCATCGGGATCCTCATTGAGGGCCGCCAGTGAATCCTCCAAACCCCCATTGATCTCTACGACGCGGCCCCCCACCGGGGCGACGACGTCCATCTCCCCTTCGGGGCCCTCGACTTCAACGGCCCCGTCTCCCTTATCGAATTCTTGGCCCTCATCAGGGAGGCGAACCTCCTCTACCCCTCCGAGCTCGTCGAGAGCCCGCTGGGTAAGTCCCACCGTGACTACCCCGGCGGAATGGCTATACCAAACCCTCTCTCGATCAGCGTAACGGAGCTTTCGGGCCCGTTGCGGTTCTTTCATGGAAATACAGCCCTCACTTCATTAGGATTTTCTCATGACCGCCTCACTGAAACAAAATAAAAGAATTTTACTCCTCCACACAGGCGGCACCATTGGCATGGGGCTGCCCAAACCCCCGGTGGAGAGGCCCCTTTCCCCGGATGATCGATTCGTGCGGAAGCTTTTCGCCGCAGTACCTGAGTTAAAGCAACTGGCGAACGTCACCATCAAGGGACTGTACAACAAAGATTCGTCCCAGATCACCCCGGCGGATTGGATCGGCGTGGCGGCGGCCATCGGTGAGCACTACGAGGATTACGACGGCTTTGTCGTGACTCATGGCACGGACACCATGGCCTTCACGGCAACCGCGGTGAGCTATCTCCTGCCCTACCCCTGTAAACCGGTGGTATTTACGGGGTCCCAACGGCCCCTGGGCGAAATCCGCACGGACGCCCGGCGCAACCTCATCTGCTCGGTGGCCTTCGCCGCGAGCCACAAGGTGCTGGAGACCTCGATTTTCTTCGATACCGTGCTTTTACGGGCCAATCGCGCGGTGAAAGTGCATATCGAGGAGTTCCACGCCTTCGATTCCCCCAACTTCCCCCGCCTTGCCGAAGAGCGACTGCACACCCGCTACAACCCCGTTCCCCGGGCCGCCTGTTCCCGCCCCGCGCTGCCGGCCCGTTTCGATGGGCATGTGCAGGTGGTCCACCCCTTCCCTGGCCAGCAGGTGAGCCTGGACCCCAAGGCACTGGCGGTTTTCATGCTGGCCTTCGGCTGTGGCAACCTCCCGCTGGATGAGAGCTCCATCTTGAAGCTTCTCCAAACCTGTAAAAAGCGGAAGATCCCCGTGCTCCTAGGCACCCAGGTAGCGGCAGGCGCCACCTCGCCAGAAATCTACGAGATGGGGAGGCGGGCCCTGGACCTGGGGGCCATCGCCACGGGAGACATGACATTCCCCGCAGCCCTCATCAAGGCCATGGTGCTGGCCGCGAACAAAGTGCCGTATCCGCTGTGGAAGGGGTTCATCACGGCTAATTGGGCCGGGGAACTCTCTCCGCAAGAGCCGTAAAAAGCCATTGCGAATGGGTCTTCTATAAAGTAAGTCTTTCTCCTCAAAAGATTTTTCCAAAAAAGGATCGAGACCATGGCCCGTCAATGCGTCATCTGCAAAAAGAAGCCCGGCACCGGTAACAGGGTCAGCCACTCCAATATCAAGACCCGGACCCGCTGGTTGCCCAACCTCAAGAAGGTCAAACACTTCGCCGGTGGCAGCATCACCCGCATCTACGCCTGCACCCGTTGCATCAAGAGCGGCTTCGTGACGAAGCCCCCTGTGCGCAGCTACGTTGCAGCCACGGCGTAACACGAAGCACGCAACGCGTCACCGCTCCACATAATCCAAGTCCTTACCGAAGGTCTCTTCTAGATACGTAGCGGCGAACAAAGCTATGACGAGGACCACCACCCCGATGGCAGCGGCGCTGCCCACGATGCCCAAGCTCCCCTTCAGGGCCTGAAAGGACAGCGTGAGGGGCACCACGGAGCCCCGTACGAAGTTGGGGGCCGTCGTCGTCACAGTCGCCCGCAGGTTCGTTCCAAACTGCTCGCTGGCCACGGTCATGAACACCGCCCAATAACCGGCGGCGAGCCCCAGGAGCACGCAGACTGCGTAGAACGTGGAGGGGTGAAAGCCCCGCAAGGAGAGGTCCAGGGCAATGGCCAAGGCGGAAATCACGAGGGAGAGCAGGATGACCTTTTGCCGGGTGCGCCAAAACTGGCTCAGAAGGCCGAAAGCCAAGTCCCCCGCAATGAGGCCGATGTAGCACATCATGATGGCGGTACCCGCGGACACGGGAGCGGTCACCCCTTGGGCAGCGGTGATCTCCGGCGAAAAGGTCACGAGGACGCCGATGATGTACCAGATGGGGATGCCGACGAGAATGCAGCAGAGGTACTTGCGCAGGCGCTGGGGGTGACCCAGCAAAAGCCGCAGGTCGCCCCGCCGAATGTCGACCCCCTTCAAATTTTCAAACATCCCTGACTCGAAGATGCCCATGCGCAGCACGAGAAGGGCCAAGCCCAGACAGCCCCCCACGATGTAGGCCGTCTTCCAGGTGAAGTGATCGCCAACGAGGGCAGCGACCACCGCGCCGGACACCCCAACCGTAGCCACAATGGCCGTGCCATAGCCCCGGTTTTCCTTCGTCATGATCTCGGAGATGAGGGTGATGGCCGCCCCCAGCTCTCCGGCCAAACCCACCCCCGCCAGAAAGCGCAATACGCTGTAGGAAGCCACGTCCGTGACGAAGGCGTTGGCGATATTGGCCATGGAGTACATGAAGATGGAGCCGAAAAGCACTGAAAGCCTTCCCTTTTTATCCCCCAGGATGCCCCAAAGGACCCCTCCCACCAGCATGCCCGTCATTTGGGCGTTGATGAGGAAGACCCCCGTGGAGAGGACTGCATCGCCCTGGAGCCCCAGGGCCTTGAGGCTGGGCACCCGCACGATGCTGAAGAGCACCAAATCGTAGATGTCGACGAAGTAGCCCAGGGCCGCCACGATGACGGTGGCGGCCACCCCCTTGCCTTTGCCCCGCCGGGCGACGGCTCGCCGTGCGGCGGTCATTCGAGGACCACGAGCTGGCCGCCGATGTGGGCGGGGTGCATATGGCAGTGGATGGGGAAGATGCCCGCACGGTCAGCCCTAAACCGGATCTCTTTACCCTTGGCGTCCACGACCTCGGCCACCTTGAAGTCAGCGATGGCGAAACCATGGGCTGAGCCGGCACCGGGTACTTTGCTCACGGCCTGGATGACCACGTCGTCGCCCTTTTTTACGATGATGGTGGAGGGCAGCCAGAACTTGGTGCCGTTCACTTCTACGGCGGCTGCCCGGATGATGCGGGTTTCAGCCTGGGCCGCGCCGATCGCGGCGAAAAACAAGAGAGCGGTAGCACTGATGAAACGGATCATGAGATCTCCTTAGCAATGTGAATGGGCAGAATTTACATCTGAGTTTCACGAGATCGCCAACTTATTTTCGATGCTCCCTTGATTCTACCGCTGCAAGCATCATTCTCTTTATATGAGCGTGCGTGTTCGAAAATATGAATTACAGCTTTATTGGGTCGGGACGTTGATCTTGGTGGCGGTACTCACGCTGGCTCACTAGAATAGGGGGGTGTTGAAAGACTTCACCCTCGCCTTTACCGGAACCTTCGTCGCCCTGGATATCGTGGGGATCCTACCCATGTTCCTCTCCATCACGGGCAGGCTCCACCCTGAGGCCCGCCTCCGCACGGTGAATCGCTCCATGATCGTGGCGATCCTCGTGGCCATTTCCTTTGTCCTCAGCGGTCAAGCGATGTTCCGTTGGCTCTCCATCGAGATTTCTGACTTCAAAGTGGCTGGCGGGCTGGTCCTCCTCCTCGTATCATTGGCGGACCTCATCGGCGGCCCCGACGTTAAAAACCAGGCCAGCGGCTCCACCGGGATTGTGCCCCTGGCGGTGCCCCTCATCACGGGCCCGGTGGTGCTCACCACCCTCGTGCTCCAGGTCCATGCCTTCGGCTACATCGTGACCCTCCTCTCCCTGGTGGCCAACTACCTCATCGGCTGGCTCATGCTGCGCGAGTCACCACGGATCACCAATCTGATCGGCACCGACGGCACCGTGGTCTTCTCGAAAATCGCGGCCCTCCTCATGATGGCCATCGCCGTTGCCATGATCCGTACCGGCATCTTCGAATCCATCCGAGCTTTTCAAATACACTGACACCATGGAAGACACCGCACCTCAACTCACCGTTTCTTTTGTCGCCAAGGCCCTGGGGCTTTCCCTCACTGGAGCCGACTTCCCCATCCCCGTGGTCACAACGGACTCCCGCAAGATTTCTCCAGGAGCCCTCTTCGTCGCGGTGCCCGGTGAGAAATTCGACGGCCATGATTTCATCGCCACGGCGGTGGACGGCGGCGCCCGCGCCATCATTTGCCGTAAAGACTTCCCCACCCACAGCGCACCCCCCGCGGAATACCTGCTGGTGGACGACACAGTTGGCGCTTATCGCCAGCTTGCCAAGACCTGGCGGGCCCAGTTCCACTGCCCCGTGGTGGCAGTGGCGGGCAGCGTGGGAAAAACCACCACCAAAGAACTGCTCGCCGCTGCTTTGCGGGGCAAATGGACCGACGTGGTCGCGACCCGGGGGAGCCAGAACGGGTTTTTGGGCATTCCCATGACCCTGCTTGACCTGCGCGCCCATCACGGTGCCGCCGTGGTGGAGGTGGGCATCGACGAAATCGGCGCCATGGAACAACACTGGGCCCTCGTGCGCCCCACCCACGCGGTGCTCTCCGCCCTGGGGCCCGAGCACCTTGAGAAACTCATCGATGTAGCCACGGTGGTGCGGGAAGAAAGCATCATCATGGAGCGCACGGCAGCGGACGGCGGCACTACCCTCATCAACCTCGATGATGAACACATCGCACCTCTCGCCCAGCGATTCAAAACAGGGGCTGTGATCGGTTTTGGCACCTCAGCGCGGCCAGCCCCCCAGACCCTTGCAGGCCGCGTGGAAGGGGAGACTCTCATCGTCACCGGCTTCGGCACAGATAAAGGCGAGAGCTACAGCCTACCCTTGCCCGGCAGCCACAACGCGAGAAACCTGCTTGCCGCCATCACTACTGCCCGGAGCGTGGGCCTCACCTGGGACGAAATCCGGGAGGGACTCGCCACCTTCAAAGGGGTCGCCGGCCGCTCGCAAGTAGAGACTTTGCACGGGGGCCGCACCACCGTGCTCTGCGATTATTACAACGCAAACCCGGACTCCATGGCGGCGGGGCTGATGACCCTGAATGAGCTCGCCGCCGCTCGGGGGCTCAAGCGTAAGTGCGCCGCCCTTGCGGACATGAAAGAAACCGGCGCGGAGGAAAAGGCCCTCCATCGGGCGCTAGCGCCGCTTTTAAAAGACTACGCCGTGGTGCTCTTGAACGGGCGCCTCATGAAAGAGCTGGAAGCTGAGCTCAAAGCCCGGGGTTTCAAGGGAACACTCGCTCATTTTCCCAACGCAGCGGCATTGGGTAAGCATATAAAAACCCTTCTGCGGGAAGGGGATGCCCTCATCATCAAGGGTTCCCATTCCATGCAGATGGAAAGCGTCTGGGCGGAGCTGAAGTAGCCGCCTGAGTTAAGGCGCCGCGAAAAGTGCTGCCCCAGGCCCCGGGAGAATCGCCGTATCGAAGCTCTCGATGGCTTGCGCCCCATTGTAGAGGTCAGCCCGGTCGATGCCCACTTCGTCGGCGCCCGTGTGGCGAGAGGTAAAGTAGATCCCGGTGATGGCGTAGGGGCCACCCACAGCCGCATCACGGCCCCGGGCCAAGGCCCAACCGCCCGCAGTGGTGCGCACGAGGCCCACGTCCAGCACGCGGTAGTCGTCGTTGAAGATGCCGTATTCCCGCATCATGATGATGCGCACCACACCGCCCTGGAGGGCATCAAAGGGTGTCAGGATTTGCAAAAGCAGGATGTGCTTAGACACGTAAGTCCGGGTGATCGTCACCACGGCGCTGGGCGACAGGAGCTGCTCCATGGAGAAGCGCAGGATGTTGTTCCCAGGCTGCTCGACCCGCAGGTACTGCAGAGCGCCGTTGGTGGGGTCCACCTCAAGAACGAGCTGAGAGGACTGGTTGGGCCAGTCGCCGCCATCGCTGTTCACCGTGGCCAAGGGCACATCCACGGTGCCGACAGAAAATTGAGCCGTTGCGCTAGATGCAATGAAAAGCGCGCAAAGAACTACGAAGTGCCTGAACCCCATGAAGACCCCCCTGATGTGAATGGGGTCGATGCTAGGGGCGGGGTTGCGAACTGAAAAGGGTAAACCTTTGATATCGCGGCGCAACCGCGTTCCCGGCCGAAACCCCGCAACGCACGAAAAGCTGCGATCCCAGCCGAGACCCGGCGCATCTTCCCGCGGAACACAGCAATCCGTGTGTTCCGAATCATCTGTATGCCCCGACCGCAGTTTCAATCATCGCCTCCGCCGGCAACCCAACCATAGTTGCGTTCCCACGCACCGCTACCCCCGGAACCCAACATCCGTTGCGTTCCGGGCCCGGGCGCGACCGCTTCACAACCTTCAATTTATTTTGAAACTTCAAAATCCCCGTGTTATCTCACTACCCATGCGCAAAATCCTCACCATTCTGAGTCTTTGCCTCACGGCCTGCGGCCCCATCAACGACACCAATAAACATCTCGAAAATATGGATGCCAACACGCGGGCCATCGACACCCACATGCAAGGCATCGATGGCCGCATGACCGAGATCACCGCCGCCGTAAATAGCCTCACGGCCCAGCTCGCTCAAATGCAGACGGCCCTCCAAGAAGTGATGATCGCCGCCCTTCGCGTCATGTTCCCACCAGCCAACACTGGCGGCGCTGAATTCGACCTGCCCGACGCCGACGACATGGGCGACACCGGCCTGCGCACCACGCCCCTACCTGCATCGACGACGACCACTACATCCGGAGCCACACCATGAAGATCGCCTCTTTTGCCACAGTCGCTCTCGCTTTCGCCGCAGCCCTCCCCGCCCACGCCCTTGTCGGTGAAGAAGAGCGCTGCATTCCCCGCACTCCCCAACAGATCCACACGTGGCTCGTGAACTACAACAACTACCCCAACTTGGACGACGGCATCACCATGCGCTTCCCCCTCCTCGGCGATCGCCGGGCCGTGGACATGGTGCTCCCCAGATCCGGATCCATCGAAGGCGGCGCAAACACCCACGACGAACACGGCTCCCTCGGGTCTGTGGCTATCTTCATGCAGCCCATGTTCATCACAGACACCTCTTTTTTCCCGCGCTTCAAGCTGCAATGCCATTCATCGGCCACTGCCGAGGCCTTCACCCATCACTGCGAGCTCGACCACAGCGCTGACCCCGCAAGCCCCACGGGCCCCATCACCGTGCGCCAGAACTACGCCGTATCAGCCTTCACCGTGGACGTAGACGCCCAGAGCCCCTCCGCAGAATGCCCTGAAGGCCAATCCCACCTTCACTACCGCTTCACCGTCACCACCATGGATGTCCACGTCAACGCCATCAAGGACGCCGCCCTCCGCGGCGCCCTGGGCAGCCTTGCCGATTCCACCCTCATCACCACGCCCCTCAGAATTTTCATGGATCGCATCTTTGGCGATTCGTTCTTCGAGTGGTACTTCCGGGAGTTTTACCGTGCTTGGGCAGACCGAATCCCCTCCTCGTGAGGCCGTGGCCGCCGACCCCTCCCGCCGCTTGAATCATGCGGTGTGGGTGGTATGCGAGGCCACGGGCGACATCATCGAATTCTGGGGATTCAAGCGGGTCTTGGGCCGCATTTGGGCCCTCCTCTATCTTGCCGCGGAACCCCTTTCCGCCGGCGAGATCGGCTCCCACTTGGGCCTCTCCACCGGCGCGGTGTCCATGGCCTTGAAGGAGCTGGAGCAATGGGGCGTGATCACCCGCGAGTCCCGCCCCTCCATCCGCCAGTTCTACTACCGAGCAGAGACCCACCTTTGGAGCATGCTCTCCCGGGTGGTGAGGAGCCGGGAGCTCCACCAGCTCGAGCGCTTGATCCATGCCCTTAAAGTGGGGGCTGAGGCGCTAGAAGCTGCCAAAAGTGGGGAAACATCTGTTATAGGGGATCACGCAGCCGCCAAGACTGCCGCCCAGCGCTTGAAACGCCTGTCTCGATTAGTGGAGATGGGGTCTGAAGCCATGAGAATGCTGTTCCAAGACCGCCAATTGGACCTTGCAGCTCTGCAGAAAATCGCGCAGATTCGTAACCTGTTCCAGGAGGTCTCCAAACCATGAGCGAAACGCAACCCGAAGCCGCCCCCAAGGCTGCTAAAAAAGCCAAAGTGAAACTCCCCACCGTTGAAAGCCGCAAGAAGCGCAAAGAGTTGCGCACGGTTGCCCGCAAGGCCCGCAGAGAGCGCATCAATAAGGAGCCTGAATTCGCCACTGCGTATTTCGCAGCGAAGAAAAAGCGCTCCGGTGACCGCACTGCCGCCTTCCGCAAAGCCAAGAGCGGTAAGAAATAAGTATTCTTAGAGGCGCGGAGAGAGTGACAATGCACTGCCGCATGCGCTCTTCTCTGGCATCTGTGTTCCAAAAAGTGGCCCTCGTTTTCACGATGGGCCTCTTTTTTATTTCCGGCTGTGGAAAAGATGATGAGCCGACGCCAACCCCCGCCCCAGCACCGGTGGCCTCTTCGGGCCGAGGCGTGCTGACGGGCGTCATCAGTGTCGCCTCCGGCGGCTGTAATACGAGTTCCGGTGTGCTCATTGAAGTGCAGTCCCAAACCGGTAACTCCCTCTACCGCTTCGTGACGCCACCGGGCACGACCTTCGAGGCCCAACTCCCCCCCGGGGAACACACGCTGATCTGCCAGGCCGCACCCTGCATGTTCAGTCAGCGTTTCACTATCATCTCGGGGCAAAGCCTCGTTATCGACCCTGTGCTCTGACCCGGTGTATCTTGCCGAAGTGGCGCTTTCCTGACAGAGTGCCGGATCAATAAGGAGAATTTATGGCCAAATCATCTTCCGCCATGGAAAACAAAGATCAAGTCCTACACAAGCTTGATGAAATTTTAGAGTTCGAGCTCAGTGGCATTACCCGCTACCTGCACTACTCCTTCATGGTGTTCGGCCCCAACCGCATCCCCATTACGAAGTGGATGCGGGACCAAGCCACCGATGGCCTTGATCATGCCGCCCAGGTGGGCGAGTGGATCACTGCCCTCTCTGGTCACCCCACCGTAAAAGTAGGCGCGACCCCCGAGGGCAATCGCCACGACATCAAGACCATCCTCGATGAAGCGCTGGAGTTTGAGCTCACGGGGCTGAAGCGCTACCACGAGCTCTTGGATCAGGTACGGGATCGCCATGTGGCCCTTGAAGAATGGACCCGCGACCTGATCTGCCAAGAACAGGATCACATCTACGAAATAGAGAAAATGCTTCACTCTCGCACGGACTGAGCGCGGCGATCGAGAGCATGGAACTAGAAAGCCCGCCGGGGTTTCCTCCGGCGGGCTTTCTTATTTTTAAAGATGAGAACGAGTCTTAGGGCCTTACAGAAAATCCCTATCCATGACGGTCTTACGACCCTCACGGCGGGCATTTTCGATGGCCTGGTCGCAGAGACCACGCAATTTCTCGGTGAGAGCCTCCATGACCTTGCCCGATGTATTCATCTCGGACTTGGCACGGATGTAGTTCTTCACTTTGGATGCAACTACAAGGACCTCTTTGGATTCGGTTTCTTCACTCATGAAAATCTCCTTTGTGCGAAAAGTAGATTGAGCATGGCATGGCTCTTTCAATCAGGCAACAAGATGCCTCACGTCTCGTCCTTTGGATTTTTAAACGCGCCACTGAGCGATTCAGTACTGCTGGATGCACACAGACGGGTCGGCATTTTGACCATCATAGCGGATTTCATTGATGCTCAGGCGGCAGGCGGCGGGGTATCCATTGCGCCCAGCGACGGGAATCTCCCCAGCACTGCAGAGGCCGTTGCTGGTGGCTGTGGTGATTTCGCGACTTTCCCTCCAGCTGCGGAAGGTACGGAAGAGATCCAACATGCGATTTTGGCCCTGGCGACATTCTGAAAGCATGGCCTCCCAGGCTTCCCCCACAAGGGCGCCATACTTCGTGATCCGCTGCTGTGAGTAGTCGCGGGTGACGCAAACCGCGGAACACATCCATTTCCTACTCTGCATGAGCCGCACAAATTCAGAAGACAGGCTGTAGTCCAAATCCAGGGTGCTACCGGTAGCGCCCAGGAATTCATGGGTCATCAGGCCCAGTTTCTCAAGCTCGTCGCTGATGTTTTCCCAGCGGGGTTGGTTGATCGTGATGAGACCAGGGCTGTTGAGGGCGGTTTTCACCTCGCCGTCGACCTCAAGCCTGCGGTCCGTGAATGCGATGCGCACAGTTGCAGGGCGCGTATCGCTTTGGCATTCCAGCGCAGCGATGAGCCGCGTGTAATCCGGAGTGTCGCAGGTTCGCGGCCCACCGATGCCAACCGATCCCAGAGCTTGGGGCTCTGTGTAGAGACCACGCAGTTGGCGACAGAGCCCCACACCCTCTGGCTGAAGCAAGGTCTTCAACCGGGCGATGGTGGTGCAGATGCGCATGTCGCGCTCTGTTCCGCCGTTGCCATCGGTATGCTGGGCCGTGGCTGCTGGGGCGTAAATGGCGAAAAGAGCCGTTAGCGCTAAGATTGATTTCAGGGGGTTCATTTCTTATCTCCTTTTTCGATTACGGTATGTGTGAGCGGAATCAGTTGGAGGCACATTTTGTAGACGTCCTTCTTGCGGCCGCTGCCCAGCAAGAGGTTGAGCTGTTTGTGGAACTTGCGGATGAGTTTCTTCGCCTCCGGCAGCTTGGCGGGGTCGATGGCCATGGTCACCGCCGAGAAGTCGCGCTGGTCGATGGGATCCCTCTCCAGCGAGACCCGCGCCAGCTCTAGGTTTTGAGCATGGAGGCGCCTCAGGGCGACATTGGCGATCTCATCTGGCGTGGCGTACTGCACACCGGTAGCACGAAGTCTCCCTCGCCCATCGCGAAGGAGCATCTCAAGTTTTTCAAGTCGCTTGATCGCCGCCTCGACCTCGCGAACGGGGAGGTCCAATCTCTGGGCGATCCACTTCGCCTCGCCTCGGAAGCCCTCAGTCTCAGCCAAAGAGAGGATTGCGAAGTGATACCAGTCGGCGACGACACGGAAGTGTTCCATGTCCAAGTTTTGGAGAGGACGAGTGTTGATCTCCGTCCGCGCACCTTCGAAAGAAGCGACAAGAGCCCTGGTTTGCTCGGGATCGAGGGCCAGGCGATCCGCGATCCTGAGGGCGAGCTTCCGCGATATACGACGCTTTCCGTTGAGGATCTCGGAGACCGCGGCGGAACTCATGCCGAGCTTTCGTGCGAAGGCCCTCACCGAATAGGAGGGGTTGCGCAAGCGCGCTTCCACGAACTGCTCGTTGAGTATTTTTTGGATTGCGAATTGCGCGTCCACGGTGCTCCTCGTCAAGACAAGGAGCGTCTATCAGGCGATGCGGTCAGGCGCAAAGAACTTTGGAACAAAGTGCTCCAAATGTTTTGGAGCAGTGATCAGGGTTTGAAGCGATCGGGATGGCTGACCTTGAACTGAGGCAGCCCCTGGCTGTGGGCCCAAATGCGAGCCACCGTGGGATAGGGGCTGAGATCCACATTGAATCGCAGCGCATTGTAAACCTGGGGGATGAGCAGGCAGTCCGCCGCGGTGACCCCGTCGCCAAGCGAGAAACACCCCGCCCGCGGCGCCGACAACCCCTCATAGGCTGCAAGGCCCCGGTGGATGACCCACTGGTGCCAACGCTGGGCCTCAACAGGATCCGCGGTATGGCGCTCCACCACCGGGGGGTTGGAAAGGGGCTGAATACCGGCGTTCACCGTCTCGCACAACGCACGCACATGGGCCCGATCCCACGCATCACCGGGAAAAAGGCGGTGGGGCTCGGGCTTCACCTCATCAAGCCATTCCAGGATGGCCATGGACTCAACTAAATATCGGGGGCCGCCGCCCACTTCCAGCACGGGCACGTAGCCGAAGGGGTGCCGCGCCCGGTGGGCAGGTTGATCTGTCTCCTCATCAAGCAAATTCACGGCAACGAACTGGGGCGTGAGGCCCTTCAGTGCCAGGGCGAGGCGCACCCGCCAGGAAGAGCTGGAACGCCAGTAGTGATAGAGCGTGAGATCGTCAGTAAGCGACATACTCTTCAGAGCCCTTCACCACGCGGTTCTCAAGACGGCCTAAACCTTCAACCTCCATGATGACGGTATCCCCTTCTTTGATCCAGAGATTGTCGGTGATCTTGCTGCCGTTCAACTCCATGAAGCAGCCCGTGCCCACGGTGCCCGACCCAATGACGTCGCCCACGCGCAAGTCCACGCCATAGCTGGCGCGTTCGATGATTTGCGCGAAGGTCCAGTTCATGGTGTTGGCATTGCCCCTCGAATATTCTTTGCCGTTGAGCGTGCCCGTCATCACGCCGTGAAACAACTCACCCGCGGGGCTGGGTTTCAAGTGCCCGCTCTGCTTCAGTTCATCCCGGGTCACAAGAAAGGGCCCCAAGCTCGTCGCGAAATCCTTGCCCTTGGCAGGGCCCAGGTTGAGCTTCATCTCCTCAGTCTGCAGGGCCCGAGCGGACCAGTCATTCATGATGGTGTAGCCAAAAATATGCTCATCGGCTTTGCTGGCCGGGATGTTGCGCCCGCCGCGGCCGATGACGATGGCGATTTCCAGCTCGTAGTCCAGGCGCTCCAGCGCCTTGGGCTGCACGGACACGTCGCCGGGGCCCGTGACCCCTGCGTGATTGGTGAAGTAGAACACCGGAAAGTGATCGAACTCGGGAATCATGGGGAGACCCCGGCCTTTGCGGGCGCTCTCCACATGCTGACGGAAAGCATACCCATCCCTCATGGAGGGCGGCGCGGGGATGGGCGCGAGGAGCTTCACATTTTTCAATGGATGCTTGGGCCCGGACGGCGTGAAATCTTGATTGATGATGGCATCGAGAAGATGAGGGGCGTCTAACTCCGTAATGATGTCCCCTTCAAGAATGCCGCAGTGCTCCCGATCATTGTCTAAATAAGAAACGAGTTTCATAGGACCACCCTCCTCTGTACTGTGAGAGGCATGATGCTCCAACCCTTGCGCTTCGATGTCAAACGCGGACTGTCCGTGCTGCTCTGCCTCATGCCGCTCAGCGCCATGGCAACCGCGGTGCTCCATCCCGCCCCCGGCGTCACGGTGATCCTGGGGCCCGGCGCTGAAGCCAAAGTGGAAGAGCACCCCAAAGACGGCAGCTTGCTCACGCTGATGAGTGGACAGATGCGAGTCCTTGTCCGAGCCGCCGAGGGGCGCCCAGCCAAAGTGAGTGTGAAAACCCGCCACGCGGTCATGGGCGTGCGGGGCACGGAGTTTTTCGTGGATGCGGGTTTTGATAAAACGTCGGTATGCACGCTGAAAGGCGTCGTGGTGGCCGTGCCCCTCAGTTCCTGGTCAGGGAAGATCGCTGAGGAACATTCCGTAGTGCTCAGGGCAGGCGAGGGCGTGGTCATCCAAGCGGACGGCACCGTGGCCACCCCTGTTCCCATGGACCCCACCCTCATGGGTTGGTGGGTGACCCGCACTTCCGCCTCCACCGACGATCTCTCGCTCCCGGGCTTCATCGATAAAGAGTCCGACTGGCGGTGGACCGGCCCCACCACCGTGGACGCGGCGGACCCCGAGGCCCTGTACTCCTCCCTCCAGCGCATCCACGCTGGCGCCTCTCTTTTCATCCGCGGCACCCAAGTCAACGACCGCCTGGACAGCCATGACCGCTTTGCGTCCTATCGCGGCAACCTCAACCTCGGCATCACCCCCTCGTCGCGGTTCCTCTTCTATGCCGAGGGTCTTTTCCTCGCAAAATCCGGCAACCACAACCCCGACGTGGGCGAGGCCCGGCTTCAGCAAGGGTTCGCCCTGGCGCGGCTGAAGAGCGGCCACTCGCTCGCCATGGGCCGCATGGAATGGGACCTGGGGGATTCCCTGCTCATCGGCCGCGACCCCTGGGCCACGGCGCCCCGGTTCTTTGATGGAGCGCTCGCCACGGTTCGCTCCATGCCGTTGCGACTGCGGGTGCTGGGGGCAAGCCTCGGCGATCGCGTGGACTCCACGGACTTCAAGGATTTCATATACGGCGCCTCTGCTGACTTCCCGGGCAAACCCTACGAAATATACGCCCTGGGTTTACGCCGCCAGGGCAAGGGGCGCCTGGCGCTGAAGAACGACCAAGACGTGAGCGCTGTCACCCTGGGCCAACGCCTGGGCTTCAACATCAAAGACATTGGCTTCGTCAGCGAAGAGTTCGCTTACCAGGCCGGCGCCATCGGCGTGGGCAGCGACCAGCAGCGCCTCTCCTCTTTTTTAGGCACCGCCGACGCGGGCGCTTTCTGGCGTGCGGGCCACCGCGTCGCGGGCACCCTGCGGGGGGTCTACCTGCTCGCCTCCGGTGACCGCGACGGCGGCGATCGGGAGTGGAACGGAGTGGTGCCCTACTACCACAATAACAGCCAATTCCTGGGCTTCGTGGGGGTATTCCCCCAAATTCGCAACATCCAGAAAATGGGCGCCTCTCTCACCGCCCGCACCAACCTGGGCACGTTGCCCGTGAATCTCAAGGTGGATGCGCTGTGGTTCCACCGCTGGGACACGGATGATCGCCTCTATCCCGTAGTGGATCGAGGGGCGGAACGCTACCTCGGGCGCGAAGTGGATGTGCAGCTTTCCTTCGAACCCATTCCCACGGTGCTGCTGCAATGGGGCTATGGCATCTTCTCGCCGGGGGATGCCTTCGTCGACGACCACCCTGGGTTGTACCGAGCCTTCGCCATGGCTCAGTTCAGTATCTAGGTCTGCGGGGGATTTTGCCGTGGAGCTTCGTTGTCGTCGTCGTGGCCTCCACGCAGCGCACAGAAGTGCGCTTTGGTCGGCCACTTCCTCCTCCGCCTCGCTCCCCGGCAAAATTCCCTCGCAGACACTTGAGATTTGTTAGGGCGTGGAGCTTGCACTGCCACCAGTGGCCAGGGGTTGGCATTTTAAATCGGGATAGTATCGGGGATAATAGGCGATCCGCGACCACCGTGCGTCTTGGGCGCTCAACTGCCCGTCGTTGTTCCAGGCGGGGCTGCAGTAATTCAGGACGGAATTGAGGTCCCAGCTGCCGCCATAGAAATCGCCCCCAGGGCGAAGCGCTTCATCCGCGCAGTGCGCTGGCGTATCGGTGCGGTCTTGCTCATGGGAAAAACCAAGGGCATGACCAAATTCGTGCACGGCAATGGAGCGTACGCAAAAGGGGTCCGCCAAGCCCGATGGCCCGAGACATGTGGGCTCCCACCGGCGAAACTCGAAGTTGAGGATCATACCCTGGGGCTGGGCCGCCACGACAAAGCCCAAAACAGTGCTGGGCACCTCGTCAGAGACATGGATTCGGATGCCGTCGCTGAAGCCTTCGCTGCATTTGACCCAACCCACAAAGCGCACGCGGAGGTCCTCGGGCACCGCTGTGCCATCTTCGAGAGTGGCGAGGGTTTTCTCCCACTGCTCCGTGACCGCTTCTCGGACCAGCGCTCGGAAGCGCCCATAGTCCCGCCCCTCCCAGGTCTCATCCTCCCAGCACACAGAAATGGCGCGCCGCCCCTCAGGCCAGAGGAACCTGCGGTAGAACACCAGTGCTGCGGTTGATGCGCCCACGTCGCTGTCCACGCTGCCGCTGCTGTCGTAACAGACCCAGTCCGCGGGCGTTTCGGCGGTGGGGCAGCCGCTCGCGAGCAGCGTGCAAAGCAGCGCTCCAAACAGTAATCCGTGTTTTGATGCCATGGCGAGGGGCCTACTTTTTTGAAACACGGGGCCCAGGCGCCGCGTCGAACACGCGTTGGAGGGGCTCCGCCTCTTCGTTTTCCACCTCCACCCGAACGGCTATCGGCGCCATCAGGGGAGACAGCGCCCCGCCGCAGGTCAGTTGGCGTTTGATGTCGGGGTTCGTGATCCCCAATTGGGTGATGGCTACCTCCGCGGTCACGCCCCTGTCCATGGCGCCGGTGATGAAGGCGCGGAGGAGATCTAAATCGATGGCGTTGAACTCTTGGCTGAGTCTTGCATCCGCGGCGGCGCGCTGGGCGGGGAATTCCCTCAGGCCTTTTCTGTAGGCGAGATGCGCCATGGTTTTGAGGAAACCAAAAGAGCTGCCAGCTAATGTCACAAAAAATGTCACCACTGCGGCGGGTGCCGCCATCTCTGTCAAATACGACGAAGCATGGAGGAGGGGCAGGAAGTTATAGGTGAGCGCGCCAAGGCCGAACCCTGCGGCGATGGGGGCAAAAACGCCACCGCCGAGCATCAGCAAGTCTCTACCGGTCGCTGACGACGTAGCCATGGACCTGTACTCCAGTTTAGCGCCGTATTCCTCCGGGGTTTGGCCGACCTCCTGGGCTTCCAGCGCCACCGCATATTGGTGCATATGCCTGCGCAGCGACGCCAATGCCAGGGTGATGACCATCGCCCGGTCCCTGTGCTCTTGGTCCAGGGTTTCCTGGGCGGCGCTGTCGACACGGCGGTAGACGCCGCCGACGCTATCCCCGGTGCCCTGCAGCGCCTCGAAAAGCTCCTGGGAGAGATAGCGGGCGTAGGCGATGTGAAGCTGACTCTCGCGATGCTGGGAGGCCGCCGCCTTCATAGCGTGATCCAGGCCCTCAGCCCACTCCTCCTCGGTCATGCGGCCGGTGCGCAGGTCCCGCAGGGTGCGCTGAGCCAGCCCCAGGGTGGGTTCCATGCGCTGTTGAGCGACGTCGTATTCGTCGAACTGCGGCGCGTCCACAGCGAAGCTGTTGGAGGCGGCAAATGAGAGCAGTGCCGTGAATAGAATCAGTTTTCCCATGGGCGCGGCTATAACACCGACGGAAATGAATCACAAATTCAATCACCGCATTGCCTCACGCCCGCGTTGACAGGAGGCCCCTTCCCCGGGATCATCCCCGCTCTAAGGGGGATCTATGACTTTCAGATACTTGCTAGGGCTTATCATGGCGGTGACCGCCGCCACCACGGTGCGGGCGGAGGAGATGCGCACTCCACTAGAGATTCTGCTCAGTCCGCAAGAAGCAGCCCAGATCCTGCGACAACAGGGTGGGCTTGGCGCCATGGACCTTACCCTCCAAGAAATCATCAATGCCGGCGCCCGAGCCTTGGCCTGGGTAGACCAGTTGCAAACAAATCTGCCCGCTGAGCAGCGGGAGCAAATTTGGCGCCGCATTGATCGCGTGGGGCACGAGGCCTCCCCCGCGGAGCCCATGACCTACAACCCAACGATCATCATCGCGCTCTATGAAGAGGCCCGCTCCGCCCTACTGCCTGGTCTCGCGGACATCCTCGAGGGCCGCGGCGACCTGCCCACCGCTTTGCCCGGGGGCCTTGCCCTTGCCGACGCCATGCCGGGCATCCGCAAAGTGCACACCGCTTACTCCCGCGCCAGTCGTTGGATCATGCTTTCCCGCTGGCGCCTCCAGCTCTCCAAGTCATCTCGCGATTTCCGCCCCTGGCTCAGACTCCAGGCGGAGCGTGAAGCGCTCATGGACTTAGCCCGTCAGTGGACGGGGGCTTCGGCAGAAACTCGTCGTAATGCCGTTCATTTGGCAGTATCCGCATGCCCCATTGGTGGGCAGTCGCTGGCGAAGTGCACTCGTGAAGCGGCACGCCTCGTCCTCAGCGGCAATTCACGGCGGGCGGAGCGTTGGTTCGCGGGCATCTTTGAGAGAGGGCGAAGCGCCTACGACGAGAAGTTTCTCATTCCCTCTGCTCACGCCGGCACGAAGGCTACCCATGATGGCGCTGTCCTGCGCTTGAAGTTTTTCACGGAAAATATCCCCGCGGAAATCCTACAGTGGATCGCCAGCGAAGTGGCGCTGGCTTGGAACAATAGCGTGCTGAATATCGAGGTCAGCGCCGAGCCAGGCCGCAGGCCCCTGGGGCGCGTGCATGTGCTTTGGGAGGCCGGCGCCCTTCCCCACGTAGACTCCATTGGGGGCAGTGAAATCACCATGGATGCGAACACGCCGTTGTGGCTGGAGCACACTCGCACCGTCATGCAGCATGAATTTGGCCACGTCATGGCTTTTCCTGACTGCTACACCGAGTTTTGGGACGATGAAGCGGATGCCTTCATGTTCTACACCCTGGACCCCACGGACCGCATGTGCGCCCTTTCTGGCGAGACAGTGGCTCGTCACGGTCTTGCGTTAACACAGGCCTACACCCGCTAACGTGGTGCTCACGTTAGTGGGTGTGATCGTTCAGGGAGCGGAAAGCGCCCTTAAAAAACGTTCGTGAATCATCGAGGGTGTCCAGTGGCCCGCCACGATGTCGTGGGCGGCTAAGCCGCTGGTGAAACTCTCTGCATCCCTGCTCCCAGCACCGAGGACGTCGCGCACTCTGCGGGAGACGTAGTACCGCCATGATTCCCCCCATGGCGGGTCAAAGCCGATGCTTACGGGGCTTTTACCCAAACGATAGGTGAATGCAGCCGATGGGGGGCCCTCCATGCCCAGCGCCGTGAGCATGAGGTCCAGTTCTTTGGCAAAGCGCACGGAGCTCTCAAAGTTATTGAAATGCAGAACCATGCGGTCGTCGCGAATGAGGTCGTTCCAGGTGGCGCCGAATTTGAGCTGATGGCAATCAGCCGCGGCCGCTTTTGCGATGATCATCGGCAGCAGCTCCGCCAAGCGATCGGGAGGGAGCGCGATGTAAACCTTGGGGCGGTATTCTTTTGCTTCTAAACTGTTGGCATTTAAGGTTGCCCTGAACCAGTGGTCATCCGGCAGGTTATGAACCTGCTGGCCTGCCACAAACCCCACGGTGAGAAGAGTGCCATCTTCGTTGCGCGTCTGTTCGACATCGTGAAGGCCCATGCTCCTTGCTGTAAGGCCGGGCGTGGCAAAATTTGGAGCAAGAGCAGAGTCAGGTGCGGGATATTGGATGAGTGCATGGAGTGCCATGATGCCATGGGCCCCCAGCGCGGCAGCGGGGTCAAAAACACGGTGGGCCTCGATGAAGGCCTGGGCCACGTCGTTTTCCACTGCCGTGGTAGTGACATCAGGCCAAGATTCTCGCACGGACGGTAAAGTGCTGCGTCGCAGAGCCGTATTCAGTTCATAGGACTCAAAGAATCGTTTACTGGTCTCGCTGAGGCGCAACTGAGCTGCCTGGTCGGCACTGGTGATGAGTTCGAAAAACACGAGGGCGCCCACGTCTTCTTGAGGAATTTGCAAGGTGACCTCAGAGGTCCGTGGGTTGATGGCCAACACACGGGCAGCCATGGGCTCGCCACGAACGTCGGGAAGGCTCACGTAGCTGCCGTTTCCAAACGTTGAGATCATTTCTCCACTGGGCATCCACAGCCCCACTCCTGCTCCGGGCAGGGCGACGGTCTGGGGAGGATCGATGATGATATCCCCGTCGACTTCGGTGAGGGGTATCATCATCATAGTCTGAGCAAAACTCATGGAGTGCCCATGTGGGGGCTCGCTGTAGAGAGTGATGAAACTCATACTCTCGGTAATCACCGCGGGCAGGAAGCCCACCCGAGGCTGCGCTACCCCTTTAGCGCTGACACGCACTCGTTTCCCCGCCAGGGCTTGCATTTGTTTGAGGTAGGGCGTGATGCTGAAGAAGCATGCATTTTTACGCAGGCGAGGCGTGGGGTGAGGCCCTTGTTCGTCCGCCGCCCAAGTCAAAGCAGGCACCGCGGAAAGAACGAAAAGCAGAAGATGAAGCGATGCACTGCCAAAGAACATGGCCATCAATAACATATGTTTATAGTCAAGAACAGGATAACTTTTGGCAGATGATATCCTGCGCATCTGCACAAAAGATCGACAGAGATCGCGCCATAACCCCGGCTAACCGCCTGTAACCACTGCCCTATTTATTTCCTCGGCTCGCCTCGGATTTGCATTATTGGAGGTTCGTGAAATCCCTCCTCCTCGCCGCGACCCTGTTCTTCTCTGCCTCCCTGGCCCATGCCCAGAGGGCGCTCGACGTCTTTGTCGAGAGCGTGGAAGGCTTCGCGACGGAGAGCTACGACACCGTCGATCTCAACTCGATTCGCACGGTGCGCGCCCCCCGCCTCGCACGGCAAGCACGGCTGGCGGCGACGCGCCTCGCACACAGCCCCATCCGCGTAGGCTGCGCATCACGCCTCATGACGGACCCCGCCTGGGCCCGCCGCTGCCTGGAGACCCTCGACCTCATCAATGGGGCTCTCGCCGCAACCCCCGCTGTGGATTTCATCCCCCGGGGCATCGACCACATTCACGTTTTTCTCGACACCCCGTCCGCGGGGCCCGGCGGCGTCCGCGGCAGGCAGTTCCTCCTCAACGCCATGGCGCCCATCGCTGAACGTCGGGCCCTCCTCGGCGCATTTGCGCTCGCCAACGCTGAGCTGACGCGCACCGAGCGCGCACGGGGCAGCCACGTCAATGCGGTGCTTTGCGACTTCAATGCCCTGTCGCCACGCAATGCGGAGGGGCGGCCCCTGCTGCGGGGCATGGAACAAGCACAGAGTTGCGCCACGACTGCCCGTGCCCTGGAACTGTTTCTCGGTTCCTGGCATTCCGGGCTGCTGCACTCTCGCTTCGGCACCATCACCCTCGGCGGCACCGATGGATTTGAACGCCGCGGCGTCATAGGAAGTGGCGACGAACTGGTTATAGATGTGCGCGTCTCACCAGCCTCCAGCACGAGAGAGAACCTCAATGCTTTGAAGCCCCTTATCGAGAGTCAAGAAGACCTCGTGAACCTGCTCGGCGTACACACGTTAGTGGCCTGCGCCCCTCAGACCACTCTCCATACATGCAGCGAGTACCTGCGGCGGCTGCGGGACGAACTTGCGTCTTCAGAAGAGCGAGCTGCGACTTTGCGGTATACTCGCCGCATTACCTTGGGCAGAGAGTCGCGCCACACCACGGAGGACGGCGCGGGGACGGCGCGCATCCTCAGCACCCTGAGTCTCGATGCCACGAATGCCACCACGCTCCACAATGACATCACGTCCATCCCCCTCTTGCTGAGCGCGGAAAGCGGTGGATTTATCTATCATTGCCAGGCGGCCAACGGCGCGGAAGAGCCTCTCTTCCATTGCAGCTGGGAGCTGACCGCCTTCGCTGATATCGAGGTGCATCAACGCCTCTTTAACTTCCCGTCGAACATCAGAGCCAGGACACAGGTCATTTTCAGAACCGGGGCACCGGTATCGCACACGCCCGACAATGAACATTTCTTAGACACACATGACGAAGCCCATCACACGGTCACCATGCCCCGTGGTGGAGTCGACGGCATTGCCATGCTGCGAAGCCGGGTGGCTTACCTCTACACCAACTATCACTACCGCATCCTAGATGTCTTATCGATCCCCTTTGAACGAGATGACTTTATCCATTTCCTTCAATACTACTCCGATCCCGCGCTGCTCCGCACGGCAAATGCGCTCGCCTTGCCTGCGAACTTCCTGACTGAACATATTCACTCATACCTATCGCCACTGATTCAACTATTGAATCTACATAGAGCGACGCCGTGGCCCGCGAACGAGGAACTCTTCCTCGCTGAGCTTCTCGCTGATGAGAGCATCCAGTCTTTTCATCCCCAACGGTGGTTTTACGCCCGGGACTTGAATGCTACCCGTGAACTGACCCTGTATAGCTTGGCCAGTCAACAGATCGGAAGGCTGCTCTCCATACTGACTCTCACCTCCGAGGAGCGAGGGATTTTGAGCCATTGCAATATCAGCATCGCGCCGGGTGTGTCCGTGGCCCCTGAGATCGAGTATGAGCTGGTACCCTCTGATTTTTGGACGGAAACACAGCTCCACCGCCTGAGACATTCTGCAAATGACCTACTGAGAAGCCCCACGAATAACGGCTCCCGTGCGTTGATCCCGCCGCAAATCCAAAGGATCAGGATTCATCAGGGCCCGCTGCCTGGCGCCGCCAGCCCCTCAACCCTCTATCGTATCTCGGGGAATGCTCTTGATATCTCAGCCCTTGCTCTTGGAAATGAGAGGGCAAGCCAGCAACTCCATAACGTGATCACAACGGCATGGCGCAGATACCTGCGCGGCATCAGCCCAAGTCGCTTGATGAGACTCTGGGTCGCACATCAAGAGACGCGGAGTGACACTGTAAGAACACCAAGCGGTGGCCGCATTTCTTTCAAAGGTGTCATAAGTGATATACTCCCGCCTCATGTCTTCGACGCCTATACGCCCATACACTCTATTATGAGAAAACTGCGGCCGCCGGTGGCCACGGATGAGGACCTTCAACGCTATCTCAGTATGTCACCGAACGATTACAGTCGTGATCGCGCAGGGCGCAATAGCTTAGAAAACTACGAAGCTTTGCGCATCCACCGCGCAGCTTTCTTTGAAAACCTGTGCGAGCCCTAATCAACGACTACCTCAACAACAGCGACGAATCCCCATAGCTCAAGAAACGATACTCGCGCTCCACGGCCTCCGCGTAGGCACGCTTCCACAGGTCTTTACCCAGGAATGCCGCGACGAGGAGCACCAGCGAGCTCTCGGGCTGGTGGAAATTGGTCACAAGGCCTCGCAGGGTTTGGAACTCATAACCCGGCACGATCATGAGCTGAGTGCGGCCTCTCAGCCCGATCAAACCCCGGGCGTCGATCCACTGGATGAGACCCTGCAAGGCGAGGGCGGGCAGCGGCAACGCCCGTCCCCAGTCTTCCGCCCAGGGCCACTGGCCCAGATTCACATCGCCTGCATCGTCTTTGGGTAGCCCCTTCAAGAGGGCTTGCACGCCCAGCCAATAAAGGCTCTCCAAGGTGCGGGCGCTGGTGGTGCCCACCGCCACGATGGGTTTGACGGCGCGGAGGTGATGCTCCAGGCTCACGATGAAATCCCGGCTCACTTCAAAGCGCTCGCCGTGCATGACATGGTCCCTGGCATCTTCCGCCTCCACGGGGCGGAAAGTGCCCGCGCCCACGTGCAGGGTCACGCGCCCCATGAGGTGCCCGCTCTGGTACAGGGCCTTCAGGGTATCCCGACTGAAATGGAGGCCCGCGGTGGGGGCCGCCACGGAGCCGTCCTTCTCAGCATAAACTGTTTGATAGGACGAGACATCGTCCGCGGTGGCCTCCCGCTTGATGTAGGGAGGGAGCGGCGTGCGCCCCACCCGCTGGAGGAACTCACCCAGGGTGCAGGGCAGCTCGAACTCCACCAAGGCCTCGGCGCCATTTTTTTCCACGATGGTGGCCCGGGCGCCGTCAGCAACACCCGCGGCACCATCGAGGGTCAGCACGTCGCCGCTCTGAATATTCTTGCCACCAATGAGACAGCGCCACGCGCCGCCTCGTGAAGCCAATGCCGCCACGGGATCAGCGCTGGGGCGAAGGGGCTCCAAACACAGGATTTCCGCGGCGCCTCCCGTGGCCTTGCGAGCATGGAGGCGAGCCCGCACCACCTTGGTGTCGTTCAGGACAAGGAAGCTCTGGGGGGGCAGCAACACCGGAAGCTCGCCGAAGCGGCGATGCTCCACGAGGCCATTGGAACCGCGAGTCAGGAGCAGGCGTGAGCCGCTGCGATCCGCCAGGGGATGAGTGGCGATGAGATTCTCAGGCAGAGAGTACAGATACTCGGCGGTGGGGACGCGGGTGTTCGTGGCCATGATGCGGCTGGCATAACCCGATCAGCCGCTCCGCATCAATTTATTTTATTCAGCCTCTCTTGGCAAAACGAGGCGGCGGCGAGACCCTATCACTACAAAATAACCACATTCTCCATTGGAGGGAGATTTTTATGGCACAACGACGTGCGTATTGGTTCATAGCAGCTCTGTTCTTCGGTGCGGTCACTGCCCAAGCGGAACAGATGGCCACACCGGCTCACCGCCAGGCCATCGTCGCTTCATTCGACGGCACGGCCCATGACCTCGCTGAGTTCAACCTGGGCCCCGTGGCCCGCCTGGCCCTCAACCTCGTAGTGGAAGAGGCTGCCATCACCTTGGAAAGAGAAGGCCATGGCGCTGATGCGGAGTGGGTACGCCGCCGCTGGCGTGAAGCCCAAGACTTAGTCAGCCTGCTGGGCCTGGGCGACCATACCCCCTTGAACGGTACGCTGGCCCAGATCTATGACATGCTGGAAAGCCGCCTCGGCCGCCAGCGTCTTGAAGGCACCGTCCTTTACGACATCCACGTCATGAATTTCGCAATCCCCGTGGTGTTCCACCCCAATGGCGACCCCCGCGGCCAAGACACCTGGGACATGATGGAATACCGCCAGCACTTCACGCCCTTTGCCGGCGTGGTGACCTACTGGGGCGCCTACTTCGCTTGCAAGCAGGCCTCTAAGGAGCACCCGCTCCTGGGCTCGTTCTGCAAACCCCTGTCTCGCCTCGCTCGCCGGGTCATGGTGGAGCGACTGGCCCCTGCCCTGTCTGACCGGATCTACGGCATGGCCAAGAACGGCACGCTGGTCCCTGGCATGGAAGGCATGATCTTGGCCAGCGACCAAGAACTCGCCACCCAACTCGAACAATAGCCTGAAATAAAACATCCCCAGGTGAACACGGGATTGCTCCCTGTTCACCTGGGGATGTAAGAGGCCCTATGCGCGTGATGCTTGTTGAAGATGAAGCCGATGTCAGCGAACTCATGAGCGTTCACCTCAAGCGCGAGGGCCTCGAGGTGGTCACCGCCGCCAACGGTCGAGACGCCCTGCGACTCTTCGAAGAACAGAAGTTTGAGCTCATCATCCTCGACTGGATGCTACCCGGGGTCTCTGGCATCGACCTCTGCAGGAAAATGGCGGGGGCCGCCCCCATCCTCATGGTCACAGCCCGATCGGAACCCGCCGACATCGTGCGGGGGCTGGAAACAGGCGCGGATGACTACATCACGAAGCCCTTTGAAATCCCCGTCTTCACCGCCCGGGTGCGGGCGCTTCTGCGCCGTGCCGCCGTCCTCGGACAGCGGGGGAATGAGGACCAGTACAAGATCGGGGACCTTTTTGTGGATGCCGCGAAGGCAGAAGTGAGATGCGCAGGCAAAGAGATCCAGCTCACGGCCTCAGAATTCAAGATCCTCGTCGCCATGATGCGAAACCAGGGCAAAGTGCTCCCCCGCGAAAAACTGCTCACCTTCATCCAAGAAGAGGGCGTGGTGGTGGTGGACCGGGTCATCGACACCCACGTCTACGGCCTCAGAGGCAAGATCGGGCCCTGCGCCGACGTCATAGAGACCGTGCGGGGCATCGGCTATCGCGTGAAAGCGGGCTGATATGCAGGCGAAAGCCGCACCCCTGGACACCGGCGCACGGGTCCTCACCTGGAAATCCTTCTCCCGCATCGTCCTCATTCAGGCCGCCGCCATCCTCGCTCTCGTTGCTACCCTTGGCATAGCTGTCAACGTGGTCTTCAAAGACCGTTATCTCCGAGAGACAGAAAAGCAGGCCGAGGAATTCCTCGACGTGCTGGCGAAAGATCTGCCCGCCAAACCCACGGACCACTGGTGCATGGACTACGCATCAGGCACGCCATTTCGCATCACCGTGCTCTCAGCCGGTGATGGCACCGTTCTCTGCGACTCCACGCATAACTCCCAACTCATGACGCCGCTCTTGCAACGGGAAGAAATCGCGGTGGCGCTAGAGAGCGCTAACCACCGTGGCATCAGCCATCGCGAGAGCCAAACATTGGGGGAGGACGCTCTCTATGCCACGCTCTACCTGCCGAGCAGAGCGCTCGTCGTGCGGGCTGGCACCAGACTCTCCTTCCTTCACGATGTCCTGCGAATATTCGACATGACCCTGCTCCTCGGGCTCGCCGTCTTCACCGTGATCCTTCTTGCCATGCTGCACTGGTCATCAAAGAAACTCGTCATGCCGCTCGCCTCCGGCATCATCGAGCGCCGCACCCAGGACTTGCGTGAAGATTTCGTCGCCAACGTATCCCACGAGCTGCGCACCCCCCTGACCTCCATCAAGGGGTTCGCCGACACTCTTCTCATTGATGCGGAAGAGGGCCGCCCCCCGGACCGGGATTTCTTGAAAATCATCGCCAGGAATTCCTCCCGATTGCTTACCCTCATCAATGACCTCCTTGATCTTTCCTCCCTGGACTCACGGACATCCAACATTCAGAAAATCCCCGTGCGCGTGAAAGAACTCACCGAAGGCGTGGTGCGACAGCTGCAGGGTGCCTTCCAGGATAAGCAGCACGAGGTCACCGTGGAATGCCACGTCTTCGAGGTCCTCGCCGACCCCGATCGTCTGGAGCAGGTCGTCGTGAATCTCATCTCCAATGCCCGCAAATACACTCCAGCGGGCGGTAGGATTCATGTGAGCTGGGAGACCGCAGGCAACGGGGATATCCTTTTTAAAGTGTCAGACAACGGCCCAGGCATCGCGGATGAGCACGGCCACCGCATTTTTGAGCGATTTTATCGCATAGACGCCGCACGGGGCCGAGATGAAGGCGGCACGGGCCTGGGGCTTTCCATCGTCAAGCACATCATGGAACTCCACGGTGGCGAAGTCGGCTTGGAGAGCAAGACGGGGCGCGGCTCGACCTTCTGGTGCCGCTTTCCAAAATAGCGGCATGCGGCGCAATGAGAATGCCGCGGCGTTCTGCCCCACTGCATGGTGGCACGGATGTTGCTCCCGAGCGCTCATGACTGTTTCCGTCATTCCCAAAATTGAACAAGGAGAAATACACATGAAAACTCAAATCGATCTCTGGCGCCCCTTTAGCGAATTCAATCGGCTGCAGCGGCAGGTCGAGCGCCTCTTCGACCAGACCATGGCACCTGCTTACGAAGTGGATGAAACGGAGAGTCATTACCTCATGAGTTTTGACCTCCCAGGGGTCCCTAAAGAAGATATCCGAATCAACTTGCAGGACAACACGCTGACCGTTTCCGGTGCACGCAAAGAGGAGCGCGAAGAGAAGGGTAAAGACTACTACCAGACTGAGCGCAGTTATGGCTCCTACGAGCGGAGCTTTACGCTCCCCGCTGGCATTAAAGCGGAGCAAATCGAGGCTGATTACCGGAATGGTGTCTTACGCGTCGCCGTGCCCAAAGGTGAAGCTTCCAAAGGGCAACAAATTAAAATCGGTGAGGGCAAGGCCGGTTTTTGGGATCGACTCTTAAGCCACAAAAAAGAAGAGAGCAGAACCCCTCAAAAGGAACGTGAAAAAGAGCGGGTTGCCTGACGCTAGAATCCGCTGGGGAGATGGGTGCTCTGCACAAGCACTCCGCTCCTCAGCGGCACAACCTCGCGGACCCTTAGGGCTCGCCCTTATTCCGAGAGAAAGAGTTCTCGGAGTCGGGGTGGCATTTGAGCGAGCACGTGACCTGCCTCTCCAGAATCACCAGTGAACTCCTTCAAGGCAGCCCAGAACCCCGAAAGTGCGGCGGTCGCTTCTTCCGTCTCCATCCCAAAGTGAGTCTCCATCTGCTTCAGGATGACATCCTCAGTGATGCTTCGATCGGGCCCGGCACGCAATTCTAGCAGATCCTCTTTGAGTATGCCGGGCAGCTGCTCGATCAACTGCTTTGCCTCCGAAGGCAATATCCTACGCACGACCGTGCTGAGCACAAAATGCGTGAGCTTCTCAACGGCTGCTTGATCCAAGTACGTATGAGCAGTCACCGTGCCATAGAAGCGTGCAAGGGTCTGCTCCCGACGCTCTTCCCTGCGATCGGTGCGCGTAATGCCATACTTTTTACCTGGCATCTGACGCGCCACAATCCGACTGATTGTGTCGATGTCGGTGAGCTTGAAAGTGATCAAATCATCGAGAGTGACGATGCCCACGCATTTTTCCTGGCCCGACTCGGACCTTCGGATAATAGGCACGCGGCGCAGGCCATGCCCCTCCATCAGCTGCACAGCATCATTGGCGTGTTGCCAATCCGCGATGGAGTACATGGGCTCACTCATGATCTCCCGGAGAGGGGTGGACAAGGGCTCCGCAAATGCCACCAACTGCGTGGCGATGTCACGGTCCGTGACGAGGCCCGCCATGCGCCCTTCGCTGCTGCAAACCACGGCGCACCCCACACGGCGCTCATACATGGCGCGCGCCGCCTCCTGCGCCGATGCGGCTTCACTGAGTACGAGCACCCTCCCCTTCATGAAACGTTCGATGGATTGATTCATATGGACTCCTTGTTTGATGATCATCAAACAAGGAGTTCCTGCATTTCTTGGGCCATGCAAAACCATGGCGGAATGAGCCATGCCATAACGCTCTTAGCCGGAGCGCAATACTCCAAGGATATCCCGACCGAATTTCTCGCAAAGTCGAGGGCCCATGCCATGGACCGCGAGCAACGCGTCCTGATTCTCGGGGCGGGCAGCGGCAATGGCCATCAGCACTCTGTCCGACAAAATGCGGAAGGCGGGCACTTTTTCGCTGCGTGCGATGGCAAGCCTCCAGGATTTTAATGCTGTCACGGTCTCTGGCGCGGGGCTTCCCACTGCTGGCTGCCCCTCAGCGGAAGAGCGGCCCTTGCCACTCCTCTTGCTCTTGGAAGCTTTCGATTTCGCCAGCTCTTCGCTGATGCGCACATCATTGAGCGAAGCCAATCGCTGGTCTGCATTGCGCAACACTCGACCATCCTCACTGAGATAGACCCGCCGGAACCGAATGACGCTGCCGTCCTTTTCAAAAGAATCGTCATAGAAAGAAAGGAGCCTTGCCTTGGAAAGCGCTGTGATCACCCGCTCGAAGAGCCGACGATCCCCCGCCCAGTCCCGGGCGAGCTTCCCTGTGGAAGGGGCCCCATCCCCACCTGCCCCCGCCGTGGCGAGCGCATTCAAGACCCAGAGGGCGATGCCGCGCTCTGCTTCATTGAGGGGGCGAGTGCGGGTCGCAGCACAAAGGGCCTGGGCGGGCGCGCACCAATCACAGGTGCCGCAGTCAGCGCCCGCATCGTCTTTATCTCCAAAATGCCGCACCAACGCCGTCATGCGACAGCCCGTGCCCTCCGCAAAACGAGTCACGTCCTCAAGCTGACGATCCCGATGGGCCCGCTGCGCGGCATAGGCCTTCTGCCAACCTTCGGCGCCGCGCTTCACGCGCTGGTCCCCATCGATGACCACGCCGCCATGAATCCATAGTTTTTCCAAAGCTCGTGAGAAATCCACCTCGGTCAACTCGCTGCGCGCCAACAGCTCATCGCTGTCACAGGGTTCCGCGCCACTGGCGGCAAACACGCTCTGCAGCACATGGAGCTCTGGATAATCACGATCGCGGAAGAACTCGTGGGTCTTACGATCGATGTAGGACTGGAGAAGCACCGCCCGTGAAGGAGCCCCGTCCCGCCCCGCACGACCAATCTCTTGATAATAAGCCTCGATGCTTGAGGGCAAGGCCAGGTGAGCCACGGTGCGCACATTGGCTTTATCGATGCCCATGCCGAAGGCAATCGTGGCCACCATGACATCGATGTCGCCACTGAGAAATCCGTTCTGAGCCTTCTCCCGTTGCAGCGCCGTCATCCCCGCATGGTAGGTGCCCACGGAGAAGCGGCTTTTCATTGCCTCACAGACTTCCTCAGCGCGCTTGCGGGTGGGAGCATAGACAATGGCCGGGCGCCGCTCCGCCGGTGTCAGGAGCTCCATGGTGGTCTTGATGCGCTCCCCCGGGTTCATCTCCACGACTTCAACGGCGATATTTCCCCGGCGGAACCCATGGATGAAGCGCCGCGCTCCCGGCATGCTGAGCCCCGCGCAGATGTCTTCTTGGACCCGGGCCGTGGCGGTGGCAGTGAGCGCGATGACGGGGGCGGGCCGCAGGGCCGGTAATCTTTGGCCTAGCATGCGGTACTCGGGCCTAAAATCATGGCCCCACTGGGAAATGCAGTGGGCTTCGTCAACGGCAATCAGTGAGGGTTTTCGCTTGGCCAGCATCTCGAGGAAGCCGGGCACAGCCAAACGCTCTGGCGCGATGAAGAGAAAATCCAGCTCACCTTTGAGATAACTCATGCAGACCTGACGCGACGCTTCCCGGTCTCGCCCTGAGTGGATACGCTCTGCTCGTAAGGGCCGTGGTCCGCCCCTGGCCCGCAGCGCCGCCACTTGGTCTTCGATGAGGGCCACCAAGGGGCTGATGACCAGGGTCACGCCACCACGAGCCAGTCCTGGGATCTGGTAACAAAGGGATTTCCCAGCGCCTGTGGGCATGACGAGGAGCACGTCATCCCCGGCCGCAGCAGCCTCGCAGACCTCTTCTTGGTGGGGGCGAAAAGCAGTAAAGCCAAAACGTTGGTGCAAGATCTCATGGAGGGGCGTCATCATATTCGTGATTCAGGCTAGCATAGTCTGGGAAGACAGAGGCTAGTGTACTGTGCTAATTCATGTGGATATGTCTACGCAGAGCCCGGTATCAACACCACTCACTACGACGCCCCCAGCCCCGTCGAACTTCATCCGCCAGATCATTGATGAGGATCACCGCACAGGCAAGTTTGGTGGCAAGGTCGTCACGCGCTTCCCGCCGGAGCCCAACGGCTACCTCCACATCGGGCATGCGAAAAGCATCTGCCTCAACTTCGGGCTCGCCCGCGACTACAAGGGCAGGTGCAACCTGCGTTTTGATGACACAAACCCCGCCAAAGAAGACGTGGAGTACGTGGAGTCCATTCAAGAAGACGTGCGCTGGCTTGGTTTTGAATGGGCTGGCCTCCACAACGCCTCGGACTACTTCGAGAAAATCCACGACTACGCGGTGACCCTCATTAAAATGGGCAAAGCCTACGTGGATAGCCAAAGTGCCGAAGAAATGCGCAAAAGCCGCGGGTCCCTCACTGAACCAGGCAAAGAATCGCCCCATCGCAACCGCACCATCGAAGAGAACCTGGATCTCTTCGCCCGCATGCGCAATGGCGAATTCCCCGACGGCGCCCACATTCTCCGCGCCAAAATCGACATGAAGTCGGGCAACGTGAACTTACGGGACCCCGCGCTCTACCGCATCCGCCATGCGGAGCACCATCAGACGGGCAGCAAGTGGTGCATCTACCCCATGTACGACTACGCCCATCCCCTCTCCGACATGCTGGAGGGCATCACCCACTCCATCTGCACCTTGGAGTTTGAGGATCACCGCCCCTTTTACGACTGGATTCTGGATACACTGAAAACACCGTGCCATCCCCAACAGATCGAGTTCGCCCGCCTCAACATCGACTATACGGTGATGAGCAAACGCAAGCTCCTCGAGCTCGTGGAGCAGAACCGCGTAAGCGGTTGGGACGACCCTCGCATGCCCACCATCCAGGGTTTGCGCCGCAGGGGTTACACTCCTGCGGCCATCCGCGATTTCTGCGAACGCGTGGGCGTCACGAAAAAAGACAGCTGCATTGACTTCGCCGTCTTGGAAAACTGCGTCCGCGAGGACCTGGATCGCAGCGCCCCCCGGGCCATGGCGGTGCTGAGACCCCTGAAGCTCATCATCGATAACTACCCCGAAGCGAAGACCGAAGAGTTCGAGCTGCCGCGACACCCCGTCCACGCCGACAGGGGCACGCGCAAAGTCCCGTTCAGCCGTGAAGTCTACATCGAGCAAGATGACTTCATGGAAACACCGCCGCCCAAATACTTCCGCCTCCAGCCCGGCGGTGAAGTGCGGCTCCGCGGAGCCTACATCGTGAAATGCGTGAACGTGGTGAAAGACAGCAGCGGCAAGGTCACCGCCGTGCACTGCACCTATGATCCAGCGACCACTGGCGGCAACACGCCGGATGGTCGCAAAGTCAAAGGCACCATTCACTGGGTCTCCGCGACCCATGGCAAAAAAGCAGAAGTCCGGATGTATGACCGCATGCTCACCGTACAGCTCCCTGGTGATGACTTCTTAGACAAGCTCAACCCCAAGTCCCTCGAAACCCTTTCTGAGTGCTGGGTGGAACCTGGCCTCGCGGAGGCAAAGCCCGAAGACCGTTTTCAGTTTGAACGCCTGGGCTACTTTGTGGCGGACCGACGGGATCACCGTTCGGGATCCACCTTGGTCTTCAACCGCACCGCCACGCTGCGGGATTCCTGGGCCAAAGAGAATAAGTAGTCACTTTCGCGGTGGCGGATTGATGCGCCATTCCTTATCCACGATGAGGCGTGCACCCCGAGAAAACGTCAGGTACGCCCACGCCCATTGGATGAGGACTAAGAGCCGGTTCCTGAAGCCAATCAAATAGTAGATGTGCACCAGAAGCCAGGTCCACCAGGCGAAGAACCCACCGAAGCGCAGCCGACCCACTTCCACGATGGCCGTCTTGCGACCGATGGTGGCCATGATGCCTTTGTCTTTATAATGAAACTCCTCCCGGGAACTTCCCCTCACATCATTGAGGATCTGGCGGGCGGCAAAGAGCCCCTGTTGGATGGCAACCGGCGACAACCCGGGCAAGGGCTTCTTCGTCCTCAGGTCTTCCACATGGGCTTGGTCGCCCAGCACGAACACGTCACTGTGGCCAGGTACCGTGAGGTCTCTCCCCACCACCACTCGACCCATGGCATCAAGCGGTGTGCCAAGAGCACGCCCAAGACTCGAGGGCTGTACGCCCGCTGCCCAGAGTACGGTGGCGGAGCTTAGAAACTCAGAGGGCAAGCGCACGCCAGCGGCGGTCACGTCCAGCACCCGGGCGCCAGTCCACACCTGCACGCCCAAGCGCTCAAGGTCGCCAGTGGCGCGTCGGGCAAGACTTTCATGGAACGCTGCCAAGATGCGAGGTCCCGCTTCAATGAGCACGATGCGTGTGCGTGCGGGGTCGATATGACGGAAATCCCGCGCGAGCGTATACCGACTGATCTCGCCCAATGCGCCAGCGAGCTCAACCCCCGTAGGCCCTCCCCCCACAACGACGAAGGTCAAAAGCCGCTTTTGTTTTTCTGCATCTTTCTCTTTGTCCGCCAGTTCGAAAGCCAGCAGCATGCGCCGACGAATCTCGGTGGCTTGCTCCAGGGTTTTCAGCCCGGGAGCCATATCTTCCCATTCCCCATGACCGAAGTAACTGTGCTTGGCGCCACAGGCGAGAATGAGGCGATCGTAGCTGAGCGCTTCGCCATCCGTGGTGACAGTCTTCGCAGCCATATCCACGGCGGTAACGTTGCCCAGCCGCACATCGATATTGCGGTGGTGCCACACAATGGCGCGGATGGGCATGGCAATCTCCGCAGGGGAAAGGGCCGCCATGGCCACTTGGTAGAGCAACGGTTGAAAAAGGTGGTAGTTGCGGCGATCCACCAAGGTGATGTCGATGCCCTTCACGCTGCCCAATCTCTTCGCGGCATTAAGACCGGCAAAACCCGCGCCTACGATGACGACTTTCATGACTTGCTTTACATCAACACATCATCAAAACGACTGATGCGGGCGTGGACCGTGGCCCAGGGCATCCGTATGATGACATCGAATAAACTCGGTCCAACGGTATTTCCAAAAATCAGGAATCGCGTGGGCTGGGCGAGCTCCACCATCTTGAGGCCATAGCGCTCAGCGGCAGCCTTATACAGCGTCTCCAATGCCTTGGAGTCCACGCCCCCGTCGAGCAATGTGCCCTGGGGGTTCTTTGCCAAGTGCTCCATCTCGCGCACGACATGGGCAATGGATTCACCTAAGCGGGCTTTGGTCCATGTGGTGGTGCCGTCGGGGCGGGCTTCCGGTCTGACGTTCTCTGAAGCGGAGAGTATGGGCATCAAAAGGTGAGCAAGCTCTTTCACAAGTTTTGTTTTCTGCTTACAGAAACCAATGATCTCCCTCACCCGGGCCGTGCTTAACTCC
>CAYHWW010000002.1:0-75195 GCA_964360145.1 uncultured Oligoflexia bacterium | reverse complement strand
GAATTCGAAACGCTTTTCGCGTTTTTCAATGCGCTCTTTGTGGAGGCCAACCCCGTGCCCTGCAAAACAGTGCTGCAGTGGCTGGGGCTGTGCGAATCCGCCGTGCGCTTGCCACTGGTGGGGCTCGCGCCGGAATCAGAGGCTAAACTGCGCCGGGCGTGGGAAGCACTGCCCGCGGAGTATCGCCAAGAGGCTCGCGCATGAGCGCGGGCCCCGTGCGCATCGCACTCCTTGGCGCCTCGGGCCGTTTGGGCAGCGCCATTGTACGGCTCGTGGGCGCGGACTTTCAAGGTCGCGCCCAAATCGCGCTCGCCGTGGATCGTGGGGATTCCGCAGAAAAGTTGCGCCACACCCGCGATTACGACGTTCTCGTTGATGTTTCGTTGCCCGAGGCTTGTGAGGCCGTGGCACGTGACCTCTTAATGGAAGGCCCCTCGCTTTTGCCTCCTTTCGTCGTCGGCAGCACGGGCTGGACCGCGGAGCAGGCGCGCACCCTCGAAGAGTACGCGAGGCGCGGCCCCCTTTTACAAACCACCAATTTTTCACCGGCGGTCGCCATTTTCCATCGCATCATGGAAGACCACGCTCAGCACTTGGCGGATTTGGGCTACCGCACCACCGCCTATGATGCCCACCACGCCCAGAAGCGTGATGCCCCCAGCGGTACGCTGAAAACCTTGATGGGCCCTTTGGAACGGGCGGGCCTGAAGCCCGAAGTGACTGTGGTTCGTGAAGGCACCATCGTCGGCACCCACGAAGTGAGTTTCATCGGCCCCGACGATATCCTCACGGTGCGTCACGAAGCGCGCAATCGCGACCTTTTTGCTCGGGGAGCCGTGGTGGCCGCACTCTGGCTCGCCCACCCTTCCCGCAAAAACCCCGGCCGCCACACCATGGCCGATGTCTTTCGCTGAAAACCCTGATAAGAATTTTGCATCGGAGGATACCGCTTTGAATATCTACGTCTGCATCAAGCAGGTTCCCGCTACGGAAACCAAAATCAAGCCCAACGCATCCGGTGACGGCATCGACACCACCGGCATCAAGTGGATCATGAGCCCCTACGACGAGTTCGCCGTGGAAGAAGCTCTCCGCTTCAAAGAAAAGAACGCTGGCGCCAACGTCACCGTGCTCAGCGTGGGCCCTGCCCGCGTGGCGGAGACCATCCGCACCGCACTCGCCATGGGTTGCGACAACGCGATCTGGGTAGAAAGCGGCGAAGACATCGACAGCTTCATGGCGGCAAAAGCTTTGGCTGGCACCATCCGCAAAGAAGCAGCACCCCACATCATCTTCACGGGCAAGCAAGCCATCGACGATGATTGCGCCCAGGTCAGCCAGCTCATGGCGACCTTCCTCGAAATTCCCTACGCCACCGTGGTGTTGAACGCCACTTACGAGGCCTCGAAGGTCACCGTGAAGCGCGAGACCGAAGGAGGCACCCTCGAAGTGATCGAGATGCCCACGCCCTGCCTCGTGGCAGCGCAAAAAGGCTTGAATGAGCCGCGCTTCGCTTCTTTGCCCAACATCATGAAGGCGAAGAAAAAAGAAATTAAGCAGTACAAACTGGCCGACGTGGGCGTGTCTGACAGCGATCGCAAGATCCGCCTGAAGAACATTCAACTGCCCCCTGCCAAGCAACCGGGCAAGAAGCTCAGCGGCGACGTGCCCACCATGGTGAAAGAGCTCGTGAAGCTCCTCCACGACGAAGCGAAGGTGATCTAAAAATGGCAACCGTACTCGTCATCGCAGAACACAAAGACGGCAAAATCAAAAAAGTCACCCACGAGCTCTTGAGCCAAGCGACCCGCGACGGCGCTGAAGCTGTGGCATTGCTCGCCGGCAGCGGCGTCGACGCCCTCGCCAAAGAGCTGGGCGCCATGGGCGCCAAGCGCGTGGCGTTAGCCAACGCTGACGGCCTCAAAAACTACTCCAACGAAGCCTACGCCCGCGCCGTGGTTGCCGCGGTTTCCGCCGTGAAACCCGACGTGATCCTCTGTGGCGCCACCGCCATGGGCAAAGACCTGGCTCCCCGGGTCGCTGCCATGCTGGGCACTGGGCTTGCCAGCGACTGCGTGCACATCAAGATCAACGGCTCCAAACTCGAAGCCCGCCGCCCGGTATACTCTGGCAAAGCCATTGCTGAAGTGGAATTCCTGGGCAGCGGCCCGCAGTTTGCCACTGTGCGTCCCAATGCGCTGAAGGTGAATGCCCTTGCCCCCGCTGATCCCCAAGTGACACCGGTCACCGTGGATCTCGCTGGTATTAAGACCATCGTGAAAGAAGTCGTGAAGGGCGCCACCAGCAAGGTGGACTTGACCGAAGCCAACGTCATCGTCTCCGGCGGCCGCTCCATGAAGAGTAGCGAGAACTTCGCGATCTTGGAAAAGCTCTCCGAAGTGATCCCTCTATCCACCGTGGGCGCCAGCCGCGCCGCCGTGGACGCGGGCTATCGCCCCCACTCTTACCAGGTGGGCCAGACTGGCAAAGTGGTGAGCCCCACGCTGTACATGGCCTTCGGCATCAGCGGCGCCATCCAGCATTTGGCCGGCATGCGCACGTCGAAGATCATCGTGGCGGTGAACAAAGACCCCGAAGCGCCGATCTTCCAGCTGGCGGACTACGGCTTGGTGGCCGACTTGTTTGAGGTCGTGCCTGCGTTGACGGAAGAGCTGAAGAAGTTCTACGCGGCTCAGCACTAAGGCGAGCGGACGTTGTTGTCGATTTTCCGGGATTCCTCGGAAACGAGGGATCCCGTCGCCCAAGACACTGTTTAAGCGCTGGAACCCTCGCTTTTGAGGAATGCGGTGAGGGCTTAGCGGCGCGCCACGCAGCGCACTGCATTGACGTCTGCGTAAACGCGACCGTCGTAGCCGAAGTCGCCCGTGCGCCCACTGAAGTCGTAGGCGAAATTGGAGAAGTCGGGGTGAACCGACGAAGACCAGAACCAATGATTCAGATTGGGGAGGACTTGGGGTTCAAATCCTGCTGCAGCATATTCTGAATTTTTTGCTCTGCTGCCCAGTTGCCGGCGCAGCGCCGCAAAATCAGAGCGTAGCGGCAGATAGATGCCGCGCTTTGGCCGATGCCCGGCCTTCAGCGCCGTCCTGATGGCTTCGCGCTCTGACTCGGGGTTCAGGCCAATGCAATACTCCATGGCGTCATCATAGTTCATGCGGCGAATGAAACCATCGGCATTCGTCACCACATCGCCCCAGATCAGGCGCTGATCCGCATCATCGCCATCGACGGCGCGCCAGGCTTCGCCCAGCGCGGGGTAAGTATCGTCGCGCTCGAACCTCACATCGCCATCGACGCCGTGGGCGATACGCACTTCGCCCCGCGGCTTTGCGGACTCACGGTAACCACCAACACCCTCGCGATTCGACTGAAGGTCTTGTGACGGTGCAGAAGCGGTCGCCGCCGGGGCAACCACCACCTCAGCCCCCACCAACGCCTGCCAGCACGACTTCGCGAAAGTCACGGGCCCCGCTTGCGCGGGCGAACCCGTAAATAAAAACACGACGAAAACAGCAAAAACCCTGAAGCGCAGCATGGCGGGGCTTATATCATAAGTTGATTGTTTATGTCGGAATTCATGGATGTATTTGGATGCCGCACGTTATCTCGCCTGCGCTCTCGCCGCTTTCCTCTGAAATGAGGAATGCGGTGGTCAAAAAGCCTGAGCAGCGGCAGGGCGCCCCGGTCTTAGATGCTGCGAATTTCCGTTAAGCAGAAATTCGCTGCGCTGAAAAATTCTCAAGGCACTGAATTTCCGCTTGGCGGAAGTTTGGCCGCTTCACGCGACCAAACCAATGATCAAATATTCAAATCTACAGCCCACGCTAGCGGCGCGCCACGCAACGCACTGCAACGTCGTACGCGTAAACGCGACTGAAGTAGTAGACGTAGCCCGGGCGCCCAAGGAAGACGTAGGCGAGAAAGGAGTAGTCGGGGGGAACCGACGAAGACCGGAACCAGTACTTCAAATTCGGCAGGACTTGCGGCTCATATCCTTTGCCTGCGAACTCTTGCTCTTGAGCACCGCGAGCCCCCAACAGCCGGCGCAGCCCTGCAAAGTCTCCGCGCAGCGGCACGTAAATTCCATGCTCCGGCGCCTGCCCCGCTTTCAGTGCTGCTCGGATGGCGGCACGATCTGTTTCTGCATTCAACCCGATGCAATACTCCATGGCATCGGCATACGTCATGTAACGCACAGACCCATCGGCGCCACGCACCACATCGCCCCAGATTAACTCTACGTCCTCCTCATCCCCATCGATGGCCCGCCAGGCCTCTCCCAGTGCTGCGTATGTTTCATCGCGCACGAAGCGCGCTCCTGTCGTAGACAGGCGCTCTTCTCGCCGCGGTTTTGCTGACTCGCGGTATCCACCAACGCCCTCGTGAGTCGGATGCGGGCCGTCCGACAGCACCGATGCAGGCGCAGCGGGGGGCAGCACCGCCTCAGCACCCACCAACGCCTGCCAGCAGCTTTTCGCATACTCCACGACGCCCGCCTGGGCTGGCGGCACGCCCCCAAGCAAGAACACCGCCACTGCTGCTATACTACCGAGTCGGCACATGGCGGGGCTTGTAACAGATGTTGACATAATGTGTCAACATCTTGGCTTTTCTTGGGCGCCGCAAAGTGGCCCAATCTGGGCCGCGGTTTGCAAAAAGGTAGGTTTGCAAAAAGGTACGCCGTTACCCCTTAAGACTCAGTGCGTCATTTATTCTAAAGCGCTAGCCGCAGCGCTCGGATGCTGGCGACGCGCATGGTGGCGATGGTGCTGATGTCGCCGTGAAGCATGGCTAGCCTCACCACCAGCTCAAGGGTCTCCCCGCCGCAGATGAAGTCGTTGTCATCGCAACGTGTGCGCTGCTCCTCCACTCGCTCCTGAAGCGCGTCCACTAGGCGGTGCAGGTGCTGAGCCTCGACCGCGACAAGGGTTATGGACGTGGTGGGCATGGGAAATTCCATGGCACGGGCCCAATCATCGATGGTTTTATCGACCGCTCTTATGGCGCTGTCCAGGCCCTGCTGGGCATGGGCCCCCGGGGCCACGATTGCCGTGGCGACGAAAAGGGAAATGGTGAAAAGGATATTCCTGAGCATGAGTCGCACGGGGGGGCTACCCTAATCCCTCAGCTCACAAGATACGTAAAGCAACCCCAAGTGGATGGCAATGGGACTCGGAACACGACGGAGTTGCGTTATCACTGACAGTTGAGATCGTGCGACATCATTTGGCTTAACTTTGATCTGTATTGCCACAGCCGTGATGTCGCCATGTGCATAATCAAAAGCTTCGCCAACATAAGTCGACCCCTGCACGGAAAGTATGACGTCGGATCCGCCCATGGAAAGGATCTGTGGGCTTGGTGCGCCAGACCGTATGGCCTGCTCATCGACGAGCAGCGTACCGCTCTCACGTAAATCAAGGTCCTGTACTCTGCACTCGACCTCCGTGGCAAATGCATGACTTCCGACCAACAACAGAAGCATGCACAGACAGTAACCAGGAATTCGTTTTTGCATAAAGTCTCCGTTTGATTGCGATCGGGGCGCACTCTATATTAGTTGACTGTTGATGTCAACAACTTCTCTAAGAAAAAGCGCGGGGCGGGCTTTCCGCCGCGCTAGCGCCGCGAGACGCAACGCACTGCAATGTCCCCTGCGATACCGCGGTCGTCATCGTAGAAGTTGCCGACACGCCCACTGAAGTAGTCGGCACTGCTGGAGTGGTCGGGGTGAACCGACGATGACCGGAACCAGTGATTCAGATTGGGGAGGACTTGGGGTGCATATCCTGCTGCGGCCCCATATTCTGAATCTTTTGCCGTGGAGCCCAGCTGTCGGCGTAACCGCGCAAAGTCAGAGCGCAGCGGCAGGTAGATAGCTCGCTCCGGCGCCAGGCCAGACTTCAGCGCCGCCCTGATGGCGGCCCGCTCCGCCTCTGGGTTCAAATCAATGCAATACTCCATGGCCTCTGCGTACTTCATGTAATGAACTTGGCCATCGGCGCTGGTGGCCACGTCTCCCCAGATCAGGGCTTGAGCTTCTTCCTCGCCATCAAGGACGCGCCAGGCTTCCCCCAACGCTGGGAGTGTATCGTCGCGCTGGAACCTCACATCACCTGCGGCGCCGTGGGCGACGCGCACCTCAGCTTGCGGCTGTGCGGACTGCCGACAGGGGCCGTCACCCGCGGGCAGGGCCGAGGACATTGAGGGCGTTGGCAACTCAGGTGGCGCAGCATCCCCACCCAACGCCTGTCGGCAGGACTTCCAAAAACCCACGAGACCGGCATGGGCTGGTGCTCCCACCAGTGAAAGCACTGTCGTAAAAACAGCAATGGCCCTGGATCTCGGCATGGCGGGCTTATAGCACAATGTGAATTAAAACAGTCAACAATCATGACGCACCGAGTCGCAAAAAGTAACGGCGTACCTTTTGCGGGCTTTTTCACGCGCTGCTCCTCGTCTATGATTTCTAGACCATGACAATCGAGTCCATCGTCTTTCTGGTCATTTTTCTTTCCGCCAACGCCTACGCCGCCTACAAATTCTCCACCCTCTTTAAACTGGCCACGGCGGCAACGGGCACGGTGTGGAATGGCTCCCGCACGGACCGCCTGCCGGAGCGCATCGCCACCGTTCTGAAAAACGTCCTGGGCCAGGCCCAGGTGCTGCGCAACCGCTTTGCGGGCATCGCCCACACCATGATTTTCTGGGGCTTCATCATCATCACCTTCGGCACCATCGAACTCTTCGTGCGCGAAGTGGTGCCCACCGCCAGCTTCGAATTCATCGGCACGATTCCCTATGGCGTGCTCGTGGGGCTCCAAGATTTCTTCAGCGCCTTCGTCCTCCTCGGCGTGCTCATGATGTTTTACCGCCGCCTCGTTCTACGCCCCCCCGGAATCGGCCAGTCCGCCGAGGCCTATTTCATTCTCGTGCTCACCGCGAGCTTGATGATCTCTCTCATGGGCATGAACGCCTTCCGTTTGATCGGCGCGCCCCAATGGCACGATGCCTGGATGCCCGTCTCGCGCGTTCTTGCCTACAGCATTGAAGGCTTGGCGCTACCGCCAGAAACCGCGGCGACAATCTCATTTGTCTTCAAGTGGGCTCACCTCATCCTCGTTCTGGGCTTCCTTTGCTACATCCCCAATTCTAAACACCTCCACATCCTGGCCTCAGGCCCCAACACCTTCCACCGCACTCTGGATACCGCACGGGGGATGCAGACCATCAACCTGGAGGCTGAAAATGCCACCAGTTTCGGTGCCACCAAGGTGAGCGACCTCTCTTGGAAGGACACCCTCGATGGCTACGCCTGCACCGAGTGCGGCCGTTGCCAGGATGTCTGCCCCGCCTGGAACACGCAGAAACCGCTCTCGCCGAAAAAGCTGGTCCTCGATCTCAAACACCAGCTCTACGACAATAAAGACGCGCTGTTGGCCCGCAAGTTCGACGACGTAAAGCCCATCATCGGGGCCGCCATCACTGAGGACATCATCTGGGCTTGCACCAGCTGCAGAGCCTGCGAAGAGGCCTGCCCCGTGTTCATTGAACATACCAATAAAATCTATGAAGTGCGTCGTTCCTTGGTGCTCATGGAAAGCAAGTTCCCGCCGGAACTGCAAACTGTGTTCAAAAACATGGAGTCCAACTTCAGCCCCTGGGCCATGAGCCCCGATGAACGTTCCAACTGGGCCGCGGACTCTAGCGTAAAGAAAATGGCCGACGTCGCGGGCGAGCCCCTGGACTACCTGTTCTGGGTGGGCTGCGCGGGCTCATTCGATGATCGCAACAAAAAAGTGTCCCGCGCCCTGGTGAATCTCATGAACAAGGCCGGCGTGAAGTTCGCCATCCTCGGCAACGAAGAGAAGTGCACCGGCGACCCCGCCCGCCGCATGGGCAACGAATATCTCGCCCAAATGCTCATCAAAGAAAACGTCGCGACGTTGAACCGCTACGGCGTAAAAAAAGTGGTCACTGCCTGCCCCCACTGTTTCAATGCCATCAAAAATGAGTGGAAGGACTTCGGGGGCAACTACGAAGTCATCCACCACACCCAGCTGCTGGCAGAACTCATCGCCAAGGGCGCGCTGAGGCCCCAGAAGGGCTTCACGGAATCAGTGACCTACCACGACAGCTGCTACATGGGGCGATGGAACGGCGAGTATTCCGCTCCTCGAAAACTCATGGAGTCCATCCCCGGAGTGAAGATCACCGAAATGGCCAAGTCCGCCAACAAGTCCATGTGCTGCGGCGCTGGCGGCGGCCGCATGTGGATGGAAGAACACATCGGCGCCCGGGTCAACGTCACCCGCACGGAACAAGCACTGGAAACCGGCGCGAAAATCATCGCCGCCAACTGCCCCTTCTGCATGACCATGATGACCGACGGCGTGAAGGCCAAAGATGTGGGCGACAAGGTCGTGGTCAAAGACGTCGCTGAGCTGCTGGAGCAATCGCTGGGATAGCGACTTCATTGTCCAAATCTTAGACACCCGCCTACCCAGTGGTCGGACGTGCGCCCTCAGCGCCGCCTGGAGCGAGGTTTCGTCTTGGCACGACGCTTGGATAATAGCGACGCCCCAGCTTGGGGAATTTTGGAGGAAACCTCATGATCACCAATCGCCGATTCGCGATGATTCTGCTGACAACCTGCACAGTGGCCACCTTGGCCGGTGGCTGCGGGGCCGGTGGTGGCTCGAGCATCCCCAAGGCATTGCTAGGCCACCATGCGAGCGATTCCTCCGAGGCATCCGTATCCATTTCTCCCTCTGATGACCACGGCGATGATGATGAGCCTGTAGCCTCCGAAGAAACCCGTCTCACCGTGGAGAGCACCAGATTTTACAGCAGCCGTGGCCGCGCCAATGCCCTTGCCCAGTTGCTCAACGATGATGCGCCTCGCATTACGATTCAAGATCCTGATTTACTTAAAGACCTGACCTTGGTCGGTGGCGAGATCACCATTGAGCGTGAGGGCTTTTTGCCCGAAGCGGGCCATGACGGTCGCGTCATCGTTTTAGTGGAACTGAATCGCGGAGCCAATCGCATGCCCATGGAAACCATGGTGCCTCAAGCCCACGTATCCGTGAGCCGCATAGACGGCACCGAAAGCGTGTCCCTCTCTTTTGGTGCCGTGAGCGACCCCACCGCTGAGAGCACGCAGAGTCTCCTCCACGATGCCCACCGCATAACAATCCTCCAACCGTAGGCTCGGTCTTTTTCCTCCTGGCTTCGTTGTCGTCGTCGTGGCCTCCACGCGGCGGGCAGCAGCCCGCCTTGGTCGGCCACTTCCTCCTCCGCCTCGCCAGGAGGAAAAATACCTTCGCCTACTCGTAGACTCTGCTTTACCGCGGATCCTCAACCAAATTTCTGAGTAGGCGAAGGGATTTCGCCGCAGAGCGAGGCGGAGGAGGAGCGGACCGACCAAAGCGCACTCCTGTGCGCTGCGTGGAGGCCGCGACGACGACAACGAAGCTATGTGGCGAAATACCGAGCCTACTTACGCTTTGAAGTCGGTGGGGAGGTAGTCCTTGTGTGATGATATAAACCGCTTGAGAGCAGTAGTCACCAGAACCGTGGTGGGAATCTTGGTGTACTTCTCCATGGCGCGGATGGTTTCAGCCACGCCTTTTTCGAGCTCATATTCCACTTTAGTTAGCGGCCCCTTGGGCATCTCTTTGTGTTTCATAAAGTCCCCTCAGTGTAACATATCCAATTGCGTCACCACGGTGCGCAATTTTTTCAACAGTTCCTTTGTGTGCTCCGGACCGCGGGTTTCCAGGGTCAATTCCACGCCGGTTTCATTGAGCCCCGTGGAAAGCTCCCCGCGATCATGGATTGCCTGAAGAATGTTAGCACCTGCCGCGGCAATGACACCGGTCAGCGCGCTTAGTGAGCCGGGCCTGTCGGAAATATGCACATTGAGGCGAATGCGGCGCCCGGCCTTGATCAGACCGCGGTCAATGACTCGGCCCAGGACGTTAACGTCCACATTGCCTCCGCAGATGATGAGAACGACTTTCTGGCCCTTAAGCTTGGAGCGGATGTTTTGAGCGATGGATAACGTGATGGCCGCGGAAGCTTCCGCCACGGTTTTCGCTTTTTCCATGAGGGTGAGCATGGACTCAGCGATGGCTTCGTCATCTGCTAAATAGATCCCATCGAGCACGCCCCTTAAGATCTTCAGCATGGCGGGCTTTGCTGAACGCACGGCGATGCCATCAGCGAAAGTATCCACCCGATCCAGAGTCAGTGCCTTGTGGGACTTGAGCGCCCGGTAGATGGCCGGGGCCCCTGCCGCCTGACAGCCGTATATTTTGATCTGTGGCTTGAGAGCTTTGAGCGCGGTTCCCACGCCAGCCATGAGACCACCACCACCAATGGAACCGATCACCGCATCAACTTCTGGCAGCTGATCCACAATCTCCAGACCAATAGTCCCCTGACCAGCCATGACGGATTTGTCCTCAAAAGCGTGGACAAAAACTTTACCCGTGCGACGCGCAATGGCGGATGCCTCCGTAAAAGCCTCATCATAGCTATTGCCGTGGAATATAATCTTCGCACCGAGGGCTTTGGTGCTCTGCACTTTCACAAGGCTCGCACCTTCGGGCATGACGATGGTGGCATCCACGCCCAGATGACGGGCGCCCCAAGCCACACCCTGCGCATGGTTGCCGGCACTGGCGCAGATGACGCCCTTGCGCTTTTGTTGCGACGTCAGGGTGGAAATTTTGTAGGCAGCGCCTCGGAGCTTGAAGGAGCCGATGGGCAGCATGTTCTCCAGCTTCAGGTAACACTCGAAGCCGAGGCTCTGACTCAACCACTGGTTGTAAAGCAGCGGCGTGGGCTCAATGATGGTTTTAAGAAATTGACGAGCCTGCTCAATATCGGCCAATGACACTGTCGCTTGCTTCATTTGTTCAAACCCAGGATTTGCCTGGCTTCCTCTACCGTGGCCACGGGACGCTGCAAAGTATCCGCTAACTGCTTCACTCGGGCAACCAATTGAGCGTTGCTTTGGGCCACGACACCCTTGGACCAATAGATGTTATCCTCCAGGCCCACCCGCACATGGCCCCCCATGGTGATGGCCTGAGCGGCGCAGGGCAGCTGGTAGCGGCCGATGCCCGCCACGCCCCACGATGCGCCACCGGGGATGGCGTCAGCCAGACGACAAAGATTTCGCGCCTCGCCGCTCATGCCGTGGCTGGTGCCCAGCACGAATTGAAAATGGGCAGGCTCTTTCAGGATGCCCTTTTTCAACATGCGCAGGGTGGCCTCCAGCATGCCAAAATCATAAATCTCGAGCTCGGGCATGATTCCGAGTCCGTAAATTTTAGCGGCGAGGGCCTCCACCTCTCTGGGGTGGTTGATGAACACGTCGTCACCGAAATTGATGGACCCCGTATTAAGGCTCGCCATTTCTGGCTTCAAAGCGAGGGGCGCCATGCGCTGGTCCATGGGGTCACCCACGGCGCCGCCCGTTGAAATCTGGATGATGACGGGGCATTTTGCGCGGATTTTTTCGATGCTCTCTTTGAAACGCGCGAGGGACGGGGTGGGCTTACCCTGGTCGTCACGCACATGGAGATGAATGACCGTGGCCCCAGCCTTCCAGCAGTCGTAGGCAGCTTGAGCCTGTTCGTCCGGAGTAGTGGGAAGCGGCGGACAAGCCTGCTTCATGGTCTCCGCACCCGTGATGGCGCAAGTAATAATGAGCTTTTCCACGATTTCCCCTCTTAGAGCCTTTGCATGAATAACTTAGCGCAGGAGGGAACGCAACGCTCCGTACATGACCCGAGGAAGCTCGGGCATGCGTCGCACCTCGAAGAGGCGGCCGTTGCCCTGGCGCACCAGGTCCTGCAACAACGCCCGACCGGCGATATCCCGGCCCAGCTTCAAAGCGTGGAGTTTTTTGAAGCGCCCCCCGAGATATGATGGGTCTTTCCCCTCGGTGTACTTACCATCGCCCACCAAAATCACGTTGGCGCCGGGGCGTCCTTCGCGATCGAGTATTTTGAGTGCCTCCAATAATGCACCCTCGATGTTCGTGAGGCCCAGGGTGGGAATCTCTAAAACTCTTTCCACAACCGTCTTCACGGAGAGCTCTTCGTCGAAACGCTTGACCATGCGGGGCTGTGAAGAAAATGACACAAGGCAGAGGTGACGGGAGGGCACGCAAAGAGCGACCACCGCGCTGGCAACCGCGAGCAGCGCCATCTTGTCGCTGGTCATGCTGAGACTGGCATCGAGAAGCACCACCACATCTCGGTCCTTCTGCACCCGGGCCTCGAAACGCAGAGACTCAAGGATCTCGCCGCGCCCCACCATCTCGTCCAGGGTGGCCGTGACGTCCAGCTCCCCGTGGGCTCCCTTGGCCGTGAACTCCTGCCAGGACAGAAGTTCTTTCTTTTCCGGCTTGATGACGGAGCCCATGGCCGCCTTGGCCCGCTCAATGATGCCTTGCACGGCACGCTCCTTCAGCTTGGTTTTCTTCTCATCGGGCAACGACAAGAGACGCTTCAGGTCCTGATAGCGCACCGCGACGTCCCAGTTGGGCTTTTTATCATAGCCCGAAATATCTTCATCAGCGCCAGCGGCAAGCAACTCCGGCGAAAGGAAGCGCACTTCGATTTTTTCGGGGCCGCGCTGCTCGGCGATCTCCAATGTGGCGAGGAAGCCCGGATCCTCAGGAGGATTCAAGATTTTTTTTTTACTTCCTCGATGAGCTCCAAGACGAGACTCTTCACCATGGCTTCCGTGCCACCCTCTGACTCAGAGCCAAAGAGTTCGATGCGCGTGGGCAGCGCCGCCATGACCGCATCGAGAAAGTCCTGATCCGTGATTTTGCCCATGACCGTCAACGTGACGGACAAAATGCGTGCGATGGCTATGGCCGCCCGCACCGAAGCACCACGCTTGATTTTGGGGTGATTACGCGTCATTCGCGTGAGACTGATGACCATGTCCAAGTAGGGTTTCTCGGAAAACTCCGAGAGCGTCTCCACGATGGTGCGCTCTTCCTCGGCGGATTGATAAGAGAGCGGCAACCACTCCATGCGATCCATGAGGGCTTCGGACAGATGGGAGGTGGCCACGAATTCCCGCGGATTCTGAGTTGCGATGAGGAGGAAACCGGGCTTCGCACGCACCGGGCCCAGCTGCGGAATCTGCACAATGCCCTCATCAATGGCGGGAAGGAGCACGTTCTGCACCGCCTCGGGCATGCGGTTCAACTCGTTGATGAAAAGCACTGCCCCCGCCTTCATGGCGCCCACCAGGGGGCCGTCGACGAAGGTGCTGGCGTTGAAGCCTTTTTTCAAAGCTTGGGCGGGGTCGAACCAGCCCGTGAGTTTCTGCTCCGTAAAACGTGAGTCGCCGTCCACTCGGATGACGGTGCGGCCCAACGCATGGGCCACGGCTTGTGCCAAAGCGGTTTTACCCGCGCCCACGGGGCCTTCGATGAGGATATTGCGACCGGCCAGCAACATGAGGGCGAGCCTGCGCACCTCTTCGCCACGGCCGATGATGCCACCCTTGCCCTGGACCGTGGCGAGAATTTGCTGGGGAGTTTGAGCGCCCTTCGCCATCAGTCGCTACCCTTTTTGCGCTTCAAAACTTCTTCCACAACGTAGCTCGCCACTTCGCTAGGTTTAGTGCCCACGCCAAAGCCCGCATCAAAGCCGCACTCCAAGGCGATCTGGTGGGTGAGGCGAGGGCCGCCGGCCACAAACACCAACTTGTCACGCAAGCCCATCTGCTCGGCCTTAACGAGGAGGTCCTTCAGATCCGTGATGTGAATGTTGTGCTGGGTGACAATCTTCGACACGAGAATGGCGTCGGCCTTGGCCTCAATGGCCTTTTTCAGAAGCTCTTCATTGAGCACCTGGGCGCCCAGGTTGCGGGCATCCAGCCACTCGTAGCGCTCGAGACCGTAGTCACCGGCGAAGCCTTTCATGTTGAAGATAGCATCGATGCCCACGGTGTGAGCGTCGTAGCCCGTGCAGGCGCCGAGGATCACGACCTTGCGGCCCAATTTTTCTTTGATGAGCTCGTCGATTTCCTCACGTGAACGCTTTGCCGCCTCGATCTTCACCACCCGGATCGCGGTGTAATCCACGGTGTGCTTCATCTTCCCGTAGATGACAAAAAAGGCGAAGCCGCTGGTGGCGGATTCCATGGTGGCGATCTTCACCTCATCGAGGCCCATCTTCTGAGCCAGCTGCACGGCGGCCTCTCGGGCTTCGGGCCCTTGCTCCACGGGCAACGTAAAGGAAAGCTGCACTACGCCGTCACCCATCATGTCGCCGTAGGGCTTGAGGGCCTTTAGATCCGTCTTCATAGGAGCTCAAAGAAAGGGTTGAGATAATCTTTGTCCCGAAGCACGACACCATCCAGGCCCTTGCCGCCATCGAGTTTGCGGGACACGTTGGCAAAAGCCTTCTCTTCGATTGCCTTGAATAAGCTGTCACGCTCGATGCGACGCAGGAGAGTCAGGGTGTCATCCAATACTTTATTGGCCCACTTGGAGATCACGCCATCTTTTTTGAAAGTGATCTCTTTGCCCAGGTCTTTCGTGGCGCCGAAGACGTACTTGGCGTTCTTAATACTCATCCAGCGGTCCATGAGCAGAGGCGTATGCATGGCCTCGGTGGGCATGCCCAGGAGCTGAATGCCCTGGTTGGTGAGGGATCCCACGAGATTGAACATGGCATCCATCAAGTGACTGAAGAAAATATCGCCGACCTTGTGGCGGGTGGGCGGCATGAACTTAATGGGTGCCTTGGGGAAAATATCCCGTGTCATCTGCGCCCGGGCAATCTCGAGGAGCAACACATTGGGATGCCAGGGGTTCATCTCCGCGGCGTGGCCCAAGCCCATCTGCTCTTCACGCATGTGGGCGTTCACGGCAAAACGTTCATTGATGAACTGGGAGGCCAGCACCTGATGGCCATTTTCCACCGCATCGGCGGTGGTGAGATAATTATCTTCCCCGGTATGAATAACGATATCCGCGGCGGAAATGATGAGACGCGAGAAGTGCTGGTCGATGAGAGTGCGCTTCATGTTGATGTCGCGGAAGAGAATGCCGTACATGGCGTCATTCAACAGGAAGTCCAGGCGCTCCAACGCCGCCGTGGCGGCGATCTCGGACATGCAAAGCCCGGAGGAATAATTCGTGAGGCGGATGTAGCGCCCCACTTCGTCACCGACTTCGTCCAGTGCCGCTCGCATGATGCGAAAGTTTTCTTGCGTGGCGTAGGTGCCACCGAAGCCTTCGGTGGTCGCGCCCTCGGGGACATAGTCGAGGAGACTTTGAGCAGTGCTGCGGATGACGGCGATTGCCTCGGCGCCAGCCCGGGCGGCGGCCTTGCCTTGGGCCACGTCTTCAAAGATATTGCCCGTCGCCACGATGACATAGATCAGGGGACTACCCTGGAAGGTCATGTCGAAGGGATCGCCCTGTTTTTTGCGAAGCACATTGCGCTGCTCTTTTTTAGCTGCCACGCGGTCGAGCCCCTTGCGGCAGAGATCGACGGCGATTTTACGCACTTCAGCCAAGGGTAATCGTGGCTGCTGGCCGAGACGCAACTCGCCCGCGGTGATGTCACGGCACACGTCTTCAACTGACTTACCCGTGTGCATCATGGCGTTGGCAAACCAGTAGAGGGCACCACTCGCCAGGGCCCGATCCTCCCGCAGCTGGTCCACGATGTGGTTCACCAGTGGGTAGGACAACCCCTCACGGCTCAGCGCGCCTTCGACGCCGATGAGGCGCAGGGACGCCCGCTCGATGCTGACAGTAGTATGTGTGTCGATAACGGGCTTCACCTTGGCGACGATCTCATTCGCCAAGCGCCGACACTCGATGATGGTCTGATGTTTTAGCTCAAGATGGGCCATACTTGCGCTCGTATAGTTCCCGAATCTCCCGCGATTGCCTCAGGATGTCGAGGGAAAGCGCGGCATGACCGGGGCGGTATCCGTTGCCCATGATAAGCTCCACGTGGGCCCCCACGCCCTCAGCCCCCAGGGCTGCCTTGGTAAAGCTCGTGGCCATGCTGAAAAAGTACGCCAGCCCCCCGGGCTTAGCTGCCAGAATGCAGGACATCTCGGTGTCGGGGATATTGGTGACGTTGATGACCACGTCGGCCATCTTGCCCCCGGTGAGCTCACTCACCGTGCGCCAGGTGGCCACGGCGTTGCGGGCGTCACTTACCGCGACATCATCCACAAAGGAAAACCCCTTCATTGTCCGTGCGGCAGCTTCATTGTAGTCGAGACCGATGACGCGGCCCCCGGCCCCCACCGCACGCTTGGCCTCATATAAACAAAGGATGCCGGACTTGCCCGCGCCCCCCAGAACCACCACGGTCTGACCAGGCTTGCATAGAGCTTGAGTCTGGGCCGGGGCGCCCGCCACGTCGAGAATGGCAAGTGCCAGCGCATCGGGGATGTCCGATGGCAGTTTGCTGTAAATGCCACTCTGAAACAAAATAGCGTGGCCCTCGATGTCCACCCGGTCTTTATCGAGGTGGATCTTCTTCACCCGACGGATCACGAGGGGCGTCAGAGTCAGCGACACCAGCGTGGCGATGCGGTCGCCCACCTCCACCTGCTCGGATGCCGGACGCTCCACGAGAAACTCCGAGCCCACCTCTTTCACGGTGCCGATGAGCATGCCACCGGAGCCAGTGACGGGGTTCTGCAGCTTGCCCCGCTCTTTCACGATGTCACGGATCATGTGCTCCATGAGCCCCACGTCGCCACCACAGCTCTCACGAATCTGGTGGAAGCTTGCCGAATCAATGTTCAGCGCTTCAACCTCGATGAGCATCTCATTGCCGTGGATGGGAAGCGCGGGCGATAGCTTCTGTGCCTGCTGCGGCAGGCTACCCCGGGGAACCATTACTCTATGTGTGCCGAACCGATCAGCGCCGCTTGCCATTGGCGATGCGCTCCTCGGCCATGCGATCGGCGATGAGGTGGGGCGGCAACTTCTCCGTCTTCGCCCGCTCCAGAATTCGCGCCACGGTGCCACGGATCTGGGCCACATGGTCCCAAGCCTTCTTCGCGTCGTAGCCACCGATTTCATTGTAGATGTTCATGATGCCGCCGGCGTTGATGGCGTAGTCGGGCGCATAAACGATGCCCCGCTGCATGAGGGCATAGCCCTCTTCCGGGGTGGCGAGCTGGTTGTTGGCACCACCAGCCACGATCTTGCACTTGATGCGAGCCGCCACGTCTTTGGTGATGCTGCCGCCCATGGCGTTGGGGGAAAGAATGTCACAGTCCTCAAAGAGGATACGGTCGGCATCGACGATCTTCACGCCAAACTCGTCCCGGGCCCGGGCCACGGCGTCACGATCCACGTCGGCACCAATGACTTCAGCGCCCTCTTTCACCAGGTGGGTGATGAGATAGGTGCTCACCTTGCCCAAACCCTGCACAGCGATGCGCTTGCCCCTCAAAGAGTCACTGCCCCAAAGATGAGCGGCGGCGGCCTTCATGCCGTTATAAACGCCCCAGCCGGTGAAAACGGAGGGATCGCCACTGGAACCGGGCACTCCATCCATGCCGAGGACATGGCGGCTCACTTCGCGCATGATTTTAAGATCATCCGTGCTGATGCCCACGTCTTTGGCGGTGATGTAACGACCGCTCAGGGAGTCAACGAATTGGGCGAAGCGGCGGAGTAGACCCGGCGTTTTATCTTTTTTTGAATCGCCGATGATGACGGCTTTACCGCCACCCCAACCGAGACCACTGATGGAGGATTTATAACTCATGCCCTTAGAAAGACGGAGCACGTCTTCCAGGGCCGCATCTTCGGAAGCATAAGGATACATGCGGCAGCCGCCCACGGCGGGGCCCAGGGTAGAATCATGGATCGCCACAATGGCCTTGAGGCCCACTTCTTTGTCGTGGCAAAACACGACCTGTTCGTAGCCTTCGGCGCGGATCCTCTCGAAAAGTCTCATGATTCTGTTCCCTCCGCAGAGGGTCTTACATTGCCCGCGAGGATGGGTAAACCGTCTTTCCTTTAGACACCCTGTCAGGATTTGGACGGGGAGGAGGAATGTCGCCACGGTAACTAGTCGAAATTATTAATCAATATCAAATCGAGGCCTGGCCCTGGCATTGCAATTTGTAGCTTTGAGTTGAGAACCAGAGGAGTATCTATGCAATCCAAAAGCTTGAAGTTCATTGTGGCCCTGACGTCCGCCGCGGCATTCCTCCCCCGAGTGGGTTTGGCGATGGATATTCCCACCCTTGGCACACTAGAAACTGAAGTGGGCAACCGGCGCATTATCCCTGCCTCTCAGATACAAAATTTTGTTCGCAGCTTCGGCGCGGTCATCGAACAGCGCCCCGATGGCACTAGCTTCGTGAGCCTGCGCGGCTGGGTTCCCAATGAATGTAAGAGCATGATCGATGTCACCCTGGGCGCCCCCGGCACCGAAAACATCTACGATGCTGAAGCCCACGCCTACCCCCTCCATGTGGAAGCCCATAACCAGATTGATGCCGCGGGCAACGTCGTCACCCCTGAGGTGTGCTTTGGCGCTAATCCCGCCACCGCTTGCAAGCTGAGCCTGAACCCCTCTGAGCGCAACTGTACTCCCTTGAACGAAATCGCCCCCCTTGTGGCCACCCACTCCCTCACTGAAAGCGGCGATGTGGTTCACCGCGTGGCGAGCACTGAGATGGACCCCAGCGGCACCGGCGAAGCCTTGCCTCCCACAACCGTGCGCACCCTCGTGCACCACACGGGCGCCGCCGAAATCGCGGCCCAAGCAGCAGAAGAGGCCGCTCGTGAAGAGAAGGCTCAGCTTGAAGGCATCTGTGCCCGCGCCGCTGAAGGCGATGCTGACGCCATCAATGAGCTTCGTGGTTTCGCCGGCATGGTGACCGTGGCCAACCGCCTTGAAGAGAAGCGCCTCGCTACTATGTTCGATGGCATCCTGGACATGGCCGTGAATAACCTGACCGAGGCCACCGAAAAAGGTGACGCGCTCTGGGCCTTCGCTGAAGACAACGCAGACTACAAGCGTCGCGTGGGCGAAGCTTTGATGAAACTTTCTGATGCCATCAAGGATGATCTGGAAGCCGGTGAGAACGATGATGATGTGCGCTTTGACCGCCGTCGCTTGACCCTTCGCGAGCACCTTCTCTCTGATGCTCGCCGCCTGGGGGCCCGCGGTGCGCTTATGGCCGTGGATCGCCTTGCCTTCGAGCAATTGGCCTTCGCCGCGGAACACCCAGACCGCGATGGACGCAACTACCGCCAAATCCGCCGGAAAGTGGAACGCCTGCTGGCCCAAAAGGGTCACGTCGCCAAAATGGCCCGCCACGAAACCCGCGCCAATGCCGAAGAGCGCCCATTCACCCGCATGTACCTCGATGGCAACCGCCTCCTCGGTGCCGAAGTGGGCCGTCGCGGCGAACGCTCCGGCGGCATCGCTGACCAAATGGCCCAACGCCACTGGTCCGAGAACGCATCACGCGGCGAGTACAACGACGCCTCCGAGGGCTCAACGGGCTACGGCGCATCCTACTTCTACGGCGCATCCCCCAACCAGGCGACCTACGCTCCCTATGCGATGCCCATGCCCTACGCCTACTGGTGATCATCTTCAGCTGCTGGCTCTCGCTTCATTCTGAAACACCGTATTCGTGGTGATCTCCGTGGCGCCTGTGCGTTCAAGCTCACCCACGGCGCGCTCCATGTCTCCCGCGGTTTCAATGTGCACAGCCATCAAGACCTTGCCACCATCAGGGCGCCTATGGCCGACGAACGCACCGATCAAGCCGCCAATGAGTGCGCAGCTCAGTGTCCCCATAACGGGCCCCGCCACGATCAGGGGCACGATGCCAGGGATCGCGATGGCGCCAAGCCCAACGAATATACCCACGAATCCCCCGATTAAAGCGCCCACGGCCGCGCCCTCCGCGGTCCCGGTGTCGGGGGCTTTTCCTTCGCTTGTCATCATGCTCATCTCGTAGCCGGAAAAGCCCGCTCTATGGAGCGCGTTAACCCCAGCCCAAGCCTCGGATTCAGTTTTGTAAATGCCAAAGGCCGTCTTCTTTTTCAGATCCATGGGCGATCCTCTCCGTGGATGTACCAATTCGGGGCATTCCGTTCCCCTTGCCCATCCCATTGCATTGACCGTGCCTACCGGCCAGGTCACACGCGACGCTTTGTGCCTTGAACGGTTTTGAGAAGGATGACCAATATGGAACCGCTGAAGAGGAGCGAAAAATGAAGACACTTTTTATTCTGAATGATGCCCCCTACGGAACTGAGCGAAGCTACAACGGCCTGCGGCTCGCGGGCTCGTTGGCTAAACGCGAGGGTGAGCAGGTTAAAGTATTCCTGATGGGAGACGCGGCATCCTGTCCCAAGAAGGGCCACAAGCTTCCTCAAGGGTACTACAACATCGAACTCATGATTAAGAGTGTCGTTCGCCACAATTCAGAAATCGGCGTCTGCGGGACGTGCATGGATGCGCGTGGGATCACCGAACAAGAACTCATGGAAGGCGCCAAGCGAAGCACGCTTGATGAGCTAACCGCTTGGACCGTCTGGGCCGATAAAGTCATCGTATTTTAGGGGCACATCATGAACGACGTAAAAACAGCTTTGATCTTGGGCGGTGGAGTTGGTGGTGTTGTCGCGGCGAATACCTTACGAAAGTTGCTACCGCGGCAACATCGAATCATTGTGATTGACCAGGAGGACAAACACATCTTTGCCTCCTCCCTTCTGTGGGTAATGATCGGGATGAGGCGAGCGGAACAAATCGTGCGTCCTCTGAGCCTCCTGAATCGAAAGGGAATCGAATTTGTCAGGGGTCGAATCGAAAAGATCAGCCCCGAGACGAAAACCGTCCGGGTCGCGGGACGGGAGCTTTCCGGGGATGCCATAGTCATTTCTCTGGGCGCCGAGCTGGCTCCCGAGATTATTCCAGGACTGAATGATGTGGGTCGAAACATCTACACTCTCGACGGGGCAAGCGCGATTTACGTGGATCTTGCAGCGTTCCGAGGCGGAAAGATCGTGATCCTGACGACAAACCCCGTGTACAAATGTCCGGCGGCTCCCTACGAAGCGGCCATGTTGGTTGAATCCTTCTGTCGGAAGCACGGCACACGCAATAAGATCGAGATTGCTCTCTACACCGCGGAGCCCGGTCCAATGGGAACGGCGGGACCGAAGGTTTCCGCTGCTGTTCGCCAGATAGTGGAATCCAAGGGGATCAAATACTACCCAAGCCACCAGGTGATGGAAGTTGATCCCACGGCCAGAAAAATCTCGTTCTCCGGGGGTGCCACTGCGAATTTTGATTTGCTGTTCTATGTCCCACCGCATCGTGCGCCCGAGGTCGTGAAACAGGCTGGGCTAGTCTCCGAAAATGGCTGGGGCGTCGTCGACCACCACACCTTTCAGACGAAGTACCAAGGGGTCTATGCCATCGGGGATGTCGTCGCAGTTCCGCTCAAAATGGGGAAACCACTTCCTAAAGCTGGTGTGTTCGCACATGGACAGGCCGAGGTTGTCGCGCACAATATCGCCCACGAATGGACCGGGCGGCAGGGCGAGGCCCGCTCCTTTGACGGTCACGGACTGTGCTTCATCGAAACCGGCGATCACAGGGCAGGAATCGGAAGTGGAAATTTCTACGCCGAGCCCGCTCCAGCCGTTGCGATAAAGCCACCCGCGCTTCGCTGGCACATTCTCAAAATCCTGTTTGAGAAATATTGGTTCTGGAAGTGGTTTTGATGGCCGAAAGTCAGGCCCTAAGAACCGTGCCTACCACCCCAGGCCGGGCAACACCTGGGTAGGTACCGTCGGCGCCTCTACTTCGAGGGTGGCCACGGGGTAAACGCAGCTATCGATGGCAGCGATGGCGGCGGGCACATGGTTGCCGCTGCGCTTGATGCCACCGAAGGGCAGTCGCGAGGAGGCGCCCACAGTGGAGCGGTTCCAGTTGATGAGGCCGGCCCGAATATCCCGTGACGCCCTCAGGAACGTGTCGTGCCGCGCCGTGAAAATGCTGGCCGCCAAGCCAAATTGAGTGGCATTGGCCAACTTCACGGCCTCGTCCAGATCATCGAAAGAATAGATCGCCACATTGGGGCCGAAGATCTCGCTTTGTTGATACACGCTTTTCTTCACGGCTTGCAGCGAGGTGTCTTTTACCAAGCAAAGGGAGGGGGTCACATAGTGCCCGTTGTAGTCGGTCTGCAGCTCCTTGCCCCTCATGATAATCTCGCAGCCTTCACGCTCCGCGATGCCGGTGAACATGATGTATTTCTCCACCGCGGCCCCATCGATGAGCGGCCCCATGAACGGATTGTCCAGGGGATGGCCAATCTGGAACTTTTTCGCCTTTTCGTGGAAGCGTTCGATGAACGCAGCGTGTAGTTTGCGGTGCACCAACACCCGGCTAGTGGCCGTGCACCGCTGGCCCGCGGTAAGAAACGCGCTGCTCAGAATCTCATACACAGCGGCGTCCAGCGCGGCATCCTCGCACACAAGAGAGGCGTTCTTGCCTCCCATCTCAAGAGCCAAGAGCTTCCAGTGCTGCTGCAGCGTATCCTGCTTGATCTTCAGGCCCACTTCATAAGAGCCCGTAAAGAGAATCCCGTCGATGCCCTCATGGGTGGTGAGCCTACGGCCCACCTCTCGCTCTCCCTGCACCAAATTAAATACGCCCCTGGGAAGACCGGCCTCATGAAAAGCCTCAGCCATGAGCTGCCCGGTGGCAGGACTTTTTTCTGACGGCTTGAAGATCACCGTATTGCCCGCGAGCAGCGCGGGAACAATGTGGCCATTGGCTAGATGACCAGGGAAATTGAAGGGCCCCAACACCAAGAACACGCCGTGAGGCCTGTACTGAGTGATGCCCGTTGTGCCTGGCATGATACCGACGATGGCCTTAGCCTCTACCCGAGGCAAACCCTCATTGATGGTGACGTCCACTTTGTTGATCATCGTGGACACTTCGCCCTTGGCTTCCCAAAGGGGCTTGCCCACTTCACGCGCAATGACCTCCGCCAGGCGAGGTTCGATTTTTTTCAGCGCATCACGGTACTTCACCAGATACTCAGTCCGCGTGGATTGGGCGGAGTTGCGCCAACCCTCGAAGGCATCCCGCGCTGAAGCAACGGCAGTATCCACGTCTTGATAACAATAGGTGAAAGCCCCCAGCACATCGCTGAAATCCGCGGGGCTTTTGATGGTAATGACCCCTGCCTGATCCTTGGGTTTTGAAAAAGTGCCGGCAATATAGTTGCCCGCTGGCGTCAGCAGCTTCTCATAGGAGCGCTTCATCGAACTCATCGTTAGGACCTCACCTCAGTAGTAGGGCATGTACAGCACTGCATCGCCAGGTTTCAAGCCAAGATACGACTTGATTCCGGGGTGGTCAGTGTACAATGCCCCATTTTTGACTACGCCCCTCACAGAGAGAGCTCGGAACGGCTTGGCATCCTTGGGCGAAGCAATGCCGCTTGTGTCCGTTTCGGATTCACCGGATTCGCTGAGCGTGCCGCCATAGGCTAAGGGCGCAACCTTTTGAATGGGCGTCACCTCATCGGTACGGGCGACCAAATGGGGGCCTCCGTCAAAGGGGTCCACTTGGTTTAAATATTTGAATCCGACCTTTTTGAGCATATGCATGACGGGCTCGGTCTCTTTGCTTACTTTACCAATGGAATTCCGGGCATCGGCGGGAAGAAAGGTGACGTAGATGGTACCGCTCGGGAAAAGCGAGAGGATGAACTCTTTATTTTTTGAGCTGAGATAGTCCGCCTCCCAGTAGTCCATATTGGTAAAGCGTCGTCCGACGGCTTCCCAAAGAGGGGACTTGCCCTTCTTCGTGAGGGGGGGGAGCAGCTCAGCCAGAATATGATCACGAAAACTCGTGCGATGAGCGCCGATGTAGAGAAAGCGCACGAACGAGATCTGGCGTCCCACGCGGTCCGGCGTGTTGCGGCTCTCAGGGTCCACGAGGAGACCACCGATCTCCGTCGGCCCATCGTATTCGATCTTGAGACTCAACGTGCCATGGATGAACCCGGTGTTGATGGTCTGACTGAACTTTTGCTCGTGGCCCACTTCAAAATAAAAATGGGGGCTATCCTTGGTGCCGTGCTGGGATGCGGCCATGGAAATGCCCACGACGTGCTTGCTCTCCGTGTCTTCAGCGACGAAGATATATTTCCCGGCATGAGGGGACTCCAACTTCCCGGCGAAGCTGTGCTGGGAAAAAGAGATCTTTTCCCGCCAGCCCTCCGGGTCGGATGGCACATTGAGGAAACCCGGGTGGCGCTCCGCGGCGATGGAGGACAGTCGCTCCAGGCCGGGGATGTCGTCTTCGGTGACCTCGCGGAGCACGATCATAAACAGAACCTCTCGATGAGGCGATCATAGAAATGCACGGCTTTGTCCAGATGCTCCACCAGCACGTGCTCATCGGGTCCGTGGCTGTTGCCAGCCGCCTCGCCCGGGCCAAAAACCACGCTCTCGTACCCTGATGCGCTGTACACCGCTGCTTCAGTTGAAATGCTCAGATTTTTGTTGGCATCCACCGGCGTAAGCCCCTTCTGGGCTTCCACGACCTGGGCGTAAAACAATGACCCGGGGCGAGCCGTAAGGGCTGGGGTGTGCCGTACCCGCGTGAGCGTGAACATGAGATTGGGATAAGCGCCGTTGAGTTTTTGCACGGATTCTTTGAGTTGCGTTTCGAAGGAATCAATCTGCAATGATGGGAGCAGGCGCACGTCGAAGAACAGATCCACGCCAGCCGCCCGCTCTCGAATGCCGCTGAAATTCACGGTGGACTGGGGTTCGTCAAAGCTTGTGTCCTGGGCAGAGAGGAGGTTGTCTTTGAGACCCGCGAAGAACTCCTGCACGGATCGCACGGCATCCAGAATATTGTCCGCGAGGAACTTCACCCCGGACTCGCCCAAGCCACCGAACTCGATTTGCAGGTGAGCCACTTCTTCCGCGTTCGCCAACAAACCTTCGCGGTAGAATTTTTTGAAATCCTCAAAGGCGCTGTTTTGAATGTAAAACTCGAGAGTGGCCACATCAGGAACGCTAGCCGGCGTATCTCCACCGCGCACGCCCGCCAACTTCAGCTGGAAATTGGCGGAGCGAACTTTCTGGACCACCGCTAATGTGCGCAAAATAGCGTTCTCGCCGTGTTGCGGGTACCCCCCATGGGCGGAGCGACCCGTGCAGCGCACGCCGATGCGCGTATTGAAACCCTTGGCATCACGCTCCAGCTGATTGTAGCTGACCCCCACCTGATAAACCGCCGTCGCCTTGTGCGTCGTCACCACCCGTAAACCCGTGGGGGCACCCACCACCACATACTGCGGGTTCACTGTCATGGACTTCACGAGGAAGCGCGCCCCAAGGCCGCCCAGCTCAGAGCCCGCGGTACCCACCAGGTAGATGGGAATGCGCAGCTTACGCCCCCGATACCGCTCACAGGCCTTTAATTTACACAGGAAGTCGAGCTTGGCGGAAGCGGCTCCCAGACCGATGATGCGATCCTCCAGGAGGGTCGCCTTAAAGGGCTGGCCCCCTCCGAGCTTCCAGTTCGCCGCAAGACCTGGCGCGGGGGTATCCAGGGGTGTGCTGAGCAACAGCCCCTTCCGCGTGCGGGAATCCACAAGGGAGTCCCCCATGATCCCGATGACGTTGAACTGGCGCTTGCTCACTCCGTCCACGGAGTGGGTAACGTGCTGCAAATTCGCCCTGAAGCCCGTGGACGTCATGAGGCCCGCGCAATAAGCGGCGATCTCCTCACTTCCATTTTGCGAAACGGAATTGATGGAAATGAGCTTCACGGCCTCTTGTAAAAACTGGATCACAGACCCAACTCCTTGGCGGTTTCGCCCAGGCTCTTCTCGATAATGGAAAACACCTCTTTCCATTGCGTGTCGGTAACGATGCCGAAGGGAGGCAGCATGCGCACACGATGGGGACCATGGCCGCAATAGAAGGCAACAACGCCATTCTCAAAGAGACGGAACAAAAGCTTCTTCGTGTCATCGAGGGTGCCACGAAGCGCCGTGAAGGCGATCATTCCACCGAAGACCGTGTAATCTGTGACGTGCTTACCCACGGGTCCTTTTTTCAGCCTCTCAAACTCACTCACCGTGAGCTTTTCCAGCTGTGCGATGCGCCCATTGGTGCCAGTGAATTTATCACGCAATTCGTGGAGCACCCACTGGGCCGCCCTCAACGACGCGGAGGAGCCCGCAAAGGTGCCGGAAACGAGGCCGGGCTTGGGATTGTACTCTTCGGTGTAGAGCACCGCGGCGTTCTGGAGCATCTTGCCCACCGTGACAACATCGATGAACTCATCAAGCCCCTGACGCTGGAAACAAAACACTTCCCCGCAGCGGCCGAAGGTTTGCACCTCGTCATCCCAAATGCCAAGACCCGCCGCCTTGGCCTCTTGCAGAATGGGCACCATGAATTCACGGGGCGCCACGTTGAAGCCCCCCTCTCCTTGCACCAGCTCAAATTCCAACATGGCATAACGCCCGGGGTTGCGAGCCAGCTCCTCTTTCATTTGCTTCACGACAATGGCCGCTTGCTCCGCGGCCGTGGATTTTAACTTGGGATCGAAATAGGAGAGATAATGCACCTCCCCATAAGTGGGCTGACCCTGGCGATAGGCTGCGTTGTCGGTAATTTCCTGCAGTGCGGTGGTGCGGCCCGCAAAGCAGTCTTTGAATGCGAAGACTCGGGTTGCGGGGGATTTTTTCTGGCGGATGATCTTCAGTGCGGTCTCGTTGGCTGTGGCGCCACAGGTGGTGAGCCATGCATGTTTCAACCGGCTTTTGGGCCCGACGGCCCCCACCAGATCCTGAAGCAAGCCGACATATTCAGGATTGGGGCCCAGGTTGCCCTGCATGACATCACACCAGAGGGAGTCAAAGGTGGCCTTGAACATCTCCATGTGACCATGGCCGAAGAAATTCACGCCAATGCCCGTGATGAGGTCGTACTTCACGGAGCCGTCGCCAAGCTCCACAAAGGGGCCGTGGCCCGCGCCGGACCCGATGTAGGGGTAGAACAAATCACGCCCTCGGAGTTTGCCCACGGCCTTGACGGCCTCTTCGTAACTTTGTTTCAGTTCAGGCAGTGGGGCTTTTACACCCTGGATTCGGGAAAGCCCGCTCTCAAGACGCTGCACCAGCGCGTCTTTGAGGCGGCGATACTCCTGATCTCCGACCATGCCCTGGAACACCGTTTGCGACATTGTGCGAAGCTAACATAGGGGATTTTCGGTTGCAAGAAAGGCGACCCCTCACATATGGTTCATGATATTGAAATCAAAGAGGTAATCACTTGAAGGCACTGCTCGCGCTCACACTCGCCATCTCTCTATTCTCCGCGGCTTGTTCATCGAAACAAATCGATGAGGGCAATCCCGACGAGCTCTACAAAGAAGCGGAAAAAGACATTCAAGAGAAACGCTACCTGCAGGCAGCCGAACGCCTCCGCATCATCAAGAACAAGTTCCCCTACAGTCATCTCTCCACCCAGGCTGCGCTGCGTCTCGCTGATGTGGCCTTCCTGGAAGAGGCCTTTCCTGAGGCGGCCGCCGCCTATGAAACCTTCCGGGATCTCCACCCCAAGTACGAACGGGCCGACTATGTGCTCTTCCGCATTGGCGAATCCTACTACAACCAGATGCCAGACGCGGTGGATCGCGATCAGTCCCCCGGGGTAAAATCCATCGAGGCCTTCGCCGAACTGGAGAAGCTCTATCCCAACTCCTCCCATATGCCTGAGGCCAAGCAACGAGCCTTCTCCGCCAGGGACAAACTGGCTGAAAAAGAGGCCTACATCGCGGAATTCTACTTCAAACAGGAGCAGTACGAGAGTGCAGCCCTGCGCTTCCAAAAGATCGCAAAAACCTACGCCGGCTCAAAAGCCGAGCAGCGGGCATACATCCGCTGGGCCGAGTCCCTCGCCAAGCAGAAGAAGGCAGATGAAGCGCGCCATGTGTTAAGCTCATACTTGAGCCGCTTTCCCAGCGGCGAGTACGCGGACAAAGCGAAACGGGGGATCTGATGGAGCACATCACGTTTGATGCGGATGCCGTGCAGCGCATGTTGAAACAGCGGCGCTTCTCTGATGCCATGACCGCGTGTGAGGCGACGCTGCAATCACCCCAGGCGCCGGAGTCCCACAAAAAGTCCGCCCTCCATCTCAAGGGCATGACCCATTATTTTCAAAACAGCCTGGCACAGAGCATAGACTGCTTCAAAAAAGTGCTGGAGATGGACCCCCGATACACGGATTCCGCCATCACGTTGAGTGTCATCTACAATGATCTCGGGAAATACGACGACGCCAAGCGCGCCTATCAGATGGCAAACCAATCCCTGCCCCAGAAAAAACATGGCAGCGACGCAAGCCTTGATCTCAAATTTGCGCTGAAACATATCGAGCTTGGCGACCTGTACTTCAAGTACAACCGCTTCGATGAGGCCCTGGAGGATTACAGCAAGGCTGTGCGCCTTGCTCCCCAGCAGATGGATTACCGTATCAAGATCGCAAAAACCTACGCCAAAAAGGGTTACACCACCCGCGCCGTCCAAGAAATCAAACAAATCAGCGCGGAACATCCCGATTATCTGCCGGCACGCATCCATCTGGGCCTCATGTACTTCTCCCTGGGCAATGTCATCGACGCACAGAGCGAGTGGGAACAGGCCCTCCGGCTAGAGCCGGGAAACGCTGAAGTGATCACCTACCTAGGCATGGCCAAACAGGCCACCGAGACCACAACCTAGCCTAGGTCCTTGCAATTTCGACGCAGCGCGTGGATATAGCCTCCTACACATGGGAGGTATCATGTTTATTAGGTTATCTGCCGCGCTGCTCTGCGCAGTGCTGTTCTCTGGTTGTTTTGTTCGCGGCGGCTATTACTATCGTCGCCCTGGTTACTATCCTGGCTATCGAAATCCCGTTTATGTTCGTCCCGTTCCCGTTTACGGTCGCCCTGGCTACCGTCGCCCCGGTTACTACCGTCCTGCTCCCAGTCCCGTCATCGTGGTCCCCCCTCGTGGTGGACGCGGTCGCGGTGGTCGCCCTGGTGGCATCATCGTCGTGCCCAAGACTGCCGCCATCACGCTGCCCTCCACGGGCTTCGGTGCGTTGGCGCTGAATGGTGCTTCCTTTGAGGGCGTAGCCATCGAACATGCCGTGGATCCGTCCATGACTGTCGGCACTGTGCGTTTCGAAGCTGAAATGCGCGGTGAATCTGAGGCCGCTGTGGATCAGTTCCTGGATCGCATCGAAAGCCGCGACTCCGCTGTGCTCAGCCTGGGCCTCGGCAGCGTCACGCTCCAAGGCGTTGATAACGTGGAAGTGGACTCCATCACGGTCATCACGCCCGCTGAAGACTCCGCTGTTCCTGCTGTAACCATCGATTGAAAGAAACAAGCCCCCGCTCTTGCAAGAGAGCGGGGGCTTTGTGTTTGGCATCATATGATGCGCTGGCGCTACAACGCCTTAACGAAACTGCTCGGCACGATCTGGCGCAGGTTGATGGGCACTATGGTGGCCACCTTGTCTGATGCTTGGTCGGAGGCAGCGCGATTGGAAGCGATGGTCACCAGATGGGACTTCAGCTCCTTAAACATGAGCTGCTTCAGGGTATATTCGCTTTCCTGCAACACGACCTGCTTGCCCAGTTGATCCTTGAGATTAATGACGATGGGCGCCTTCACGTTGGCGGTCATCTGGACCACATCGTTAGGAATGGTGAGAATATTGAAAACCACGCTCTGGTTCACGTTCTCAAGCTTCAAGAGGCGGAGCTCTTGGGCGGAGAGGCGCACCACGTAGTCGTTCTTGAAGAAGCGGGGCTCCAGCACCGGGAAGGCGATCTCAGGGCTCTCCAAAGATTGCAGCCAGAGAATCAGAGTGTCATCACCCGAGTCCACCAAGCAGAATCTGCGCAACTTATCAAACCCGAGAATCCCCTCTGGAAATTCGATGGCTTCATCAGCACCGACGTCCAGTTCCCCGAAGCGGGTTGATTGGATTTTCACCCTCAGCCTCCCTTGATGGCCTTTGATACGTCCTTCACAGATGAGGGGGCCGTGGCAGCCTGCTTGTTTTGGTCCTGGATGGCCATGTACACCTCTTCACGGTGTATCTTGGTCTCATTAGGCGCCTTGATCCCGAGCCGTACCTGCTTGCCCTTGATCTGCACGACCACAATTTTAATGTGGTCGTCGATGGCAATACTTTCACCAATCTTCCGTGTGAGAACCAGCATCGAGATACTCCAAAAAACTCAGACTTCCCTGGGTTGAACCCCCTACGATACTTACTTCGACTGTCTTCCCGAATCAACTATCACTTCATGAAGTCCAACAACGTGGGCTGAATTAGCTTTTGAGCCGCAGACAGGGACGCCCGCAACACGGACTCTTCCCGGGCCAGGTTGGACCAAAGCTCAGCGTAATCCGCGTCCTCAAGGTTGGACTGCACAATGGCATTCTGAAGATTCGTACGATCCGTGGCCCCCATGGCGGAATCGATGCCCATCACACGAGAGCCGATTTTGGAACGCAGCGATACGGTATTCTCTATGAGTGAATCCAAGGGCTCTAGGGTAGCCCGAATCGTATTAGTGTCATTGGTCAGGAGACCGATGCGCAAGGCGTCGATAGTCCTAAACATATCAGTGACTTCAAGGGCTTGCGGGGCCTGGATCTGTCCCCTTTGATCACCCCCCGAGGCCACATCTCGGGTTCCGGGGCGGTGCGCGAAGGTGGGGTTTTCCGTGGCGTTCTCGGAGGCATCCTCGGCCAGCGCCGCCTCTGCCAAGTTCTCTTGGGTATACCGACGGGCCAGGAAGACCTTGGGGCCTGGTACATTGGAGTTCACAAAGACGCCTTTTTGGATCTCCAAAGGCATTTCGCCACCATCACCCAAGTAGGCGCCATCCGCGGTGTAGGGCTGGGACAGGGTTTTGAAGCCCCCAAAAATATAGTGATCGCCGATGCGACGATTGGCGATGGCAACCGCCTGCTTATACAGCTGGGTGATCTCTTGGGCCACGCCAGCCCTGGACTCTGGGGTAGCACTGGCCCCGCTGGACTGATTGACAGCGATGTCTTTGGCGCGAACAAGTAGGTCCGTCAGCTCCTGGGCGGCGTTCTCTGAATGCTGGAGCCTGTCCTTGGCCGTGCCCGCGTTCATCTCGAATTGTTTATTCACCGCGGACTGGGTGCGAATGTCCATGATTTTGCTGTTGCCCACGGGGTCGTCGCTGGGAGCATTCAGCTTCTTCAGTGTGGAGTTCTTCAACTGTAAATCCTCCATGCGCGCACGAGTGCGCCCCAGGGCGTCGTGCACGGCATTTCTGGAGGTATTGTCAGAGACTCTCACGGCTCATTCACCTTTTGATGCTCAATACAGTGTCCAACATCTCATCGGCCACCTTAATGACTTTCGCGGCAGCATCGAAGGCGTGCTGGAATTGGATGAGGTTGGTGGTCTCTTCATCGATGCTGACGCCTGAAATGGATTCACGAAACTTCTCGAGCTGGCCCACGACGCTTTTCTGGTGCTGAAAGTTCAGCTTGTTCTTCTGATGAAGAGTGGCCATGTCCGCCACCGTGGCATTGTAATAGTCGTCAAACGTGCTTTTTCCTCCACCCATGTTGCGCTCAAACTGAAGCGCCGTGAGCCGTTGGATCAGACGGTTGTCGCCGGGGGCGTTGGGCGTAATGGCGGCGGCGATGGCGGAGACATCTTCTTTAATCTCGTCCGCGAGCTGCAGGCCGTCGGCGGCACCCTGGATCTTTGTGGGTTCATCAAAGAAGTTGCGGCCGCTGCCGCCATCCAGACCGTAGCCCTGGCGATGGACCTGATTGATACTGGTGGAAAGGGTGTAGGCGAGCTCATCCATGCGGCGCAGGATGCCACCAATGGTGCCGTCGCGGGACTCGACGAGGGCGCCGATGCGGCCCGTCTCCCCAAAGCGGTTAGTGACATCCGGTGGGAGCAAGTCTTCGATGAGGACATTGACGGAGTTCTCGGGTTTGCCGGTTTCGTAGTTCGCTTTGCCCATTTCAGTTTTGAATTGCGTGAATTTAGTGCCCGTTACCAACACGCCGACGCCGGCCATGGAAACATTGTACTCGCCATGCTCATTGGAGCTGACCGAAGTGCCCAACATGTTGGAGAGCTGTTTTACCGCCAGGTCTCGCTTGTCCCGCAGATCGCCGGACTGGCCGCCGCCCAGTTCCATGTGACGGATCTCGCCATTGAGGTGGCCAACCCTCTTAATGAGGTCGTTGGCCTGATGGATGTCGCCTTCAATGCGGTTATCGAGGTTCCGCTGGATGTCTCGTAGGGTGCGATGGATACGCTTGAAATCCGCGATGAGTTGCTCGCTGGACTCCCGCACCGTGAGGCGCATGGACTCGTTCTCGGGCTGGTTGCCCAGCTTGCGGAACTCGTTGAAGAAGCCGGTGATGACGCGATTGAGTCCCTCGTTTTGAGTCTCATTGAAAATGGCCTCGACTTGATTCAGGGCATAATCACGCTCTTCATAGGAGCCAAGGTACTTCTGCTCATTGAAGATTTGCCGATCGAGATACTCGTCGTTGATGCGCGTCACCTGGTCGACGCGAACCCCGGTGCCCGTCATGGACTTGCTTATGGTGGCATGGGCATCCGCCGCGGTGAGTTCCACGCGCTGGCGCGTGAACCCTTCGGTGTTCACGTTGGCGATGTTGTGACCCGTGGTCGCCAGCGCCGCCTTGTTGGCGAAGAGAGCCGACTTACCGGTGTTGAACATGTTGACCGAAGACATGGCGCCTCAGGCTCGCTCGGAGAGCAGCCTGCCTCCATGTTCATTAATGGGATTACGACCGCCCTGGGCGTTGTAGTTTTCGGCGTTGTTGCCGTTGCGGCCAAGGATATTGCTCTTCATCGTCTCGATGCGCTCGAGGGCCGAGCTGGCGAGAGCCATGTTGCCCTGGTTGCGCTCGCGACAACGGTCGAGAAGCTCCGCGAGGGCTCTTTGTGCCGCGGAAATCTGCTCCCGCGCATCCACGGGCAGCCGTGCCGACATTTGGGATAGTGTGGGATTGGGGTCATGGATGCCCAGCGTCTCCGCCAACGCCGTGGCCTGCTCCACGCGGGCCTGTTCCGCGGCCCAAATTTCGGAGAGAAGCGCCTCTTTGGCTTGAGTGACTTCGCCCAAAGCCAAAACATCGACGTGCTCCATGGCAAGCCCCTCCGCCACCAAGCTCTCTTCGAGCACGGAGTAGAGGCGCGCCATGCGCGTCAACGTCTGCAATAGCTTCTGCGATTCAATGTTCACTGCCCCTCCGTGGGGTGTCCTTAGAACATGGTTTCCATATGTTCATCAACCATGCGGTCCGCAACCCTGTTGGCATCTACCTCATAGTTGCCGCCTTGCACGGCTTGCTTGAGCTTTGCCACCTTGTCTTCCCTTACGTCTGGCGCGGATGCGGCGATGCTCCTCGCCTGCGCGGCGTCCTTGGCCCGGGAGGAAACCTCTACTTTTTCTTGGGACTGCGCCTTGCCAGCGACCCCCTCGCCCCGCGTGCTCCGGCGAGCTTCGCGGCTTTCCTTCGCCTTGCCTGTCTTCGCGCTTTCAAGGCCACTCTCGACGCCCTGCTTGTCGTTTGAAACTCTCATAAGACCTCCATGTCCCTAGTTAAATACTATCTGTTGCGACGCATCTCGGCAAGAATCAGTTCTGATAACCCGAAGGTTCCTGCCCGGCTCATAGTCTGCGCATATTCATAGTCCATCATGGACTCAAAAATTTTCTCCGCGCTGCTCTTAGGCATGAAATCACTCTCTTGCACTGACTTCCGCATTTGCCCGATAAGCATGTTGGCCATGAGCGCTTCCATGCCCTGGGCCGCCTCCAGCTCCTCAGGAGAATACTCCGCGGCGGAGAGCTCCTTCAAGCCGGCAAAAAATGCCGTAAGTGCCACCACCATGGCCACCACAATGAACATGAGAGCGGCAGTGCTCTCTGCCCTGGGGGGGGGCTCGGTCCGTGCCGTGGATGCCGTGTTGGCGGGCCGCACGGAAAAGGCAGGGACCTTGTCGGCCCTGCGTTCGACGATCACGTCAGGGGTCATAGCACCTCCAAATCCGCGTGCAGGGCGCCGGAGACCCGGAGAGCCTGGAATATTGCGGTCATGTCCTGGGGTTTGGCACCCAGGGTGTTCAGTGCTTTTACGATTTCCTTGATGTTCGCTCCGCTGATGATGCCAATGCGCTCCTTGGGGCCCTTGGCGCTGCCGCCGACCTCGATGGTGAGCTCGCCATGGGAGATCGCCACGGGATCAATGCGGACATTCTCACCGATGACTACCGTGCCCGTTTTCTCATTGAGCACGACCTTGGCTCGGCTGTCGGGGTTGACCTGAAGATTTTCCACGGTGGCCAACAACTCCACGCCGTTGCCCTCGTAACTGAAGGGTACGATGACGTCTATGGTTCCCGCATCCCGGGATACCGCGTACTTGCCGCCCAGTTCGGTGTTGATGATCTTCGCCAACCTTGCGGACGTCGTGAAATCCGGATTATGCAGGGAAAGCACGAAGCTCTTCTTGTCCGTGAAGTTTCCATCGATCTCTTTTTCAATGGTGGCACCGCTGGCAACGCGACCGGAGGTGGGGAATGCCGCCGCTCCACCGCCCCCTCCTCCGCCCCCGCCAATGATGTTACCCAGAGTGATGGCGCCTTGAGCAACGGCGTATACGCTCTGGTCTCCTCCGCGTAGGGGGGTCACGAGCAGAGTCCCGCCCTCCAGACTCCCGGCATCGCCAATGCTGGCAACGGACACATCGATATGGGTTCCCGCACGGGAAAAGGGGGGGAGCTTCGCGGTGACAATGACGGCCGCGATATTCTTTGATTTGAAGTCAGCCCCGGGGCTTTGAATGCCAAGCTTCTCGAAAAGCCTGATCACGGACTTGGTCGTGATCTCAGCGCCCGAATCACCGCTGCCCTTCAGCCCCACGACGAGCCCGTACCCAATGAGCAGGTTCTCTCGAACACCTTTAATAGAGGCGATGTCTTTGATGCGGGCTGCATGGGCCCCCGGCATGCTCGCTGCGATAACGATGAACAGGGCCGCGGCGGGAGCGTAAGACAATCTCATCGGAACATCTCCGTTTTATATTCAAAGAACTTTGACGAGCTGACCCGATCCTCTTCGCTGATGTCGTTGCCGCGAGCGATGCCCGTGACTTCCACCGAGTAGTTGCGGCCGTTATGAGCGAAGCGCTTGATGCCCCGGAGGAGCACGTTGCCGTTGGGGTAGCGATTCACCACTTCAGCGACGATGTTCAGAGGTGCCTCATCCTCGGCGGAGGCGGGCGCGCGGCTGGGCGTGGCCGCCACTGGGGCCACCGGTGGCGCCGCACCTGCTTCTTTCGTGGCTGCGTCAGCACCACCATCGGCTTTCGCCACGGCACTTGTAGCCACAGGCTTATTTTCGGCCCTCGGAGCGGAAACCGTGCCAAGCCCCGCAACGACGGCTCCAGCCTCCAGCTCATCCTCGGGCAAAATTTTACGAAACTCCGCCAGGATATCGTTTCTCAGGTCTTTGGACGCCTCGATGGTGACAAGATCGCCGGGCATTTTGGCTTTATTGGTGGAGAAGAAATAGTTCTGCTGACCGTCTTCCTTCCAAAGACTGTTCTCGTTGCGATTGGCCACGGCATCAAAGTCGGTGCGTGATATGTGGCCTTTTTTCGCGCGGATGCCACTCAAGTCCACCGGATCGCCGCTGAACTGAGTTACCTGCTGATCCATCACCGTCACCGGAAGCGGGATTTTGTCGCCTTTGCGCGCCATGCTTTTGCCGTGATCGCGACCAAGGGTCCTGTCCGCGTCTTCTTGGCCATAGGCATCCTTACGTAGAGACTGGGCGAAACCACACCCAGAAAGGAAACCGCTGAGCAAAAGAAAAGCATTAAGGCGGGAATTTAAACTCACAGCCACACCTCCACCTGCTTGCCCTCGGCTACCTTGCCGCGGAATGTGCGGTTAAAGCTGCGCAACTGCACGGAAACCGTGTCGCCAATGGCGCCGCTGCCCTGGGATATTCCCTTCGTCATGACCTTGAGGTTCTCGCTCTTCAATACCAGGGTGACCGCATCACCCATAAGCACCGCGGGCGCCTTTTCCATGGTGGCCGCCGTAAGCACGGCGCCAGCACGAAGAGCAAGGCGCGCCCTCATGGGCACGGTGCCGTCGAAGGCTGCTGACGCCGCCGGGCCGTCCGCGTTGGCCGCGGGCGCCAGCACATCCATCTCTTGAGTCTTGAAGTCTTCGGGGCGCAACGAGCCTCCCGCGGGGATGTCTCTTCGCGCCACAAGCGCGGACCTGTAGTGAGCCACAGTCACCTGGGCCCAGCCCGCCAGCGCGTCGCCGGAACCATCCTCATAGAGAATTTTCACGCTAGAGAGCTTCATGAGCGTGGTGGGAAGGGCCACATCCCATTTTGAACCCAGCGGAACATTGACACTGCCGTGGGTGCGGGCATCGACAACGCCCCACCGGCCGTCCCCCCCCAGTGCCTTCAGTTTTTCCACCACACGAGCTCGCACCTCGTCCGCACCGAGTGAGCGATGTGTCTGTATCACCGTCGTTTCAGTGGCGCCCCTCACTGAAGAAACGTCCAAGATCACCTTCGCGGCGAGGGCAACCCGGGCCGCTTCAGCCCGAGTGACGGTGACGCGACGGTTGGTATCTAGCTTCCACGGGCAGCAACCCTCTTTGTCCCTGGGACAACGCGAGTCCACCCAGAACTCCTCGAACACGTCAGCCAAACACACCGTTTCGCTGACTGCGTTGACGGACTCTTTTTGAGTCAAAGCGCGCACGGAAGTCATGGGGGACTCACTCGCCCGGACCACCGAGCTCAGGGCAATGACCAAAGCGATGAAACTCGCACGCACGCAGAGACCCAGGTTATCCATTACTTCGTTCCGACATTATTGGTGGTGGCCCACATTTGATCCGCCACGTTCATGATCTTGGCATTGGTCTCATAGGTGCGCTGGGTCTTGATCATGTCCACAATAGCTTCTGTTGGTTTCACATTGGAGGTTTCCAGCATGCCCTGCTGCACATAGCCGAGCACTCCGTCGCCGGGATTGCCTTGCTGGGGCTGGCCCGATGCCGCCGTGGGCACCATGATGTTTTCACCCACGCGCTTCGTGCCACTGGGGTTAATGAAGTTCACAAGCTGAATCTGCCCCACGACACTGTCGGCTCCTGTTGGTGAACTGACGCTCACGGCGCCCTGGGGGCTGATCTTGATGTTGGCGCTGTTTGGCGGGATGGTAATGCCCGGAACCAGCGGATAGCCGCTGGTGGAAAGGAGTTGTCCCTGTGGGCTCATCTTGAACGTGCCATCCCTGGTGTAGCCGATCTGCCCGTTGGGCAGCTGGACGGCAAAGAAACCCTCACCATTGATCATCATGTCCAAGTTGCCCCCTGTCGATTTCGAGGCCCCGCTTTCGTGGATGCTGTACTGGGCCCCCACCTTCACGCCAGTACCGACTTGAATGCCAACCGGGGAACGATCTAGCGCGGCCTCGCCCGCGGGTTCGCGGAGTGTTTGGTACATCAAGTCTTGAAACTCCGTGCGTCCCCGCTTGTAGGCCGTGGTGTTCATATTGGCCATGTCGTTGGAAATTTGGTCCAGCTGGGCCTCTTGGGCCTTCATCCCCGTCGCCGCGATATCAAGTGATCTCATTGTCATAATTTACCTACCTCGTTGGCTTCTTTGGCCGCCATGTCACCGTAAACCTTCAGTGCGCGCATGTTTCCTTCGAATAGCCGATTGGCCTTGATCAAATTCACAAGCTCCGACGTCGCATTGACGTTGCTCTGTTCGAGAGCTCCCTGATGCACCCGCGACAAGCGCGCGGGCAGCGGGGTATTTGTCGGATCCTCGTTGACGAATGTCGTGCCCGCCGCCTTCTTCAGGCGTTTCACGTCGGGGAATTCCGCCAGCACCACGGCCCCAAGAAGGGTGTCGCCCTCATAGATCCTGCCCTGAGCGCTCACGGTCACTTTCGATGCCGGTGCTCCAACGACGATGGGCCCCAGGGTACTCCCCACCTGGGCCGGCTGGCGCTGAAGAGCGGTGGCGAATAGATTGGGTGCCGCGGGCTGAACCTGGGCGGTGGGCGCCCCTTGCGCTGACTGCTGCTGCTCCTGAGCCGCGGTGCGTGCGGCTTCCAACGCCTCCACGCCATCGGCATTGAGGCCCAAGAGCTGATGCCCATCCGCATTGACCAGCTGGCCCTGGGCATTCATCAGAAAGGCCCCTGCCCGGGTGTACTGGATTCCCTGGGGTGTTTGCAAAGCGAAGAAACCCGGGCCCTCCACGGCAAGGTCGAAGGCGCCCCCGGTCTGCTTATAATGGCCCTGAGCGTGGTCAGTATGCACGCCCTGCACATCCACCATGGCATTCTCGCGGCCATCGTGATGGTAAAAATCTGAATCTTTAAAGGCCGTTCGAGGAATGTCTATGACTGGGTCTCCGGGGTTTTCCACGGAGGTGAGATACTCTTTGAAGGCGATCTCATCTTTTTTGTAACCAACCGTATTGGCGTTGGCGATGTTGTTGGAAATCGTATCGATGTTCTGGCTTTGAGCCTGTCCGCCGGAAACAGAAGTCCAAAGGCCGCTGGGTGATCCCATACTAGGTAGTCCTCGCCAAAAGCATACAGAGCAAACACCGGACCATGCTTAATCCATCCCCCGGTAAACCCCTCCCTCCCTGGGGAGTCCTTGATCTCTTGGTGGAATTTTCCCCCGGCCCCATGAACCATGGGCAAAGCCTGCCCCGGACACCGCGTGAATCTTGACGCACCCGGGCGTGGCGTCAAGATTCCGACTCCGTGCTTGAAGACCCTTGTGGAGCCGCCGCTCGGCGGTTACAACATTCTCGTGTTGGTATTAAGCGCAAAATCCGTCTCTGAGGCGCTATATCTCCGGCTCCGCCAAGAGTTGGCGGAGTTCCGCCAGCGCGTGGGGCGCCCACCGTCTCTTGCCACCATTCTCGTGGGGGACGACCCCGCAAGCCGTGTCTACGTGGCAAAAAAAGGCCAGATGTGCGCTGACCTCGGTTATGGCCACAAAGACTACAAGTTGCCTGCCAGCACGCTCCAGAAAGACCTCTTGCAGCTGGTGCACGATCTCAACGCGGACGATGCGGTGGACGGCATCTTGGTGCAAAAGCCCTTACCCCCCCAGATCAACGAGAGAGTGATCTTTGATGCCCTGGATCCACTGAAAGACGTGGACTGCTTCTCGCCCCAAAACGTCGGACTACTCTCCCAGGGGCGCGGCACCGTCGCCCCCTGCACTCCGGCGGGCGTCATGGAGATTCTCTCCCACTATCAGATCAGCCCCAGGGGCATGAATGCCTTGGTCGTGGGTCGCAGCGACATCGTGGGCAAGCCCATGGCCCAGCTCCTGCTTCAGGCGGACGCCACGGTCACCATGGCCCATTCCCGCACCACCAATCTCGCTGCCCACATCGCCACAGCCGACTTGGTGGTTGCTGCCATTGGTCGCCCCCAAATGCTGGGTGGCGATCTGCCCTGGAAGTCAACCGCCGTAGTCATCGACGTGGGCATCAACCGACTGCCCACCGGCAAGCTCGCTGGAGACGTGAACTACGAACAGGTGGCGCCCAAAGTAAAGGCTATTACCCCCGTTCCTGGTGGTGTTGGCCCCATGACCATTGCCATGCTCATGGCCAACACGTTGACTCTCGCCCGGGCACGGACCTCCCTGGAGCACCTCAAATGAAACAAACCGCGCTACATCAGCAACACATTGATCTGGGCGGCCGCATGGTGGAGTTCGGCGGCTGGCATATGCCCGTGCAGTACACGGGTCTCGCCGACGAACACAACACCTGTCGATCCGCCATCGGCCTTTTTGATGTCTCTCACATGGGCGAAGTCGTGGTGCGAGGCAAGGGTGCTCTTGCCTTCTTGAACGGCCTCGTCACCAACAACGTGTCCCGCATCGTAGACGGCCAGGCCCAATATAACGTCATGTGCCAACCGGATGGCGGCTGCGTGGATGACCTCATCATTCATCGCAAGGGCCCGGATGAGTTCTTCATCTGCGTCAATGCCTCCAACACGGATAAAGATTTCGCATGGATTCGGGACCACGCACCCCAGGGCGTTTCAGTGGAAAATGAAAGCCCCGCTTGGAGCCAGATCGCCATCCAGGGTCGCCATGCCGCCGCAGTGGTCGCTCGCCTCACCGACACTGCCCTTGATGCTATTAAATACTATTGGTTCGCCGAGGGACTCGTTTTAGGTAAGGAGGCCCTCATTGCCCGCACGGGCTACACCGGTGAAGACGGCTTTGAGCTTTACGTGCCCTGGGACCACGGCCCCGCGGTATGGCGCGCCTGCCTTGATGCGGGCCAGCCCTACGGCATCAAGGCCTGTGGTCTCGGCGCCCGGGACACTCTTCGCACGGAGATGAAGTTTCCGCTCTACGGTCACGAAATTAGCGAGACGCTGAATCCACTGGAGGCTGGCCTCGGGTGGGTAGTCAAAATGGATAAGGGTGACTTCGTGGGCCGAGCTTCGTTGATGGCGCTCAAAGAAAAGGGCTTGGGACGGACATTGGTGGGCCTGAAAACCGCGGGCCGGGGGGTTCCCCGCCAAGGCTACGTTGTGGAGAGGGATGGCCGTGCCGTTGGCATCGTGACATCGGGCACCCATTCTCCGTCCTTGAATCACGGCATTGCCATCGCTTATGTTGATGCTGCGTCCGCGGGCCATGGCACAAAGTTGGATGTGGTGATTCGCGATCAACGCGTGCCCCACGAAGTGGTGCCCACGCCGTTCTACAAAAGACCTTACTAAGTGACACAGACCTGGAGGACATATGAGTAAAAATTTTCCCGCGGAACTGAGATACACCAAGGACCATGAGTGGACTTCTCAAACCTCCGGCGACGTGATTACCGTCGGCATCACCGATCATGCTCAAGAGGCCCTCGGTGAAATCGTTTTTCTGGAGCTACCCGCGGTGGGACGGGAACTCAAAAAAGGCGATACGCTGGGCGTTGTCGAGTCCATCAAAGCTGTCAGCGATATTTACTCGCCGGTGACGGGCAAGGTGGTTGAAGTGCACGGTGCCCTGCCTCAAGAGCCCGGGCTCATCAATTCCGCGCCACACACTGATGGCTGGCTAGTCCGCATTCAGGTCACGGACAAAAGCACTCTGGATGGTTTGTTGGACAGCAAAGCCTACACAGACTACGTTTCCACTCTCTAAATACAGGCAAAGCCTAGGGGGCATTCATGGATACCACTGCTGGATTCACGTCTCGTCATATCGGGCCCAATGAGGCCGAAGTGGCCATCATGCTCAAGGCCCTCGATCTTCCCTCCCTGGATAAGCTCGTCGATGCCACCGTCCCCCGGCAAATTCGCATCAAGCGTACGCTGCAGCTCCCTGCCGCCAAAAGTGAGCATGATGCCCTGCGAGACTTGCGGGCAATGTTCAGCAAAAATCGCATTTGCCGTTCCTACATCGGCATGGGCTACAGCGGCACGATTACGCCTCCCGTAATTCAACGTGGCATTCTGGAGAACCCCGGTTGGTATACCCAGTACACCCCATACCAAGCCGAGATCTCCCAGGGTCGTCTTGAAGCCATGATGAATTTCCAAACCATGGTCATGGATCTCACGGGCCTCGCCGTAGCCAATGCCTCTTTGCTCGATGAAGGCACCGCCGCGGCGGAGGCCATGGCAATGTGCAGTGCCATCAAGGGCAAGGACGGCGAACGCCGGGCCTTCTTCCTCGCTGACCATTGCCATCCCCAAACCATCGAAGTGGTGAAGACCCGTGCGCATTGGATGGGCATCCCCGTCGTCGTGGGTAAGTTCGAGAGCGTGGACTGGTCACAAAACTATTGCGGCGCCCTTGTGCAATACCCAGCCACTGACGGCACGGTTCACAACTTCAAGGGCTTCATCGAAAAGGCCCACGCCAGTGGCGCTCTCGTGGCCATGGCCTGCGACATTCTTGCCCTTACCGTAATGCAGTCCCCCGGCGAACTTGGTGCGGACATCGCCGTGGGCAACACCCAGCGCTTCGGCGTACCCATGGGCTACGGCGGCCCCCACGCCGCCTTCATCTCAGCCCGCGATGAGTATAAGCGTCAGCTACCTGGCCGCATCGCGGGTGCGTCCAAAGACGCCGAAGGACGCACCGCCTACCGCCTGGCCCTGCAAACCCGTGAGCAACATATTCGTCGGGACAAGGCCACAAGCAACATCTGCACTGCCCAAGTGCTGCTCGCCATCATGTCGAGCATGTATGCCGTCTATCATGGTCCCGCGGGACTGATGGCAACCGCGCATCGGGTACACTCCATGGCGGCCCTCCTCGCCACGGGGTTAAAGCGCCTTGGCTACGATGTGGGCGATGGAGTGTTCTTTGATACCATACGCGTAAAGTTGGGCAGTGGAGACGCCCAGGCCCATGAGATCTTGGACCGTGCTCGCGCTCGCCATATCAATCTTCGCCTCCTGGATGGCAAGTCCATCACCATCTCCCTCGATGAGACCACCTCCCCCGCTGACGTGAAGGACGTGCTGACCGTATTCGCGTCGGGCCGCAAATTCGACTTCACCTTGGACGAACTGACCAAAGAGGCCTCCTCCATCGGCTTCGGCGGCCATAAGCGTCAGTCCGCGGTCCTCACCCACCCCGTGTTCAACAGCTACCACTCAGAAACAGAGTTTCTGCGTTACATCACCCGACTTCAGGGCAAAGATCTATCCCTCGCAAACTCCATGATCCCCCTGGGCTCATGCACAATGAAACTCAACGCCACATCTGAAATGCTTCCGCTCAGTTGGCCCGAGGTTTCCTCTCTCCATCCCTTCGCGCCCCAGGACCAAGTGGAGGGCTACAAGCTCATGTTGGAGCAGCTGCAAGGCATGCTCGCCGAAATCACAGGGTTCTCCGCCGTATCCCTCCAGCCCAACGCAGGCTCACAGGGTGAATACGCAGGGCTCCTTGTCATCCGAAAATATCTTGAGTCCCGCGGAGAAGGAAAACGCGATGTCTGCTTGATTCCCAAGTCCGCCCACGGCACCAACCCCGCCAGTGCCGCCATGGCTGGACTCAGCGTGGTTGTCGTTGACTGTGACGGCCAGGGCAATGTGGATTTGGCTGACCTCAGGGGCAAGATCAAGGACTATGCGGGCCGCGTGGCGGCTCTGATGATCACGTATCCCTCCACTCATGGTGTCTTCGAGGAATCCATCGTGGAGGTGTGTGAGCTCGTGCACACCGCGGGCGGCCAAGTGTACATGGATGGGGCCAATATGAATGCCCAGGTGGGTCTATGCCGCCCCGGTGATTTTGGTCCTGATGTCTGCCACCTGAACCTGCATAAGACGTTTTGCATCCCACACGGCGGCGGCGGCCCCGGCATGGGCCCCATTTGCGTGAAGTCTCATCTTGCGCCCTTTCTCCCCACCCACCCCGTGGTGAGCACCGGAGTCAAGAACGGAGTGGGGGCCATTTCCTCCGCCCCCTGGGGAAGCGCCAGCATCCTGCCCATCTCATGGACCTACATCACCATGATGGGCGCCACCGGTCTCACCCGCGCCACGGAGGTGGCCATCCTCAACGCCAACTACATGGCGCGTCGCCTCGACGCCCACTATCCCGTGCTCTACAAAGGTAAGAACGGTTTTGTCGCCCATGAGTGCATCATCGACCTCCGCCCCCTCAAGGCCTCGGCAGGCATTGAGCCTCAAGATGTGGCAAAGCGCCTCATGGACTACGGGTTTCACGCCCCCACGGTTTCTTTCCCTGTGACAGGCACGCTGATGATCGAGCCCACGGAGAGCGAATCCCTTCATGAGATCAACCGATTCATTGATGCCATGATTCAGATTCGCGAAGAGATCACTGAGATTGAGAGGGGCGTAATGACTCAAGACAACAATCTCTTGAAAAACGCGCCACATACCGCCACGGCCATTGCCGCGGACCAATGGACGCGGCCGTACAGCCGGTTGCGCGCCGCATATCCCACTCGTCATCAGCATATATCCAAGTTCTGGCCCGCGGTGAGCCGCATCAATGAAGTCCTGGGGGATCGTCAACTCATCTGCTCTTGTCCGCCCACGGATGAGTATGCGATGACTGTGAACAAAACCTAGTGACGATGTCTCTTAACAGAGTTCAACGTCTTTAAGTTTCACGGCTTAGTTTGACAACAGAGGGCTCGGCGCATCATATGCTGCGGGTTCAACATGGCAGAGCATAATCAAACATCCACAGAAACCAACTCCGCCGCCAATGATCGTTTCACGCGTATCTTGAACACCGCGGTCATAGCCACCAAGGTCCCGCGTTCGCCAAATGCCTGCAATCGTCTGCAAGATCTCATGCGTAAACCTGGGTTTCAGGTCATTCTGCGCGCCATGCGCGACTATGCTCAGGAGTATGGTGTCAGCGAGCAAGCCGCCGCCCAGGCCATGATTCAGGCCTTTCGCGAGCTCGATGGCATATGGGACGACTTTATCTTCCAAGAAGGCTTGGACAAGCTCAAGACCCAGATCACGTCTTCAGGATGAATTCCCATTCCACTCGCACCTTTCCGTCCTGATCCATCATCCCATGCGGAGGGTTGGGAAATGGGCCGGCACGATTGAAAGCATCCACTGCGGCCTGGTCCAAGTCGAGGATGCCGGAGGTATCTTCCACCTGAACATTCGTGATTGTACCCACGACATTCATTGTCACTAAAAGTCTCGTTGCATGCTCACGTTCGGAGGCAAGATAACGGCCTCTTGCCACCATGTTGAGCAGGCGCTTACGCAGGCCGGGTTCCCAATACTGCTCCAGCTGGCGCCGCACTCGTTGGTAAAAAGAGAAAAAGGCGTACTCCTTCGTGTTGAGCAGAGTCTGGGAACCTGCCTTGACGTTTTTCAGATAATCATTGGTCGAAGAACTCAGTGCACCCTCCTGCATCTGAGGGTTGAGATGGCCAAGAGGTTTTAAGTTGGGCTTCAGGGCCAACTCTGAAAGATCGCGGAGCGTGCTCTTGCCGGGGGGCGACCGCTTCTCTGCCTTACCCTTCGCAGCCCCAGGCCTTCCCACGACAAAGGGTGCCGTGCGCGCCGCGCGGGTTTGCTCCCGCACGATCTGATTCTTCTCGCTCAAATAGGCGTCGGGCGCGGATTCTTTGGTTTCGTGTTTGAGCTCGGTCTCAACCACCTGATGTTTCGTGCTGTCTTTGTTAGCTCGTTTTTGGGGGATATCAATAATTTCAATAGTGACTTCACGGACTTCGCGCTCCGTTGCCCAACGACGACCGAGATCAAGGAGGACGGCCAACGTGCCGTGGAGCAATAAAGAAATGAGGAGAAATAATAAAACCTTCTCCTCATCCCGCCTGGAGGCGGCTACTGCGCTCATGGTTCACCGTCCTGGTTTCATAAAATGGCCGTTCATTCATTGATCGGCCGCTGGTTTAATCTTACTGAAAGTCTTCTTTGAGGAAATCCTCCTGGTGAGAATCGTCCCCTCCTCCGGCAGGATGTGCCGCACCCGTGCGGCTTCCACCACCATTACGTGCAGGTTCCGTGCCTTCAATGAATGCTTCCTTGACGGCACCCGGCGTCGTGGCGCTCACCAAGCGCCCTGTGTTGCCATTGACATAGTTGAACGCAATGCCTTGAGGCACGCTAAAACCCACGTCGGGATAGTTCTTCACGGCTTCTTGCATGTAGTCGAGCCAAATGGGCAGTGCCGTTCCGCCACCAGTGCCACGGGGGCCCAGGCTGCGCAAAGAATCAAAACCCACCCACGCGCCAGTGGTCACATGCGGAGTAAAACCCATGAACCATGCGTCCATGTATTCGTTCGTGGTGCCTGTTTTCCCTGCCGCGGCGCGTTTGAGATTTTTCGCCTCAGCACCGGTGCCCGTTGTGGCCACCTCATTCATAAGGTGGGTCATGACATAGGCCGTGCGGGGGTCCATGACGCGGTCGGGATCACTGGGGTCCGCCAACCACTCAGGAATGGCAGGTGCATCACCACGCTCCGCCTCCGCCTGCAGCTGGCCGGCGACAAAAACGGGCTTAGGGGCAGCAGCCAACACTGGCGTCACCGGTGGCTGCGGCAAATTAGGTGTAGCCTCCTCCAGAATTTTTCCGTCGCGATCCAGTACGCGGTTGATGAAGAGGGGTCGCACCTTTCGCCCACCACGGGGATAGATGGCATAGATTCTCGTAAGATCAAGCAGCGTGGAGGAGGATGAGCCTAGGGCGATGGAATAATCGGGGTTGAGGTTCTTGGTGAAGCCGAGGCGCCTCGAGTAATTGATGAGGTACGGAATGGTGATGTCCTGAACGATCTTGATGGTGGGAACATTCATGGACTTGATGAGCGCGACCCGAAACGTAGTGTCACCAGAGAAGTGCTCGTCGTAATTCACTGGCTTCCAGGCCTCATTGTCCGCCGATCGAAATATCAGCGGAGAGTCTTGGATGATCGTTGTGGCGGTGTAGCCCCGATCCACGGCGGCGGAGTAGATCACGGGCTTGTAGGCTGAGCCTGGCTGCCGCTCAGCCTGCATGGCTCGATTAAATTCACTGGTCTCGAAATCGTAGCCTCCAACCATGGCTACGACTTCACCAGTGACGTTATCCATGGAGAGCAGGGCGCCCTGAACGTCTGGCAACTGCTCTAGGGAAACCAGGGGCATTCCACCGTTGGCGGGCTGCTTCTCTTCCATTCGCACCAAGATCCGATCACCTACGTGAAGCGCTTGACCCACCCGATTCACAACCTCACCGGGACCAGGCACGGCTCCTGCCTTGACCGGAATGGCCCAACGCATCTTATCGAGCGGCAACGAGGCCCGGATGATGCCGAGGTCCACCCTGGCTTCTTTCTTGGTATCATTAACATCGACAACGAGAGCCTCGTAGATCCCCTTGTCGGAGAGGGCGTCCATGGGACCTTTGTAGTCCGCGATGTATTGCGTGAGGTCCGTGGCATGGAACCCTCCGGGCAAGAGCACACGGAATGGGAATTTTTTCTCAAGATTTTTGGCGGAAATGTCTTCCAGAGCGGCGGGCCAGTCGCTCTTGCTCTTAGCCTTGCCCAATGGACCGCGATAACCATGGCGCTTATCCACGTTGCGGAGCCCTTCCTGAACAGATAGCGCGGCCCTCAAAGACAGTTCTGGGTCGATGGGCGTCTGAATAACGAGGCCACCCTGATAGAGCTGATCCTTGCCGTATTTTTCGAGCACATGCTTGCGTACGTGCTCCACATAATAGGGCGCGATCGCCTTATTCAAGTCCTTGGATAGATAGATGCGCACGGGCTCCGCAATGGCCTTTTGATACTCGCTTTCGTTGATGCCGCCATTTTCTTTCAAGCGATGGAGCACGTACTGTTGTCGCTCCTTGGCTCTCTTCGGATTTTGCAGCGGCGAATAACGGCTCGGCGCCTGTGGTAAACCAGCCAGCACTGCTGCCTCAGGAAGCGTGAGGTCTTTCGCCTGCTTGTTGAAATATGTACGCGCCGCAACCTCAACGCCATGGGCGCCTTCGCCGAAGTAAATCTGGTTCAGGTAGAGATAAAGAATCTCTTTCTTTGTAAGGTTTTTCTCCATGCGGCTGGCTATGATGACTTCCCGCAGCTTTCTGGTGAAGCTCCTCTCCGGCGTGAGAAGCAAGCTCTTCGCCACCTGCTGCGTGATGGTGCTGCCACCTTGCACCACATGACCCGCACGGAAATTCACCACCGCTGCCCTCAGCATGCCGAGGAAATCGATACCCTGGTGCTCAAAGAACCGATCATCTTCGGCAGCGACGAAGCAATTCACCACTTTGTCAGGGATTTGGTCCGCGGACACGATGATACGGCGCTCTTCCGAGAATTCGCCCACGAGAACCCCGCCCTTGCCAAGCACTCGGGTGACAATGGCTGGCCTATAGTCCGCAATGCTTTCCAGCATGGGCACGTCTTGGGAAAAATGCAGGAAGAATACCGCCCCCAAAATGGACGTCAGGATTGTTCCCGTCACCATCACCATGAAAAAATATTTCAAGACATTGAAAAGAGCATTCATCTCAAGCCCTCCTCATCTGCCCATTTTACGGCTGCAGCGCGGCCTCGATAAGCCAACTCCGCGCGGTTTTCAATGGAGAGGTAGCTGATGCCTTCCACGGGCACGTGTATGACGGTATCGGCGTCTTTCAGGGGCCCTTCCGCGAGCTCCCGAGAACGTTTCATGACGTTGAATGTTTTTTCCTCGAATCCGCCCTCCTCCTCCGGCGGCGCGGGCGGCGTCAGCACATCTACAGCCACCACACGTCCCAGCCCCAGAGCCTTCGCCTCGGCTATGGGAAAGGGCGCTGCATCCACGGCGGATCGCAGCGCGTGCTTGTGCCTGGGCTTCATCAGCCCGGTGGTGGCCACAGCGTCGCGCAGCACTTCCGCCAAGATCCCCTGGGATACGAGCGGCTGTGGCTTTCCCTCCGCATCCGCCAAAGTCACATAGACCGGGGTCTTCAACTGTTCTAGCCGGGCACCGCGCATGTTGCTTCTGAGAAACCCGCTCACGGAATCTCCCTTGGCTTCTTTTTCTCCCATGGTGATGAACGGCACATCACTGAAGGCATCCTTCTTGAGCTTGGTCATGATCCATTCCATGCTCGCCGCTCCCTTCAGCGCGAAGAGAGCACCGACGACCGCGCCCATTTCCGTGCCCACAATTGCGTTAACCCGGACACCGCGGGAGCTCAGTTCTTTCAATACGCCCACATAAGCCATGGCGCGGAACATCCCTGGGCCCAGAACCAGAACATAACCCTTCTCTGGCGAAAATCCCTCCGGCGGCATGGGCCCCAATGGCGGCTCGGGTCCCACGGGATTTTCATAAACCTGAACGACCGGCCGTGGCTCGGGCTGTGACGCTTCCGGCTCGGCCTTTGTGGGCGTGTGACCACACGATGACAACGCGACAGTCCAAGCGAGGACGAGGGTGGCAACCCTCCCCCTACTTCTGAAGGCAGATGAGAAACTCTTTATTTCCCGTAGTCCCACGTATTGGAGATTCTACCAACCCGGCCACAGCGAGACCAATCAATTGTGCATAGGCAGATATTGCATCGGTAACCTGCCCGTGAAGTTCTCCATCCTTCACAATCCCGCCCTTGCCCACGTTGTCTTTTCCAACTTCGTGCTGGGGCTTAATGAGCGCCACGATGGTGCCTCCCGTCCTCACAAAACGAGCGGCGGGCTCTAGGACAAGCTTCAGAGAGATAAAAGAGGTATCAATACAGGCAAAGTCCATCCTCTCCGGCAGGAGGCCCTGTGGCGCCGTACGAATATTCACTCCCTCCATTGAAACCACGCGGGCGTCATTGCGCAGTGACCAGTCCAATTGATTGTGTCCCACATCCAGCGCGTAGACCTTTCGAGCGCCTGCCTCCAGGCAGACTTGAGAAAAGCCGCCGGTGGATGCGCCTACGTCCAGACAGACCGCGCCCTGAAGATCGATCTTGAATTGCACCAGGGCATGCTTAAGCTTGTGTGCCCCTCGACCAACGTAGTGATCTACTTTGCCCCGTGTCCTCAGCGGGGTGTCCTTATTGATTTTTATCCCTGGTTTATCCAGAAGGCGATCACCGCTCAAAATCTGCCCAGCCAAAATCATGGCCTGGGCTTTTTCCCGCGTCGGGGCCAATCCCTGCTCAACAACGAGAACGTCTACGCGTACTTTCACGGCGTGTTGCTGTAAGGGCGGGACTCCACTCCGTCGGCGGAGACCTTTGTCAAAACTTCGATTTTCCGCTCCGCATCGGACAACTTGGAATGGCAGGCCCTCACCAAGCCCACGCCCTCTTCAAAGAGCTTGAGGGACTCTTCCAGTGGCGCCTCATTCTGTTCCAGGGTGCGAACGATCTCGCTTAAACGCTTGAGATGATCTTCCAGCCGGGGCTCGGTCATGGGTGTCTACTCCTTTGACAGACGTACGAAAGCTAGTGAGTAAGTACAAGAAAAACCCTTTTCTGACAAGGGGTTAGCCTGACTCCGGTTGGCAGGCTCCTTGCTCTACATTGAGTCATGGAGCAAACCCGCGTCCCCCTATTGGTTACAATGACTTGCGCGATTTGCCTCCTGTTCGCCGTACCTGGCCGCTCGTCAACCCTCCCCCCGGGGGATGGGGCTCCCATGCGGGCGGCGGATATGGATCTTCTCTTTCCCGAGGCTTCTGACCAATATAAGGCGCCGGAGTCTGACCCCCTCTACTTGGATGTTTCTACAAAGGACCTGGCCGAAGTGCTGGTCGATCCCGAAAATCGGGTGGAGCCTGAGTTCAAGGTGCCCGCTGGCTTAGAGGGCCATGTTGCGTTTTGGCTCAAGATTTATGCCCGTTACTCCAGCATGCAAACGGTGGTTTTCGACAAAGAAAGCCCAGATAAAATCTATGCCGTGCAGGACGCCCGGGAATTCATGGCCCGCGGCATGGGCGCCATCGGCATTGAAATCATGTCCAAGAGGCGCCTTCAGTCGATGCTGGATGCCTTACGCCACGACCTTGGCATTCTCGCCCGCAACCCCAAGGCTCAGTTCAAGGTCGGTGCCCCTGGCTCTCGCGCCTTGCAACTCTGGGGGCGATGCAAAGCTTCGCACTGGCGACGGACGCTTGCCAACATCAAGACTCAAAAGGGCCAACGCGACTATATTTACCGCGGTATCCGCGCCAGCCGCCCCTTCATGAAACCCATGGAAGACATCTTCCGGGAGGCTGGCCTCCCCGTGCAGCTCTCGCGGTTACCACTCCTTGAGTCCTCTTTTCAGATCACCGCCGAGTCGAAGGCCTCCGCGGTGGGTGTTTGGCAATTCTTGGTCAAGTCCGCCCAAGAATACATGATCGTTGATGAAAGGGCGGGCATCGATGAACGCCTCTCACCCATTAAGTCCGCCCATGCCGCCACGCGCATGTTCAAACGCAACATGCGTATCCTGGGCGATATCGCTCTTTCCGTCATCGCCTACAACCACGGCGCTCGCAACCTGGTGAAAATTCGCCACCAGTATGGCGTGAAAAATATCGCGAAACTGCTTGATGCCCGCAACAAACAATCGCCCCTGGGTTACGCCAGTCGCAATTACTTCGCGGAGTTCCTCGCCATTGTTCATGCCGAAGTTTACCAGGATCGTCTTTACCACATGCCCGCATCCAGCAGCTCCTACCGCGTGCAGATCGTAAAGTTGACGGCGCCCCAAAGCGTGTTTGAGGTGGCGGCCTTCCATCAGGCGCCGTTAGATGCCGTAAAAACTTTCAATCCAGACATCTTCGACTTGAAGCGCCGCCTGCCCAAAGGCACAAGGGTTGTAATCCCCTTCGCTATCCGTGAAATCAGCGCACGATAACGCTGACGGTGCTCGGCGCGGTGAATATCGGGGTGATGTGACGGGTTGTGCTGTTGGCCCTGTCGAATACCTGCATGTACGACATTTCACCGGGGGCATCCATGAGGATGAAGTTACCGCTGCGTGAGGTGCGGTCCCGGCCGGGGTTGATGATACCATCCCTCTCAAAGTAGAAGTCATAGCCGCGGGGATTCTCGGCGGGCACCAGCTCTTGGGGACCGATGAGCTGCACCTTGGTGCTGAAAGCCATGCTGACGTGCCCAATAATGATGCCTGCGTTGGGATTAAGGCCCATCCCCGCCTCCTCCGCCAAGGAGTCAACGCGAGTTTTCGGCATCACGTAGTAGTCGGAGCCACCGCAGGAATACTCCAGCCGATTGCGGTATATGCCTTCGCGCTCCACCTGGAGATAGTTCAGATCGTCGCAATCTACATATAGACCGGAAAACTTGAAACGACCGTTCTTGTCCGCGGTCGCCGTAGCTGCGCTTTCATCAGTCCCGAAAAGAAGTACGGTGGCGCCCGCGAAGGGGGCATTGGCGAGCTGACCGTTGAGAATGCGCCCCTGGATCCCCACTGCGCGACCCAAACTCACTTTTCGAACGATGCCCTCGCCTGCACCCACATGCATCAGGTGGGGAGCGCGGTCGCGACCCGCGGCATCTGTTACCACAAGGATGTAATCCCCCTGGGGCGCTGCGGGGAAAATCAGTTGGCCGCGGGAGCTCGTCGCGCTGCCCGCTTTGAGCGGCGCCCCGTTCTCATCGACATAGCGGGGAGATATCCCTGCGTCGCGAGACGCGGCGCTGATGATTCGCGCTGTATAGCCAGACAGGTTTTTACCTTCTGGGTCGACGAGCTGGATGAACATGAATGCGCTGTCCCCGCGGGGAGCATCGCCGGATGCCAGTGCTGCCATGCGGGCGGCGTTCTCGGACACCAATTCGACGAACATTTCTCTGTTGGGCTGCAAGTCCGCACGGCGCCAGAGGTAACCCTCTTTGCGAATGATGACGGGAAGGACGCCGGTGAGTCCTGTTTCCTTGAAGTGCGCTTGTCCCCGGCCATCGCTCCGCACAACCTGCTGTGAGCCGAGCACTTGCGCTGAGGCGCCACTGATTGCACTGCTGCCGCCACTGAAGGCCTCGGAGATGGTGGCGCTGAAGCCGTCCACGGGGAGGGGTTGAACTTCCACGGCGGGCGTCGTTTTACGCGGACTTGGGGTGCCGCCATCCAAGCCCAGAATGGTTTGATCTTCTTCGGACGGTTCCGTGGTCTTTTGTTGTGCCACATCTACAGTGGGCGTGGGCGCTGCCGGAGGGGGTGCTGCTGCTCCTGCCGCTGCGACCGCAGCGGCAGGAGCAGGGGGACCAATTAAGCCCATCACGATGGGATAGCTAATCGTCGGTGTCGCCGAAACCACCATGGGGATGGTGGCTGACTCTTCAGACGCAGAGGCACCAGCAACAACATTGCCCGCCTCTATAATAGTTGGTGCGGAGTTTTGGATATTCTCTGCCACAGCCTTGCCATAATCCACCCGTGCTTCCTCATACTGGGGGGCGACGTATTCCTGAGTATTCATCACTGGATGCTCAGGCTGGGTATTCAGAGCATCCTTCGATGCAGAGGGTGTTCCATGCACTTCGGTGACCGTTTGAATAGCGGTCACCGACTCCGCCGGAGCAGCGGGGATTTCTGCGATCTGTTGTTGCTCCGGTTCAGCTGCCGGAGGTGCGGCCTCAACCAGTGGCGGCTGTAGCTCTTCGATCTGAGGCGCTTCTCCTATTGCGAGGCTCTTTAAGAGACCTTGATAATCCACTGAGTGGTCAGTCTGAGTATTCATTGACGCTAGTGGCTCAAGGTTCATGGCAAGCTTCAGGTGCGGCGATGATTTAACCCTGGGCTGCGGCTTCTCAGCTAATGCTACTTTCATCTCCAGTGATGGGGCCAGCTTATGAACCGCACTGGCTTGAACCACCTCAGTGGGCTCTTCGCTCTTTTGCGTCGGAGCTTTCCGAGCCATGCGACGCTGCTGCCGGGCCGCTTGATGGGCCTGGGCAATGCTGTGCCATTCCATGGACAGAAGATGATGGCGGTAGGCTAGCCGCTGGGTCTCCTCGGCATACTGCTGCGAGAGAAGAGCAAATCCTTGGGCCGCGCCAGAGTCCACCTCCGCACCAACGAGGGGCACGCTGCTTTCGCTTGGTGCAGGAGGCAGAATCACTCGGTAAGAGCGCACAGAAATGGAATGCGCAGTGAGCATAGCGGGGCTTTCAGGAGACCGTAAGCCTACACTGCCCCGCGGCAGCCCCTTCAATGCAGTAAGAGGAAGAGAGGGCTTCAGCCACTGACGTGCGAGGTTTTGAGCACAATGAAGCGTCGCCTCGGCAGCACAGTAAGATGCGACAACAGCGCAGAGCAACGTCGTTGCTCGCACTGCGGACTGTTTTCGCACCTTTCTGGGGCGAACCACTGCCAAAGATCCTCCGTGACCGCACAAAACCCCAGTCAATTGGGGCCTACTCATAGGCTATGTTGTTGGAAACATCCTGGCAACGGGTCAAGCGTCGGTCACGCCGCCGTGCGGCAATCCATGCACCACACTTCCGATATCCTCACGGCAATACCAGCATCCAAGATAAGGCGAAGGTATTTTGCCGACTAGCGAGACGGAGGAGGAGCCCGGCGACCAAGGCGGGCTGCCTGCCCGCCGCGTGGAGCGGGCGACGACGACAACGAAGCTAGGCGGCAAAAGACCAAGCCTTACGAGCTGCTGTGTTCGCGGGCAAGCTGCTGACGGATGAGCGCACGCTGAAGCTTCAGTTGATACTTGCGGAAGCTATCCGGGTCCAGCTCCTTGTCCTTCAAGCGCTCTTCCGCCTTTGTCTGGGCTTTTTTCGCACGCTCGACATCGATCTCGCGGGCCATTTCCATGGTCTCGGCTAGTACAGTCACCTTGTCGTTTTTCACTTCGACGAAGCCACTAGTGATCACAGCCGTCTGCTTTTCCTTGTGGCCCTCGGTTTCGTAACGGAGAACACCGGTTTCCATGCTGCTCACCAGACGAGCATGACCAGGCAAGATGGTAAGCTCGCCCTGGGCACCCATGAGAGTAACCGTTTCCACTCTCACGGGGGATACTACGCGTTTTGTCGGTGTAACAACTTCCAGTGTCAGCATCATTAGCTCAGCGTCTTGGCTTTCTCGATGGCCTCTTCAATGGGACCCACGAGGTAGAAGGCCTGTTCGGGTAGGTCATCGTACTTACCCTCACAGAGCTCACGGAATGAGCGTACGGTGTCTTCGATCTTCACGAACTTGCCTTTCAGCCCAGTGAACTGCTCGGCCACGGTGAAGGGCTGGGACAAGAAGCGCTGGATCTTACGAGCGCGGGACACGGTGAGCTTATCGTCTTCAGACAGCTCATCCATGCCCAAGATGGCGATGATGTCTTGGAGGTCTTTGTATTTTTGCAAAATTGACTGCACCATGCGGGCGACACGGTAGTGTTCTTCGCCCAAAATGCGGGGGTCCAAAATCCGTGAGGTGGAGGCTAGCGGGTCCACTGCGGGATAGATGCCCAACTCTGCAATTTGGCGCGACAGGTTTGTTGTCGCATCCAAGTGGGTGAAGGCTGTGGCGGGCGCGGGGTCCGTGTAGTCATCGGCAGGCACGTAAATGGCCTGAATGGAGGTCACAGAGCCCTTATTTGTCGAGGTGATGCGCTCTTGGAGGGCTCCCATCTCGGTGGCCAATGTAGGCTGGTAACCCACAGCAGAGGGGATCCGACCCAGCAGAGCGGACACTTCGGAGCCGGCCTGGGTGAAGCGGAAAATGTTATCCACAAAGAACAACACGTCTTGATTCTCTTCATCGCGGAAATACTCAGCGATGGAGAGAGCAGTCAGCGCCACGCGGGCACGGGCGCCGGGCGGCTCGTTCATCTGGCCATAGACCAAAGAAGTCTTGTTAATAACGCCAGACTCCTTCATTTCCATCCACAGGTCGTTGCCTTCCCGTGTGCGCTCACCAACGCCGGCAAATACGGAGAAACCGCCGTGGTGAGTGGCGATGTTATTGATGAGTTCCATGATCAACACGGTTTTACCCACGCCGGCACCACCAAAGAGGCCGATTTTACCGCCACGAGGATACGGGGCCAGCAGATCCACAACCTTAATGCCCGTAAAGAAGGGCTGCACGGCCACGGAGAGATCGCGGAAGGCTGGAGGCTCACGGTGGATAGGAAGATATTTTTTGGCATTTACGGGGCCGCCCTCGTCCACGGGCTCACCGATGACGTTGATGATGCGGCCCAGTGTTTCGCGCCCCACGGGTGCCATGATGCGATCACCGGTGTCTGTTGCTTCCATGCCGCGGACCAAACCGTCGGTGGTGTCCATGGCTACGCAGCGCACCGTATTGTCACCCAGATGCTGTGCCACCTCAACGACGAGGTTACCTGGCTTATCGCTGATGGCCGGATTGCTCATGCGAAGAGCGTTGAAAATCTGCGGCAGCGAACCCGACCGGAACTCGACATCCACGATGGGGCCGATGACCTGCTTAACGTAACCGATATTCGTGTCTTTAGCGGTGGCGGACATAATGCTTCCTTTGACTCATGATTAATTCTTTTGGGCTTCGGAGCCCGAAACGATTTCCAGCAATTCCTTGGTGATGCCACCCTGGCGGGTCTTGTTGTACTCCAGAGAGAGCGCAAACATCATCTCACCGGCATTCTTCGTTGCGTTCTCCATGGCGGACATGCGCGCACCATGCTCGCTGGCCAAGGACTCCAGTAAAATCCTGTGGATCTGCGTAGCGAAGTGCTTGGGCAACAACATGTCTAGTATCTCTTCACGACTGGGCTCATAGGCCACGGGGTTTTGGTCCCCCGCTGTTTCCGTGCCTGCGCCTTCAATGCGCACGGGGAGAAAACGCTCCACCGCAACCTTTTGAGAGATCGCTGATTGGAACTCATTGTAGACGAAGAAGACCTGATCAAAATCACCCGCGGTATATTGGGCAATTAGCTCTTCAGCCATGGCCTGAGACTTGGCGAACCGCAGGCCGCTAAAGAAGTTCTGGTAGTAGCGACCAGCGTTGGGCGTCCGGGTCTTGAAAAATTCGTAGCCCTTGCGGCCCACAAAGCCCAACTCAAACTTCTTGTACTTATGGCCATGGGTGCGCATGTAACGCATGGCGCCCTTGATGACGCTGGCATTGAAGGCGCCACAGAGGCCGCGATCAGAAGTAACAACCACGACGAGCACCTTGTCACCGGACTCCGCACGAGCCTCATCCATCAGTGGGTGAGCCGCCTCCGTGGAACGAGCAATGGAACTCACGATGGCTTGGATCTCGCGGGCATAGGGGCGCAAGCTGACGATGGCATCCTGAGCGCGGCGCAGCTTCGCGGCAGACACCATTTTCATGGCCTTGGTGATCTGCTGCGTGTTCTTCACCGTCGAAATGCGTTTGCGTAAGTCTTTTGAACTGGCCATCTCAAATCACCCGCTGAATACCGTTTCGAACTCCTGGAGTGCGCGCACCAAGGACGTCTTGATTGAGTCGTCGATCTTGCCGGAAGACTCGATACTCTTCAGCACTGTGGGGTGCTTCGTCTCCAGGTACTGCATGAGATCCTTCTCATATTTGTCGAGACTGGAAGTCTCGAATTTATCGAGATGTCCGTGGGTGCCCGCGAATATGATGACCACTTGGCGCTCAAAGGGCACCGGAGAGTACTGGCCTTGCTTGAGGATTTCCACAAGCCTTGCGCCGCGGCTCAGTTGTTTCTGTGTGGCAGCGTCCAGATCGCTTCCAAACTGGGCGAATGCGGCCTTCTCGCGATATTGAGCGAGCTCAAGACGCAGTGTGCCGGCGACGGACTTCATGGCCTTTGTTTGAGCTGCGCCACCGACCCGAGACACGGAAACACCCACATTGATTGCCGGACGAACACCGGAGTAGAACAAATCAGACTCCAGGAAAATCTGTCCGTCGGTGATGGAAATCACATTGGTGGGGATATATGCGGACACGTCGCCCGCCTGAGTTTCGATGATGGGTAGAGCGGTTAATGAGCCGCCCCCCAGCTTGTCGCTGAGCTTCGCGGCACGCTCCAACAGCCGGGAATGCAGATAAAATACGTCGCCGGGATAAGCTTCGCGACCCGGAGGGCGGCGGAGCAACAGGGACAGCTGACGATATGCTTGCGCTTGCTTGGTTAAGTCATCATAAACGATGAGGGCGTGGCGCCCTGAATCGCGGAAGTACTCCGCCATGGTGACACCGGAATAGGGCGCCAGGAACTGCAATGAGGCCCTGTCGGCAGCGCCAGCACAGATCACCGTCGTGTATTCCATGGCGCCATTACTGCGGAGCTTGTCCACCACTTGGGCCACGGTTGATTGCTTCTGGCCGATGGCCACATAGAAGCAGTACACGCCCTTGCCTTTTTGGTTGATGATCGTGTCCACGGCAATGGCGGTCTTACCCGTTTGACGATCACCAATGATGAGCTCCCGCTGACCACGCCCAATGGGAATCATGGCATCGATGGCCTTGATGCCAGTTTGCAGGGGTTCTTTCACGCCCTGACGAGCGACGATGCCTGGAGCTTTGATCTCAATGCGGCGATAATTCTTAGCGCGGGTTTCACCCTTGCCGTCGATGGGCTCGCCAAGCACGTTGACCACGCGCCCCAACAGCTCTTCACCAACGGGGACCTGCACGATCTTGTTCGTGCGCTTGACGGTGCCACCCTCTTTGATCTGGGTGTCATCGCCGAGGATGGCAATACCAACGCTTTGTTCTTCAAGGTTCAGCACCATGCCGGTTACGCCACCGGTAAACTCCACCAGCTCGCCCGCCATGACGTTGGTAAGGCCGTGTACCTTGGCTACACCGTCGCCGACGGAGATAACGGAGCCCGTCTCCGAAACTTCGACTTTACTTTCGAAGTCGGAGAGCTGCTTTTTGATGAGTTGCGTGATTTCCTCTGGGCGCACTTTGATCATGGGTACTGCCTTTCAAGTTTGTTCTTCAAGTTCTCGAGAGTGGTTCTGAGACTGCCGTCAAATGAGAGATCGCCGATGCGGACCAAAAGACCGCCCAAAAGGCTGCCATTCACTCGGGGCTCCAAGTGAACGATTTTCTTGAAGCGCTGAGAAAAGGCGCGCTCCAAGTCTTTCACTTGCTCTTCGGGAAGAGCTTCCGCGGTGAAGACGGTACCGCGCAATGTGCCAGAGGCCTCATCGATGCGGCCCTGAAACTCGGATGCCATTTCAGGAAGAAGAGAAAGACGGGCCTTTTCAGTCGCCAGGGAAAAAAAGCGGGAGACCAACGGAGAGAGGCCCAGTTTTTCCGATAGTGCGCCAGTAAGATCCGTCTTTTCTTTGTCCGTAAAGCGGCCGGAGGCGAACACTCTCTGCAGATCCTTGGAGTCTGTCCATGCCCGCGCCAACACCATCAACTGGTCGTGAACCTCATCGATCTCATTGCGATCACGAGCCAGTTCGTAGAGCGCTGTTGCGTAGGCGCGACTGACGGCGATCGCCTTCATACGACTTTCTCCATGTAATCGCGGATGATCTTGCTTTGAACATCCTTGGAAAGATTGGCACGAATGCTTTTTTCTGCCTCGGACACGGCCAGCCGCACAACCTGACGCCTCACTTCATCACGGAAGTCATTGACGTTGGCCGTCGCGGTGCTCTCTGCGTCTTTACGGATGTATTCACCTTGTTTGCGTGCGTCCTCGATGATTTTCGTGCGCAGGACCTCAGCATCCGCCTGGGCGGCGCGTAGCAGACTCTCAGCATCCACCTCAAATGCGCGCAGCTTGCCTTCAAACTCTCGCAAGCGCTTCTCCGCTTCAACCTTCTGAGTGCGAGCGTCTTCTGACAGTTTTTTGATGTCTTCCTGGCGTTGGGCAACGAACGTCTTGAATGGTGGCCACGCAAAATAGCCCAAAAGGCCGACGAGCATCGCAAAATTTACTGCGGGAACGAAAAGCTCACTCATTCATCACCATCACTAGGCTCGGTTGAGCACCTTTATTACAATCTCTTGGGCAATTTGTTGGGCGTCCGCGGAGAGTGCGCTCAAAAGAGAGGCCTTTTGCAGCTCTAGCTCCTTGAGCGTCACCTGTACTTTTCCCCGCGCTTCTTGAGTTGCCGCATCAAGAATCTTACTGGCATCAAGCTTGGACTCATCTTCTACTTTTTTTAGTATGCCGCGCGTGCGCTGGTGCAGATCCTGAAGGCGCGCCTTGTATTGCCCCTGCAGCTCTTCGGCCCTTTGATTCAACCCCTGAGCCTCTTTCAAAGCGCCGGTGGTGCGCTCTTCACGTAACGCAAGCAGGCGCTGAAATGGTTTCAGGTAGAGACTGCTGACGAGGAGATAGAAAACTACAATCAGAATGAACTGGACGTAAAATGACTGGTCGATGCCCAGCTGCGCTGCAATTTCGGTGAGCATAAGTGTACGGCAGGACTAGCACGCACAAAAAATTACTGTCAATTCGATTCTACCCGGCCCAGATAGGATTTTTCCCCGGCAGGACGATGAGAAATCATCCGCGAACTGCCCTCAAAAATCACGCCCTCATCAACCATCAAGCTGGGCGTCATGATATTGCCGCGGAAGATCGCGGGACGGTGAATTTCCACGCGGTGCTTGGCCACAATGTCGCCCACCATTTCACCACTGATGATCACAGTGCCGGCCTCCACATCACCCTCAACCCGGGCACCCTCACCAATGACAAGCACATCATTTGTTATGATGCTGCCGCGGAAGCGCCCACCGATGCGCACGGTGCCCTCAAAACAGAGCTTGCCCTCAAACTCGCAACCCTGTTCTATGATGCCGCTAATGCTATGATTTTCTAGTTTAGTGGACAGGTCAACGCGCTTCACGGGGGCCTCACTAACGACCGAGCATATCGATCAAGCGATGGAGATCATCGACGGAGTAGTAATCCAACACGATCTTGCCGCGCCTATCATGACCCTTTACAACTACTTTGGTCGAATACTTTTGAGAAAGTTCCTTGCTCACGTTCTGAAGGCGCAGAGCCACGGGTGTAAGCCCTTCGGCGACGGGCGTCTCCGGCGACTCGACCCGACCGTCTTTCCACGCCTGAATGCGGTGCTCGAGCTCTCGCACGGACCAGCGCAGATCTATAGCCTCTTCAGCAAAGCGCTCCGCATCCGCGGGATGATCCATCAGGCCCGCCAGCGTTTTCCCATGGCCATAAGATATCGTTCCCTCTTTAAGCCATGCCCGGATTTTTTCGGGAAGCCGCAAGAGGCGCAAGTGATTGGCCACTGTCGCACGATCCTTGCCCACCTTTTGAGACACTGCCTCCTGAGTCATGCTGAACTCACTCATGAGCTGTTGATAGGCGTGGGCGGTGTCCATGCAGTTCAGGTCTTCACGCTGAATATTTTCGATGAGAGCCAGCTCCAGCGCCTCTTGGTCCGTGGATCGACGAATGACGATGGGCACTTGCCTCAGGCCAGCAAGCTTCGCCGCGCGCAGGCGGCGCTCGCCGGCAATGAGCTGGAAACCCTTCGCGCCCTTGCGCACCACAAGAGGCTGGATGAGGCCATTTTCCCGAATGGACTGCGCCAACTCTTCGACGGTTGCTTCGTCAAACTCACGACGTGGCTGAAACTGGTTGGGCACGATGTCCTCGACGGCGCACATCATAATACCCATGTGACGATCTTTATTGGCTAGTGCACCTGCCGCCGCTTCAGCGACTTCATGGGCAACCGCGGTGGCGGCGGGCGGGGCGGGGAACAGGGAGGCGAGGCCCTTGCCCAGGGCAGGGCGCGGAGCGGGGCGCTCTTTCGCGGTATTTGCATTCGTCGTGCTGTTCGTTGTTTCCATAACTCAAACCTCTAAATGGGGTGATGAGCGCTCTTCCGTAAGGAGCTGCACATGCTCAACTCCCACGGTGCGATTGATGAGCTCTTTAGCCATATTGAGATAGGCAATGCTCCCCTTGGAGTCGATGTCGTAGAGGATCACCGGCTTACCAAAACTCGAGCACTCACTCAGCTTCACGTTACGTGGGATAACCGTGTCAAAAACCTTGGCGCCAAAGTGCGTGCGCACCTCCTTCACCACTTCGTGCGCTAAGTTGTTCCGACTATCAAACATGGTGAGCACGATACCTTCGTCTTCCAGCGTGGGGTTCAAGCTTTGCTTGATCAGACGCACAGTGATCAGGAGCTGAGAGAGGCCCTCGAGGGCAAAGTATTCGCACTGGAGCGGCACCAGAAAGCTGTCGGCCGCAGTGAGGGCATTGACTGTAAGCAGCCCCAGTGAAGGCGGACAATCAATGAAGATGAAATCGTATTGATCCTTGATGGTCGCAATGGCGGCCTTAAGCTTATTCTCCCTGGCGAACGCCGAAACCAACTCAATCTCCGCGCCGGCGAGGTCTGTATTGCTCGGGGCCACCCAGAGACGATCGATCTCCGTAGGGGCAATGGCCTCGCCCAATGGCACCATGCCCATAAGGGCGTGATAAATGTTTTTAGTTGAGTATTGAGCGCGATCCACGCCCAGCGCCGATGACGCATTGCCCTGTGGGTCCAGGTCCAGAATGAGCGTCCTTCGGTCAGCCACTGCAAGTGCCGCCGCTAGGTTCACTGTGGTTGTAGTCTTACCCACCCCGCCCTTTTGATTGATGACGGCTATGACTTTTCCCATGGCGGAAACCCTCTGTCTATTCATCCACTTTAAAGTCATTTTTTTGAAATGCAATGAGTGACTGACCAAGAGTCGTCATAACCCAGCATGACTACTCAATGACCACCCACTTGTTCCACGTGGAACATTCACTCCACACACACTTACAGCAGAACCAGGTTCCGAGTTCCAGCCCCGTCCGGCAACTCATAACCAAAAACTTCAGCCTGCTCAAATCGCTGACACCAGAGGTGATCCATGTCCGGCTGCTCTAGTGCTCGACGCAGCTCCTCCCCCCAGGCCGGGCCCTTCATGAGAACCACCTGAGAGAGGGCTCGAGAGGGTATCTCCCGAGAGAAATAGCTTATTAATTTATCTGCCGGGAGAACCCCGCGGAACCAAAACTCAGAACGCGTAGAAAAACAGAGTTTTTCAAGGCTCTCGGCCCTAACGCCTACTCTCGGACCAAGCTCACATTCGATGGCAAGCTCTTCTAATGCACGGGCCTTTTTCTGACGACGCTCCACCAGCACCACGGGCTTATCCTGCAGAATAGCCAATGGGATACCCGGTATTCCCCCGCCGGAGCCCACATCTACGATCTGATCAAATATAAGTGCGCCCGCCATCGCTGTGTTTCGCACTTTCCACGCCAATACGGAGTCCAAGAGGTGTTTCTGCGTAAGCTCGTCCAGGTCTTTGGCACCGGTTAGATTCATCTTTTCATTCCAGGCCAGGAGTCTTGCGCCATAACTCAAAAGCCTCTGGGCCTGCTCAGGGGCAGCCCCTGCCGAGACGAGCTGGAGAAGGAGTTTCTCAGTGTTCAAGGGAAGAAACCCCCTTCGTCGACTTGATATAAATGAGTAGGGCTGCAACAGCCGCTGGAGTTAAGCCAGGCATCCGCAAAGCTTGTCCAATGGTTTCAGGCCTAATATGCCTTAATCGTTCCCGCACCTCGGTGGATAGTCCGCCGATGGCGCCGTAATCAATCTCCAGGGGAATGCGCATGCGTTCGTTGCGCACGAAGCTTTCTCGCTGTTCAGTCTCTTTTTTAACATATCCCTCGTACTTCACACTAATTTCAGCCTGCTCAAGACTCTCTTGGGAAGTATTTTTGGGTTCAAAGCCTAGGCCTTGCATCCGTGAAACAGTCATCTCAGGGCGACGAAGAAGAATTTTAGCACTAACCCGATCTTTCAGTGGTGCTGAACCCACGGTCGCAAGACCTTCATTGGTCTCCGTGGTGGGGTAGAAGTAGTGTGTGTCGAGATGTGCTAACTCGGCCTCAATCTGCTGGCGCTTTTCTTCAAATGCGACAAACAACGCATCATCCACCAAACCCAGGCGCCGACCTTGCTCTGTTAGCCGCAAATCAGCGTTGTCTTCCCGCAAAAAAAGGCGACTTTCAGCCCGACTGGTGAACATCCGATAGGGCTCGTCAGCCCCCTTCGTAACCAAATCATCGATCATGACGCCAATGTAAGACTCTGTACGCAGAGGTACGTACTCCTCACGACCCAAAACCCTCTGGGCAGCATTGATGCCGGCGATCAAACCCTGGGCTCCTGCCTCCTCATAGCCGGAAGTGCCATTGATTTGGCCTGCGCAGTACAGTCCAGGAAGGTCCTTGGTCTCGAGCGTATGGAAGAGCTGAGTGGGGTCCACGCAGTCATATTCAACCGCGTAGCCGGGGCGAGAGACTTCCACCCTCTCTAGCCCTGGAATTGTGCGAAGGAATTTGATTTGTACATCCAGAGGAAGGCTCGTACTCAAGCCATTGGCGTATATTTCCTGCGTTTGCAATCCCTCGGGTTCCAGGAAAATCTGATGCCGATCCTTGTCCGCAAAACGCTTCACCTTGTCTTCAATGCTGGGGCAGTAACGGGGACCGCAGCCCTTGATGACACCTGTAAACATGGGAGAACACTCAAAGTTCTCTGCGATAATCTCGTGAGTTCGAGCATTGGAATGGGTGATCCAACAATTAATCTGTTGAATATAGGGGAAAGGGCTGGGCACGCGGCGGAAAGAGAATGGACGCGGAGGCTCATCGCCCCACTGTTCTTCAAGTCCTTGAAACTGGATTGTTCTGCGTTCGAGGCGGGGGGGCGTTCCCGTCTTGAGGCGCTTTAATCGAAGGCCCTGTTCCGACAGCCATTTGGTGAGTCCATAGGAGGCGCTATCCCCTGCCCGACCACCCTTTTCTTGGTGGAAGCCAGTGTGCATGAGACCTCCCAAAAATGTGCCCGTAGTGAGAATCACAGTGGGCGCATGGATGGACTCACCCCAGGTTGTCGTCACCCCAGTGACGCGTCCCTTCTTTAAAATGATGGATTCCACTTCCCTCTGAAGCAGGGCAACACCGGGGGTTGTTTCGATGACCTGCTTCATGTTGGCAGCATAGAGGTACTTGTCGCACTGTGCGCGGCTGGATCGAACTGCGTATCCCTTCGATGCATTGAGACGTCGAAACATGATGCCGCTCTTGTCGGTGTTGACACCCATTTGACCACCAATGGCGTCAATCTCTTTGACTAGCTGGCCCTTGGCCAAGCCGCCGATGGCAGGATTACAAGACATGTAACCCACCCTGTCATTGTTAAGGGTCAACAGGCAGACCTGGACCCCCATGCGCGCCGCGGCGAGGGCAGCCTCACAGCCTCCATGTCCAGCACCGACGACAATGACATCAAAACGATGTTCCACGTGGAACATTCTCCTTCTTGCTTGGACCAACTGAGGGATATCCGAATAGACTATTTTAATCAGTCTTTCAAGCTGGTTTTTGCGTCGCGATAAATGGAGCGGGCGGAGGGGCTCGAACCCTCGACCCCGAGCTTGGGAAGCTCGTGCTCTAGCCAACTGAGCTACGCCCGCGCATATGGTGGATTCGATTGGGAATTATCAGAGTATAATGAGAACTGCAACCTATGAACGAACCCTTCTCGTCACGCAATCCCTCCACCCTCTCCCCCTTGCGGCAACTGGAACAAACTGCGCTCAGCGCCATTCCAGAAATCGTGGGAAAAGCTCGGGACGCACAACAGGTCTGGGCCCAACTGCCCGCGAAGACTCGCTGTCAAATCATCCGCAATGCTCGCGAACACATCTTAGAGAACATTGACGATATTGCGGCGCTGATCCAGTCAGAAAATGGCAAGCCCCAAACAGAAGCCATCATCCACGACATTCTCCCGGTCTGTGAGCTTATGACTACATACGTAAGGCGCGCGCCGGATCTCTTGCGGAAAAAGCGCCTTCCCCTACGTGTGATGTTACATCGGGCAAGCTACCTCCATTACTGGCCCGTTGGGGTGGTCGCGGTCATTGCGCCATGGAACTTCCCCTTCTCGATTCCTTTTGGCGAAGTTGTTTTAGCATTGCTCTCAGGCAATGCGGTGATCATGAAGCCAAGCGAGGTGACGCCTCTGGTGGGGCTCAAAATAGCGGAAGTTCTGGAGCATGCGGGGCTGCCGAAGAATATCTTTCAGATTGTCTTGGGTGATGGGCTACGCGGCCACGCGCTTGTCACCGGCGGAGTAGACAAGGTGTTCTTCACCGGCAGCGTTCCCACGGGAAAGAAAGTCATGGCCGCCGCCGCGGAATCACTGACGCCCGTGATCTTAGAGCTGGGCGGCAAAGACCCCATGATTGTGATGCCCGACGCGAATCTGGACTTCGCCACCAGCGCCGCGCTGTGGGGCTCTTTCGCAAATTCTGGTCAAGCCTGCGCCTCTACTGAGCGCATCATCGTCCATGAATCGATTCATGATGATTTCGTGCGGAAGCTCGCGGAAAAAGCGGGCAAACTGCGACGTAACACTAGTAGCGAATTGAGCGATTTAGGCTCCATAACCTTCGATCGCCAAAAAGAAATCTACAAGTCTCAGCTCGCGGAACTAAACGACAGCAACTCTAATATCGTTTGCGGTGGTGACATGAGTCCTGACGGCACGTTTCTCGGTCCCACCGTAGTGACCAACCCCCCCGGGTCTACCGTGGATGACTGTCCCCTGGAAAAAACCAAGCTTTACCGAGAAGAGACCTTTGGTCCCATCGTGGCCGTAACCAAGTACAAAACATCAAAGCAGGCCGTTGAGAAGGCCAATGACACGCAATATGGTTTGCTTGCGAGCATCATCGGCAAAGATACCGCCATGGCCATGCAGATGGCAGAGCAGATCCGCGCAGGCAGCGTTCTCATAAATGAAGTCCTTTACACTCACGGCCTCCCGGAAACCCCCTGGGGCGGCGTGAAACAAAGCGGGTTTGGTCGTGTTCACTCAGACCTTGGCTTCTATGAATTTGTGAACGTGCGCCACATTCACAAGGAACGCTGGTCCTTTTTGGTGTTCAAGTCCCTGTGGTGGTTCCCCTATTCACGCCACCAACTGGCGATGTTTAGACACCTACTCAACTTCCTCTATCGTCGCTCCTGGCTGCGGAGAGCCCTGGCGCTGCCCAATCTCCTTGTTGAGTTTGTCGAGATGATCAAAACAGAGAAGCGGCTGTAGGGACCCGAAGCGCTCTATTTTTTCACACTCGTTTTAATGAACGCAATCACGCTGTCGAGGCTTGCCCCTGGCGTGAAAACCTGATGCACGCCGAGCTTCTTCAGCTCCACAATGTCGTCTTCAGGAATGATGCCGCCCACGACATAAATGACGTCTTCCGCGCCAGCCCTCTTCATTCCATCGATGATCTCAGGAACGAGGGCTTTGTGGGCGCCGGAGAGAATGCTCAACCCCACCACGTCCACGTCTTCATCGATGGCGGCATTGACGATCATATCCGGGGTTTGGTGGAGACCGGTATAGATCACCTCAAACCCTGCATCCCGGAGCGCACGAGCGATGACTTTGGCGCCACGATCATGACCGTCTAAGCCAGGCTTGGCGATGAGTACCCTGATTTTGCTCTGTTTCGTTGTCATCACTGTCCTCAGAAGTTTCCCGGATCCCGATAGATGCCAAAGACGCCACGCATGACGTCGCACATTTCCTGGAGGGTTACGTATTTTTTCACGCAGTCGAGGAGGTGGGGCATGGTGTTCTCATCACCGCGACAGGCTGCCTCAAGCTTTTTAAGAGCCAGGGCCACGGCCTTGGAATCTCGGGTTTCCTTGATCTTGCGAATTTTTTCAATTTGAGTGCGCTCAGCGCTCCCATCAATATATAGGGTATCAATTTTATGTGACTCTTTAGAAACGTAACCATTGACCCCAACCATAACCTTGTCATTCGCCTCCACAAGGCGCTGGAAATGGTAGGCGGAGTTAGCCACTTCGGCCTGGGGATAGCCCTTATCGATTGCCTCCAACATGCCGCCCATAGCATCGATTTTCTCGATATAGTCCAGCGCCATCCGTTCCGTCTTATTCGTGAGCCACTCCACGTAATAAGAACCACCCAGCGGATCCGCCACATTAGCGATGCCGCTTTCCTCGGCAATAATCTGCTGGGTACGCAGCGCGACGAGGGCTGCATCTTCCGTGGGAAGGGAAAATGTCTCATCAAGAGAGTTGGTGTGAAGCGAATTGGTGCCACCCAACACGGCGGCTAAGGCCTGAATGGTGGTGCGCACCACATTATTTATGGGCTGCTGGGCGGTGAGGGAGACGCCAGCTGTCTGCGCGTGGCAACGAAGCATCCAGGACTTGGGGTTCTTCGCCTTGTAGCGCTCCTTCATAATGCGGGCCCAGATGCGGCGGCCAGCACGAAACTTGGCAATTTCTTCAAAGAAGTCGTTATGGACGTCCCAAAAAAAGGAGAGGCGGGGCGCGAAATCATCCACATCGAGGCCCCGCCGCACACCAGCTTCCACGTAAGCAATGCCGTCCGCCAACGTAAAGGCCAGCTCCTGCACTGCTGTCGCTCCTGCCTCACGAATATGATAGCCGCTGATGCTGATGGTGTTCCAGTTAGGCAGATCTTTGGTGCAATACTCCAAGGTGTCCGCCACCAACTTCATGGCGGGCCTTGGCGGGAACATCCACTCTTTTTGAGCGATGTATTCCTTCAAAATATCGTTCTGGAGGGTGCCGCGAATGCGCTCTTTGGGAACCCCCTGTTTTTCTGCGACCGCCACATACATGGCAAGCACCATGGGGGCCGGCGCATTGATGGTCATGCTCGTCGTGATCTCGTTGAGGTCTATGCCATCAAAGAGGGTTTCCATGTCGGCGAGGGTGTCCACAGCAACACCGCACTTGCCCACCTCGCCCTTAGAAAGGGGGGAGTCACTGTCGTAGCCCATGAGTGTCGGCATATGGAATGCGACAGACAGGCCCATCTGGCCGTTCTTCAAGATCGTTTTATAGCGCTTATTGGTCTCTTCGGGCGTTCCAAACCCGGCGAACTGGCGCATGGTCCAGAGCTTGCCGCGATACATATTTGCTTGAACGCCCCGAGTGTAGGGATACTCACCGGGGAAACCAAGGTCCCGCATGTAATCTACATCCTTCACGTCCTCCGGGGTGCAGAGCAGGGGCACTTCCAGATCGCTCCAGGTGGAGTGGCGCTTCTTCGTGGGTGGGTGTTTTTTTTCGTGTTGTGCGAGCTTTAGTTTCCAGCCTTCGTACTGCTTGGAAAAATCATCCTTTGCCATGGTCACAGTCCGAGCTCCATGCGGCCGATGACGATGCGTTGGATCTCGGAGGTACCCTCGTAGATCTCTGTAATCTTGGCGTCCCGGTAGTGGCGCTCAGCGGGATAATCCCGCACGTAGCCGTAGCCGCCATGAACTTGTAGACCCTTGTTGGCAACCCAGGTCGCGGCCTCAGAGGCAAAGAGTTTCGCCATGGCAGCCTCGCGCGTGTAGCGCTCACCAGCATCTTTTTTCTGTGCCGCGCGCCAGGTCAATAGTCGAGAGGCATCAACTCTGGTCGCCATGTCAGCGATGTGCCACTGGATGCCTTGAAGCTTTCCGATGGGGGCGCCGAAGGCTTCCCGCTCCCGAGCGAACTTCTTCGCGGCCTCTAATGCAGCGGCGGCAATACCTACAGCCTGTGAGGCAATGCCGATGCGACCACCGTCGAGGGTCGCCATGGCAATTTTGAAGCCCATGCCCTCTTCGCCGAGACGTTGGCTGACGGGAATGCGCACATTTTCGAAGATGAGCTGGGTGGTGCTTGATGCGTGAATGCCGAGCTTTTCTTCCACTTTACCGGGGCTGAAGCCGGGCGTGCCCTTCTCCACAATAAAGGCTGTGACCCCCTTGGTGCCCTTTGTCTTATCGATCGTGGTAAATACGATGCAGGTATCCGCCTCAAGACCGTTGGTGATCCAGTTCTTGGTACCATTCAATACATAGTGCTCGCCATCCCTCAGCGCCACTGTCTTCAGTGCGGCGGCATCGCTGCCGTTGCCGGGTTCAGAGAGAGCAAAGCAACCCAGCCTTTTCCCTTGAGCTAGCGGTGTCAGAAATTTTTTCTTTTGCTCTTCCGAGCCAAAATCGAGAAGAGGCGCACACACCAGCGAGTTGTTCACTGACATGATAACGCCAGTGGATGCGCAGGCAGCCGATACCACCTCCATGGCGATAGCGTAAGACAACGCATCAAGGCCCGCACCGCCATATTGCTCCGGTACCATCATCCCCATGAAACCCATGTCCGCGAGCTGACTGATGATTTCCCTTGGAAACCGTCCCGTTTTATCCAAGTCCGACGCCATGGGCTCGATTTGCTTCTTCGAGAAATCCCGAGCAGTTTCCAGGATCATCTTGTGATGGTCAGAAAGCATGAAAAGATCCACGATCACTCCCCTTTAAATCCGGGCTTCCTTTTTTCGAGAAAAGCCTTGGTGCCTTCGCGCTGATCATAGGACTCAAACACGCCGGCAAAAGCGCGGGCTTCGAGAGCGAGACGATCAGAGACGCTGGCGGTGGAACGAATTTCTTGCATTGCGCGCTTCACTTGGCGCACGGCGAAGGGCGATTGCGCGGCGATTTCCGTCGCTATGGCAGTGGCCGTCGCCATGAGGTCCGCGGGCTCAACCACGCGATTGACCAAACCTATTTGCAAAGCCTCTTGGGCGTTGATGCGGCGTCCGCTGTAGATGAGTTCCCGAGCCCGGGGCCAACCAACGAACTCCGCCAGGCGCACCGCTCCGCCGAAACCGGTGATGAGGCCCAGGGTCACCTCCGGCTGGCCGAATACGGCCTTACTGGAGGCGATGATAAAATCGCAGGCAATGGCCATCTCGCAGCCACCACCAAGGGCATAGCCGTTCACCGCTGCAATGACGGGGGCTGGAAATGCCTCGATAAGGGTCGTCACTTTTTGTCCGGCCTCGGCAAACGTCAGCGCTTGGGCCTGACTCAACCCAGACATTTCAGAAACATCAGCGCCAGCGATAAAAGCCTTGTCACCTGCGCCTGTAAAAATAAGCGCTTTGATATCCTTGCGCATGGCCGCCTCTCTAAAGAAGTGGACCAATTCTCCCAGTACAGCGGAGTTCAGCGCGTTAAGGGCCTTGGGGCGATTGATTTCTAGGATGCCAATACCGTTCTCGCGGATTTGGAAACTGAGACTCTCAAACATCATACGTGTAGAACCCTCTCCCCGCTTTACGGCCCAACCAACCCGCAGCCACATAGTTTTTGAGCAAGGGGCACGGACGATACTTGGAATCACCGAGCCCATCATGAAGGACGTTCATAATGGCAAGACAAGTATCGAGACCAATGAAATCCGCGAGGGTAAGGGGGCCCATGGGCTGGTTGGTGCCCAGCTTCATGGCCGCGTCGATGTCTTTCTCCGTGGCCAATCCCTCATAGAGCGCATACACAGCCTCGTTGATCATGGGCATCAAGATGCGGTTCACCACGAAACCGGGGTAGTCCCGAGCCTCCACGACGGTTTTTCCCATTTTCTCGGAGCAAGCCTTGGTCTCGGCAAAACAGACATCGTCGGTGGCAATGCCACGAATCACTTCCACAAGCTGCATGATGGGCACTGGGTTCATGAAGTGCATACCAATGACCTGCCCAGGTCGCTTCGTCTTTGCTGCAATTTCAGTGATGCTTATGGAAGAGGTGTTTGAGGCCAGAATTGCTTCTTTTTTGCAGGCGGCATCCAACCTCTTGAAGATTTCAAACTTAATGGCGGGGTTCTCCGTGACCGCCTCAATAACAAGGTCGGCACTCGCTAGATCTTCCATCGTGCGCACGGTCTTGACGCGAGCCTTGGCGCCTTCCGCTAAATCGGCCGCAAGCTTGCCCTTCTCTACAAGTTTACCTAGGCTCTTCTCGATGCCGCTCACGGCTCGACGTAGGGCTTCGTCAGAGATGTCCTGCATCAGCACATCGTATCCGGCGCTTGCAGCCACCTGGACAATGCCTGATCCCATTTGACCGGCGCCAATGACGCCCACGGTGCGAATGGCCATGAGTCCTCCCCAATGATTTTGGCGAGAAATGTAGCCCCAAAGCCCCAGGCTATCAAGGATTTACGGGGCTACTTGCCAATGCAAAACTCGCTGAAGATCTTCGCCAGAATGAGGTCTGGTGTCGTCTCCCCACTCACTGCGGCAAGAGTTGATAGCACGTCCCTTAAACCCACGGCCACAAGCTCGGGAGCCTCCACTCCCTGGGCATCCACCTGTGCCACGACGTCTTTCAGTGCCCCCAATGCTCGGGCGCAGACTTCCAGCTGTCGCTCCGTGGGCAGGGGGCAGTTGAGCCCCAGCCCATAGTGGCCGTCGAGAACCTGACGCAGCCGTGCGGTAAAGGCAACCATGCCCTGGCCATGAGCCGCGGCAAGGCTTACTACCGGAACACCCCACCGCTTTGTCGCGGCGGCGGCGAGGTCTTCCTCACCCCTCGGTGGTGCTATGTCTATTTTGTTCAGTACAACAAGACTTGGAGGACGGGGAAGTTCTTCAATATCAAGCTGTTGGGCCGCACCCGCGATACTTGCGTCAACGACAAGAATGACAACTTCCGCGTCTTCCGCCGTGGCCTGAGCTCGCAAAATTCCCTCTTTCTCAATGGCCTCTTGGGACTCCCGCAAACCCGCCGTATCGGCCAAGCGTAGTCGATAGGGGCCCAATACGATTTCTTCGGTGAGCACATCACGAGTGGTGCCGGGACTGGGGGAAACAATGGCCCTCTCCTCAGAGAGTAGCGCATTGAAGATCGTGGATTTCCCCGCATTGGGCCGACCAACAAGGGCCACTAGTGGCCCTGCGGCGATGCGCGATGAAATGGCCATGGCTTCCAATTGTCGTGTCAACTTCATGGTGGCCTCTCCAAGATGCTTCTTCATCTCCGCGGCCGAGATCACTTCTACATCTTGATCAGCAAAGTCGATGGAGAGCTCCACTTTTGCTAGACAATCCCGCAGCATACTCACTGTTGCCTGTAAGTCCCTGTCGCGGGCGCCACCCATCTGTTGACGGGCGGACCACACCTCAAAGGGGCTCTTCGCCTTCACCAGCTGAGCCACTGCCTCTGCCTGGATGAGGCTCATCTTCCCATTACGAACCGCACGGAAACTGAATTCCCCGGGGGCAGCCATTCGACAAAGCCCTGTGCCAAGCAGTGCCTTCAGTGCTTCCTGTAAAATAAATCTGCCGCCGTGGATCTGTAATTCAACGACATCTTCTCCAGTGAAGGAATGGCCCCGAGGAAACCATATGCCCAAACCGTCATCAATTTCCTCGCCCCTGTTCATCACCCGGATGCGATGACAATAGCGTGCTTCCGGCTTCTCCAACCCCACAGTACAAGCCTGGGCAACACCCAGCGCCTGAGAGCCTGAAAGACGCAAGATGCCCACGCCCCCGTCACCAGCCAAGGATGTGGCAATGGCAGCAATGGTATCTGATGAAAAATAATCCAATGACTGCTGCTCCGCGATCAGGCCCGGGAAATGGCTTTATTGATGGCCAGCTGCTGAGCAATGCTCACAATGCTATTCACGAGCATATAGAGCGTCAACCCCGAGGGGAGCCACAACATCATGGCACCGAAAATGATGGGCATAAATGTCATCATACGCTGCTGGGCCGGATCAGCCGCCGTGTTTGGCGTCATTTTTTGCTGAATGAACATCACCCCAGCCAACAATACCGGCGTCACGAAATAGGGGTCTTTTTGGGAAAGATCAGCAATCCACCCAAAGAACGGTTGTTTGTAGAGCTCAATGGAATTGTAGAGCACGTTGTAGAGCGCAATGAAGATAGGCATTTGCACGATCATGGGCAAGCAACCGCTCAGGGGGTTATAGCCATTCGCCCGCATAAGCTGGAGCATTTCGCGATTCAGCCCCTCCTTGTCGTCAGCAAACCGTTCACGCAGTTTCTGCAGCTGGGGTTGGATGCGCTGCATGTCCTTCATGCTCTTCATGGACTTATAAGTCAGCGGATAGGTGAGGAGCTTAACTAAGATCGTCAGCAAAATAATGGCGATGCCAAAGTTGTGTACGTATTTGTAAAACCACTTGAGTCCCTGCAAGAGGGGGTATGCAAAGAATGTGAACCAACCAAAGTCCACCGCCGTGGCGAGCTTCGCATCATTAGCCCTCAAAACCTCGATATCCTTGGGGCCAAAGTAGAGTGTGTTTTCTATGCTCAATTTATCCGACGTGATTTTGTAGGCCAGGAGCGCTTCCACTTCGTCGACGCCCTGTGGTTGGGCGAGAAGGCGCGGTGTCTCCGCGCCGTTGACAGGTCCAGCCACGATCGCATTCAGAAAATAGCGAGAGGAGAACCCCAACCAATCTACCTGCGCGGGGTCTTCCTTGCGTTCGCTGACGCTGCTGATTTCGGTAAAATCAGTGGCTCCGCCCTTGTGCACCGCCAGAGTGCGACGCTCGTTTTCAGTTTTTTCGACATCTTTTTTAGCCCTCATGCCGAGGAACAAAAACTGTCCCAAGGCTGCTGCGGGCATCTTCGCTTCCAGCCGATGCGCGAAGCTGTAGCGGTCGGGGGAAAACGTGTAGGTACGACGCAGGCTGATGCCCTTATCGACATACTCGAGGATCACGCGCTCGGAAGTACGCTCCGCCACGGAGTAAACAACTTCAGACAGTCCTTCGAGCCCGGGGGTGTTGGACGAGAGCATCAGCTGCCTTTGTGATGCAATGAGCTGGTCCGCATTACCCGCTTGCTTACCTTGGAACACATGAATTTTTGATTGCTCGATGGTACCGCCCGCGGTGCTCAGCGCCGCGCTGAAAGCGCGCCCCTCGAACGGGATCCGCAGCGCCATCGCTGCGGTTTTCAAGCGCTCAGAGGATGCTGTCACCGCCCGAGCGTTAACTTTGCTTTCAACCACGGACACCGCGGGAGCAACCGGCTGCGCCTTCTGGGTCTGGGCCCTATATGCCTCTTGTGTATCCACATAGGGCTTTATGACAAAATGCTGCCACAAAGCGAAAATACCTACACAGAGCGCGATGGCAAGAAATACACGTCTTTCCATTGTCTTCATCCCTTCCCGTGGTGCCACGGATTGCAGCTCAAGAAACGCTTCAAACCCAAAGCAACGCCCCGCCAAACTCCATGGGACGAGATCATTCTCTGTGCATATCGACTACAACTCTCTTCATAACGGCAATGAATACCGAATGCGAGCGCAAAGGCTGGGGACACCGTGAGCTGATAAAAACGCAATAACCCCAGAAGAAAACGCTTAATCATCTCGCTCATCGCAACAGAGACTTGCTCCAGAGCTTTAGGTCCCGCTCCAGCTTTTCGAAGAATTTCCAATCCACTGCCGCACTGATTCGAACTACGAAATTATAGTCCCTCGCCCCCGATAAATTCGTATCAGTACGAAAAGCCTCCCGAACAGCGCGCTTGATTCGAGAGCGCCACAAGGAGGGAAGACGGCCCTTGATCGTGATGCCCACCCGGGACACGGTCCGCTGAGACCCCTTGGAAAACACCACAAGCACGGCCCCTCGA
>CAYHWW010000001.1:33119-78736 GCA_964360145.1 uncultured Oligoflexia bacterium | reverse complement strand
TCTCTATGAGACGGAGTATGTCCTCGAACACCAAGGGCTTAGCGATCATCGAGCTCTTTCTTGCTCATTTCCAGTGAACTATGACGCGGCCCGAAGGGAGGGATGGCCTCCCTTTATACTGGATATTATGCCCGCTGGTGCGGCTCGGAAAGGCTGCCTAGAGGATCTGGGCTTGGAGCGGGATGGTCAAATTCAGGATTGGGCTGTGCTGTTGAGGGGTGCTTGCAATCCACCAGGCAACATCCGGGTGTTGGAAGCGGCAGCATTTCTCCAACCCGAGAACCATCCAGGCTTTGAAAAAGAAGAAGTCATAACGAGGGAGAAGGACTTCATCGCCTATGCCCGCGACAAGGGTGCTCCGGTGGCAGGCACGTCAGGAGCCCATGGGGAGCAGCCGAAGTTGTTGCTTACCCAGGATGCCGCAGGGAAATGGCACCCTGACGGTGCATTGACCGATGATCGGGCGCGGCGGCATTGGCTTGTGAAGTTCCCGCGCAGCGGCAAAAGAAAGTTGGATTTGAAAATACTTCGCAACGAGGCCGCCTATCTTGCTGTAGCCAAGAATGCCGGGCTCCGGGCCCTGGAAGGTGCTGAATGCATCGAGGGCGCTCTTTTTGTGCCGCGCTTTGACAGAGTCGCCCATGGTGGCGGAGTCGAACGTTATGGAATGGAGTCTTTGGCATCGTTGGCTGGGCTAGGGGATTACGGCATGCAGGTCAAGCACTTCAGGCTTTGCGAGGGTTTCCTTCGTCATGTTAGCGACGGCCTCGCTGAGATTAAAGAGTACGTTTTCAGGGACGTCCTCAATTGCGCCATGGGCAACACGGATAATCATGGGAGGAATACTGCGGTGATGAAGCGCTCCGATGGCTCCATGGCGCTGACGCCCCTGTATGATTTCGCTCCCATGATCCTCGATGCGGACACCAGGTCGCGGTACATCCGATGGTTTGGGGAGACCACGCAGCCAGACTGGGGAAAGGTTGCTGATGGATTGGTGGCGTACGGGATTGATCAGGAGGCGCTGCGCTCCTGTTTCAAGCCATGGGCGGATATCGTCGAAAATCTGCCGGACACCATGAGGCGCTGCGGCGTGGATGACGACCTCGTGCAGGAGCGTAGTTCCACGATCACGGAAGTAGCTAAAGCATTGAGGTCAGCAGCCTTATGAAGATCCGAAGCGCGGGCGAATCCCAAAAAGAACGCCTGGACATCTATGATCAGATTGAGAAGGGGGAGCTGAGTCTCGGCAAGTCCATTGCTATGATGAGGAGGGCTCTGGGCTTGTCTCAAGGCAAGTTCGCCAAGATGATCAGGATCAATGCGCGAGTCTTGTCCGACTTTGAAAGGGGCGTGGGCAACCCAACCTTTGAAACCCTCACAAAAATTGCTGCCCCTTTCGGCCTCATCGTAGCCTTTCGGAGAAAAAAATGAAATCGCGCAGCACGGGATTTAGGGTTCGCACAACCCCCATGTGGATACTCTTGCCGTTATTATTGGCTCTCAGCGGCTGTCGGTCCGCGCGCATTGCCCCCACGGAAGCGCCGCCCACTTTGCGGGACGCCGTGGTGAGCGAATACCCCCTGGGCTTCCCCATCATCGATGCTCATCTCCACACCCAATTTGAAGGCATGAAGTTGCCCCTCGATCTGCCGCTGAAAAAAGTCGAGGAATTCACGGATCAGCTGAAGCGAGCGGGGGTTGTGGGGGGCATTGCCCACACGATTTTCGGCGACTATGCCTATCAAGACATGCGGGGCAACGGCATCCTCCACTGCGGCAGCGTTGGAAAGGTTGTGAACGTCGCGGCAGTGGAAAAGGGCCTCAAGTCCGGCAAATACGGCTGTATCAAGATCTACCTGGGCTACATCTACCGCTACGCTTATGACGCCGCGTACGAGCCCATCTACAAGTTGGCCCAGCACTATGACGTGCCCGTGGTCTTCCACACCGGCGACACCTGGGACAAGAAGGGCATGGTGAAGTACGCCGATCCCCTCACCATCGACGAGGTGGCCGTGCGCCATCCCAAGGTACGCTTCGTCATCGCCCATTGTGGCAACCCCTGGATCAATTCCGCCGCGGAAGTGATTTACAAAAACGACAACGTCTTCGGCGATCTCTCCGCTTTCATGGTGGGCAATATGGACGAGCAGCCCGCGGAAAAAGTGGAAGAATACGCGGTGAAGCCCATGCGCTGGATCTTTGGCTGGGTAGACAACCCCAAGAAGCTCCTGTTCGGCAGCGACTGGCCTCTCTCAGACATCGCCGCCTACGCCCGGGTGGTGAAGAGGGCCATCCCTGAAGAGCACTGGAAGGCCGTATTCCACGACAACGCGCTGGCAGTGTTCACAAGACTGAAAACTAGCGTAGTCCCGCACTTGCCTCAGTGAGGTCAGGGTTCTGAGCCTCGGTCGGAGCCATCCGATGAGTCATAGTCCACAAAGCCTCGGGTGGACTCCCCACTAGATGTACTTTCATCCAGAAAACCTGTGCATGTCTCGGAGCGGTGGGAGCGCCGAGATCCGCGGCTGACGTACTCATCGAGCTGTTGAGAAGACTCTGCGTCGATGGATAACTGAGACGCAGGGGTACCGGCGGCTACCTTTTGAGGCGCCACGATGAAGATGAATAGAAAGAGAGCCAGGGGCGCGACGTTGGGTTTCATAAGGGTGGGTTACCGTAGAAAAAGTAATGCACCGAGTCACAACTAAAAGCACTGTTTTTTATTCAAACTAAAAATGTCAGTTACTGGTGCGAGGGGAAGCTGTGAGCTCGACTTCCGCAGCCCCCGTAGCGGTGATTTCGCCCTTTTGGTTCACGGTTTCCAGTGTCAACTGAGCCAGGGTGCCCTCTTGGCCCCGCAATTTACCCTGAGTAGTGATCGTATCACCGGGATAGGTCATGGCTTTGAAGCGGCAGCTGAAACTCACCAGGCGTCCCTGGCCTTCCAGCCAGCTCGCCACGTACTCACCCATGAAGGCCATGCTGAGCATGCCGTGGGCGATGACGCCACTGAGGCCATGGGCCTGGGCCACTTCGTCTTTCAGGTGGATCTCGTTAGAGTCCCCGCTGGCTTCCGCGTAGGCTTTCAATTGCTCGCGGGTGATGGGCGGCTTCACTAGCGGGTTAAGAGGCTTCATGTGGCCTCCCGTACGATGATGGTGGTTTCACACGCGACATGCAGGGCACCTGCGGTCTTATCCTTGAGTTCAGTGCGGAACACATAGAACTTCATCACGCTGCCCTTGCCGGCTTTCTCGTAAAACTGAACGAGGCTCGTTTCACCGCAATAAGCGGTGTCCGCCTGCAGTGCCTTCGCATACTCGTATTTCTGCTCACCATGGAGGACGGAGGCCAGTGGGATATTCATGGCCTGAAACGCCTTGAACTCCCCATCACGGAAGCAGGTGGCAAGAGTGGGATGCATGGATGGCCTGGGGCCGGACTGCCAGCCCGTTGCGCTATAGAAGGCGTCCATGCGGGCAGCCGTCAGGGTCTGTTCGAAATCCGCTAGTTTTTTGGGGAGGCCGATGCGGGACATGGGTTTAGGCTCCCTGCTCGAAGGTGGGGATACGTAGTGTGATGTCTCCCCTGATCTGGGCCTGGCAGCCCAAGCGGGAGTGATCCGTGCGGCCATCGACCGGGGCAATGCGCTCTATTTCCATCTCCTCCATGGGGGAGAGGTTTTCAATGCCGCTCAGCACTTCGACGTGGCATGTGGTGCAGGCGCAAAAACCACCGCAGGCATGCTCAAGGGGGATGCCATGATCAAGAGCGGCATCAAGCACCGTGGTGCCCACGGCGACGTCCAGAGTGCGATTCAGTTGGGGCCAGTGGATCTTGGGCATGGAGCTCGCTTTACGCTGAGAAGCTGGTGCCGCAGCCACAGGTGCGCTTGGCATTGGGGTTGTTGAATACAAAACCGGTGCCGTTAAGCCCATCGGAGAAATCGAGGACCATGCCGTTCAAGTAGAGGCGGCTCTTGGAGTCCACCACTACCTTGATGCCGCCAAGGTCGAACGCTTCATCGCTTTCGCCGGGGGAGGCGGGATCAAAGCTCAGCTTGTAAGACATCCCAGAGCAGCCACCACCAATGACTTGTACCCGCAGGGCGGCGCCATTCTGGGCCGTGGGATCTTCAACAATGAGTCGTTTGATCTCTTTCGTCGCCTTGTCGGTCAGTTGGATCATGATTTTCTCCTGCATTGATTTAGCGCCCGGGTCAAGATTTCCAAGGCCTGGGTACATTGCTCTTCTGTTGTACCTCTTCCCAGGCCCAGGCGCAGCGAGGATCGTGCATCCGCATCGCTCAATCCGATTGATTTGAGCACATGGGAGCCGTCGCCGCCGGAGCCCAGGCAGGCGCTGGCCGCCGACAGGGCGATGTGGTCCCGCACCTGGGAGAAAAAGGCCTCGGGGTCCAGGCCGGGGATGCGAAAAGCAATATTATTGGGGAGGCGCTGCGTAGGGGAGCCGTTGAGCAGCACGCCGGACACGCCTTTCTGGAGCCCTGTCCACAAACCGTCTCGCAGGATGGCGATGCGGGCGTGATCTTCAACGCGGTGAGCTGCCACCAGCTCAGCGGCGACTCCCAGTCCCACGATGCCTGGTACGTTGAGGGTGCCGGGGCGTAGGCCCCGTTCCTGGCTGCCTCCGAAGAGAAGAGGTTTTACTTCCACTCGGGGGTCTTTGCGGCGGACATAGAGGGCACCCACGCCCTTGGGGCCGTAAATCTTGTGGGCTGAAATGGACAGGAGGTCGGCGCCCATGTCATCCACGGATAAGTTCAACCAACCTATGCCCTGGACGGCATCCACATGGAAGAATACGGAAGCCTCTTTGCAGACCCGTCCGATTTCAGCCACGGGTTGCACCGTACCGATTTCGTTGTTGGCCCACATGACAGAGACCAGCACGGTTTCAGGTCGTAGCGCCTCTTTCACGGCCAGGGCGCTGACAAGACCTTGGGAGTCAGGGGGCAGGTAGGTGACGAGGCAACCCCGGCGCTCCAGCTCCTTGAAGGAGTCGAGCACCGATTTGTGCTCGAAACGAGTGGTGATGAAGTGGCAGCCCTGGTCCGCATAGGCTTCGGCTACTCCTAAAATAGCGAGGTTGTTGGATTCCGTGGCGCCACTGGTAAAGGTGATCTCGCGTGCTGTGGCCCCCAGGCAGGCAGCTACTTGATCCCGGGCTTTGCTAACAGCGGCCTCGGCAAGCCACCCGTGGGGATGGAGGTGACTGGAGGGATTGCCGAAATGCTCCTTGAAGTAGGGCATCATGGCGTCCAACACGGCATCCGCCACGGGGGTTGTGGCGTGATAGTCAAAATAAAGGGGTAGGCGCGAAGTCATCGTTCAATCCGTACCCCCAATATATGATATTTTCAGTCGGAGTTCCAGGGCAAACCCCGAGTTTTTGTTGACTTTTTTTCTGGGACATGGTGCCTGCACAACATTGATTCTTCAATAGAGAGGGTGGGTGATTTCTTTGCCTGGCATTCGAGTTAACGAGAACGAACCGTTCGAGAACGCAGTAAAACGCTTCAAGAAACAAATTGAAAAAGGCGGCATCCTTTCTGAGGTCCGCAAGCGTGAATTCTACGAGAAGCCCAGCGTTCGCAAAAAGAAGAAGGCAATCGCCGCCCGCAAACGCGTATTGAAAAAGGTCCGCAAGTTTCACAGCCCCACCTGAGAAGCCGCTGATCTATTGATCTGATTGCAGTCACCGCGAGGCGTGGGATTTTGCCGAAATTCGGCGGGTCCGCGTCTCGCGGTCTTTATTTGGATCTGGTTTTGGGAAGGAATCAAATGGCCACCATCAAAGAAAAACTTTCAGAGCTCATGAAATCGTCCATGAAGTCTGGCGACAAAGAGACACTGGCTCATGTGCGCAATCTGCACGCCGCCATCCGCAAAAAAGAGATCGACGACCGCGTGGATCTCGATGATGCCGCGGTTATAAAGATCATCCAGACTTCCGTGAAGCAGCGCCAAGACTCCATTGAGCAATTCAAAGCTGGTGGCCGCCAGGACTTAGTGGATAAAGAGTCCAAAGAGCTGGTTCTCCTCCAGTCCTTCCTCCCCCAGCAGTTGACGAAAGAAGAGTTGATTCCCATCGTGGAGGCTTCCATCCAGGAGGCAGGCGCCTCCTCCGCGAAGGATATGGGCAAAGTCATGAAGGTTCTCATGCCGAAAGTGGCGGGTCGGGCCGATGGCAAGCTCTTGAACGAACTTGTGAAGGCGCGCCTTCCTTAAGGACAGGTCCTACGGCACACGTGACGCAAGATACTTCCGATTTCATCCGCGAACTGCGCGACGCCGTGAGCATTGCCGACGTGCTGGGGGAGTACGTCAACCTGCGCAAGCAGGGGGCGAGCCTCGTGGGCCTTTGTCCCTTTCACGCCGAACGTTCACCGTCCTTTTCCGTCTCTGAGAAGAAAAAAGCCTTTTACTGCTTCGGCTGCCAAAAGGGCGGCGATGTCCTCGATTTCATCCAGGAGATGCAAGGTATCTCCTTCCCTGAGGCCGTGCGCATGCTTGCCGAGCGTGCGGGCCGTGCGGTGCCGCCTCAATTCCGGGGCCGCGGGGGGCAGGGGGGGGCCGCCCCCGTGCCTGGACAAGCTGCGGCTGAAAAGACGCGGCTGGAGCTTGTATATAAATTAAATAGATTTGCAGCCCAGTTTTACCACGAACGCCTCATGGGCCCGGCGGGGTCCGAGGCCCGTGAGTACCTGCGGGGCAGGGGCATCACCGATGAGACCATGAAGGGCTACTTCTTGGGCTATGCCCCGGATGATTGGGCGGTGCTCACCGAGTTCCTCGCGAGCAAGAAGGCGCCGCTGGATGTCGCCGAGAAACTAGGTCTCATTCGCCGCAAAGACGTCGCAGGCCCCGATGGTCGCATCCACTTCGACCTCTTCCGGGGCCGTGTGCTTTTTCCCATCACCGATCGTCGTGGCCTGGTCACCGGTTTTGGTGGGCGAGCCATGGGGGACGCCACGCCGAAGTATCTCAACTCCCCGGATAGCGAAGTTTTCTCCAAAAGTGAGCAACTCTACGGCATTTTCCAGGCTCAAAAGCATATCCGCGAAAAAGACATCTGCGTCATCGTCGAGGGCTACATGGATTGCCTCGCCCTCCACCAGGCGGGTTTCGGTTATGCCGTGGCGACCCTCGGCACCGCACTAACGGAAAACCATGTGGCAAAGCTCTCGCGACTCACAACCCATATCATCGCTCTCTTTGACGGTGATCGTGCGGGCCAAGCTGCGCAATTGAAGGCCATGGAAGCGTTTTTGGCCAAGGGCCTTGTTATTCGCGGGGCCACCCTGCCCACGGGTAAGGACCCCGACGAGTACATCCAGGAACATGGCGCCGCCGCCATGGAGGAGCTTTTGAAGCAGGCCCCTGACCTGCTGGATCAAAATATTTCTCGTTTAAAGACGGAGGCAAGCGGCCGAACCCAGGACAGGGCTCAAGCCCTCGAGAAAATTCTGGGTTGGGTTGCTCAGCTGCGTTCCGACACAGCGCGCATGTTGCGCCTTCAGGATCTGGAGGGCCACTTCGGTGTGCCCTATGCCCGGCTCCAAGAGCAACTCCGGGGCAAGACGCCTGTTTCGCCTCGAAATGCCGCATCACAGCAAAATATTTCTCCCCAGTCCCGGCCCCGCCCTTCGAGCAATAGCCCTGCTCGGGTGGCGCCCCTGTCCCCCCAGGAGAGTCGCTTTCTACGGTTTCTTATTTCATATCCAATACTTGTGAAACAAACCCCTCATTGGGAGGGGCTTGCCGCGGGCCTCACGGATCCCCGTGCTCGTGAATGCGCCCAACTCCTCTCGGAACGCATGAAAGTGGGCAAAATAGTTGATATTTCCATTCTGGATGAGGTAATGTCCCCAGACCTTCGGCGGCTCATGAGCCAATGGCTCGCCGTCAGTGGTGAGGATAATTCCGGGGAGACTGATCCCCAGCGACAACAGGAATGGGATGACCTTGTTAGGAAGTTAAGTCGCACCTGTCTTGAGCGAGAGAAAACCAGCCTGCGGGAAGAAATACGGCAAGCCGAATCCCAAGGCAAATTTGAAGATGTAGCGCGCCTGTTGGGCGAGCAGGCCCGGATCCAGAAAGCTAAGGAGCTCTGATGCAGAGAGACAAGGAAACCCTGAACTTCCTTACCAGTATCCAAAAAGAGTTGAAAAAAGTGGTGGAGCTTGGCCTCCAGCGCGGTTTTCTCTCTTATGAGGAACTGAATGACCTTCTCCCGCCCGATGTGCTGGAGCCCCTCAAGATTGACGCCGTCATGGTGTTCCTTGGCGAGAACGACATCGAAGTCGTCGATCCGGCCCGCAAGCCCAAGGACGCTGAAGATGGAGAAGAGGCCGCCGAGGCTGAAGAGGCTCCAGAGGTCGCCGCTGAAGAGGTGTTCCGCGGCACGGACCCGGTGAAGCTCTATCTGAAGAAAATGGGCGCCGTATCGCTCCTCACCCGCGAAGGTGAAGTGGAGATCGCCAAGCGCATCGAAGAGGGCGAAATCGAGGTTCTGCGTGCGCTGCTGAGCACCAAAGATGGCGTGAACGCCATCCTCGAGCTCGAAGGCCGCATGCAAACCGGCCGTCTTAAGGTGAAAGACGTCATCCGTGGCGTCGACGAAGAAGTGAACCTGGACGACGAGCGCGTTTACTACAACAAGATCATGGTCACCCTGGAGAAACTCTCTGATTTCTCCAAGGCGCAACTGAAGCTCACCGAGAAGATTGACGACCGTAAGCTTCCCGCGAAAGACCGCGAGAAGGCCCGGGCCGATCTCGACAAGAAGCTTGTCCAAATCGAAGAAACCCTGCGGGAAGTGGCCTTCAACCGCAAGTCCATCAACTCCTTCACGGTCAAGATCAAAGCCTGGTGCGAGCGTCTCTACGACATGCAGATCGAGGAGAAGAAGCTCTTTACCTTTTTCGAAGCCAAGGATTCCAAGGAACTCAAAGCCGCGGTGAAGCGCTATCAGACGCCGGGCGCTGAGCGGTTCTCCATGTTGCGGGATCTTGCCACCACGGAAGCCCGGGTGGAGACTCTCGTCAAGGAGTGGGATGAGATCAGCCGCCGTCGCGAGAAAATCGAGGCGGATTGTTCCATCCCCTTCGATGAGCTCCAAGACCTGTACGGCAAAATCATTATCGGTGAGACCAAGGCTGACGCGGCTAAGAGCGAACTCGTTGAAGCCAACCTGCGCCTCGTCGTGTCCATCGCGAAGAAGTACACCAATCGCGGTTTGCAGTTCCTCGATCTCATCCAAGAAGGCAACATCGGCCTGATGAAGGCCGTGGATAAGTTCGAATACCGCCGTGGTTACAAGTTCTCCACTTATGCCACGTGGTGGATTCGCCAGGCCATCACCCGCGCCATCGCGGACCAGGCCCGCACCATCCGCATTCCCGTGCACATGATCGAGACCATCAACAAGCTGGTTCGCACTTCGCGTCAACTCATCCAGGCACTGGGCCGCGAGCCCACCCCAGAAGAGATCGCCGCCAAGATGGAACTTCCCGTTGAGAAGGTGCGTAAGGTGCTCAAGATCGCGAAGGAGCCCATCTCGCTGGAGACCCCCATCGGTGAAGAAGAAGATTCTTACCTGGGTGACTTCATCGAAGACAAGCGCGTGATCTCCCCGTCGGATGCCGTCATCAACGTGAACCTTTCCGAACAAACCCGTAAGGTATTGGCGACCCTGACGCCCCGGGAAGAGAAAGTGCTGCGCATGCGTTTCGGCATCGGCGAAAAGTCCGACCACACCTTGGAAGAGGTGGGCCAGGATTTCTTCGTGACTCGCGAACGTATTCGCCAAATCGAGGCTAAAGCGTTGCGCAAGCTGCGTCACCCTTCGAGAGCCAAGTTCCTCAAAGCCTTCATCGAAGGCAGCTGAGCAAGGACTCTGCTGTTTCGCTGTTGTAATAATTTCGCAAGGGCCTCGGGGCGCGGTTGCTTCGGGGCCCTTGTGTTTTATAGTGCAGCGATGAGCAGTGAGAGAGTGCCGCCGCTGGTGGCTGAATTTCGAAAGAAGTACCGTGCCACCATGCCGGGATTTTATTCGGGTTACGCCCATGCCGCGGCGACGGTGGCGTTCACGCTGGGGTGTGCCGCGTGGGCATTGCTACAGCTTCACAAGCCGACTCTGGTTCAGTGGATGACGGTGCCAGCGGTGCTGGTGTTCGGGAATTTTTTTGAGTATTTCCTTCACCGGTGGCCGTTGCACAGGCCGTGGCCATTGATGCGCAAAGTGTTCGACATCCATACGGGCAATCACCATCACTACTATACCCATCAGGCTATGCGGTTTTACGACCACAGGGACGTCTACATGGTGCTCTTTCCGTGGTGGGCCCCCATGCTGGTGGTCATCGCGCTGCCCGTGGTGGCGACGGGCTTGTTGCAGTTATTCACGGCCCTCACGGGCGTGGAAGTTTCAAGCAACGTCACTTATCTCATGATCGCCACAGGGGCCGTGAATTTTCTGCTCTACGAGTTCATGCACTTCAGTTTTCATCTGCCTGTGAACCCATGGACTGAGCGGATCCCAGGCATGGCATGGCTACGGCACCATCATGCTTTACATCATGATCCGCGGCTTATGAGCTCGAAGAACTTCAATGTCGTGTTTCCAATGAGCGATTGGCTGTTCAAGACCAAGGTCGGCTCGCTCCGGGGGGGTGGTAGGCCCTGTAGGATTTGAACCTACGACCAACCGGTTATGAGCCGGACGCTCTAACCACTGAGCTAAGGGCCCCCACAGGCCCAGGAAAGTACCGGAGAGGTCTCTCTTTTCAAAGGACGTTGTCAGGATTGCTTAAAAATCCCTCCCTCCATTGACATGGGGGGTCCGCATCGGAGAGAGAGGCGTAAGGGGTAAGGGTATGAGGAAATCAGGGTGGTTGATCGCGGTGCTCTTGGCGTTCCTCCCCGCACGGGGGGTTGAGGCTGCCCTTCATTTCCGCTCACAGGGTCTGAGTGCGGCGGGGCGGGTTCAGCTGAAGGAGGCCTTTGGAGAGGCCTATGTGCGGACTCAGACCTGTGAAGCATTGGCAGCGCGCCCTGAGTTGCGGCACCGTGCTCTCGCTCTCTATGAAGGTGGGGGACTGCGTTTTGAGGCCGTGCCGCGGGATGAGGAGAGCCCCTATGAGTGTGCCTATACTCTTCCGGGGTTTCTGTCAGGGCAAACCGTGCACCTGCACCCCATGGCGTTGACTGAAGATTGCGTCAGTTTGACAAGCACGGTGTTCCACGAAGTATTGCATGTCGCCAAGTCCCCTGGTGCGGTGTTCAGTGACCTCATCGACGGTGGTGCTTCCGAAGAGGCTGAAGTGACGATCTTGGAGCATCGCTGTTTTCCTGAGTTTTTCACAGTAGTGCGTGGTCTCCAGGCTCCTTAGCAGCTATACTCGTCGCCATGAAACAGATCAGCATGGAAGACCTTTACGGCAAGCTCAACACCATCAGCAAAGATGAAGTCATTCTCGATGTGCGCACGCCCGAGGAGTTTGCTGAAGGCCATATCGTCGGCGCTATGAACATCGATCACGAAGTCGTGCTGGATCATGTCGAAGAACTGAAGCGCTTCAAGCATGTCTATGTCCATTGCCGCAGCGGTGGTCGTGCGGGGCGGGCTGTTCAGGCTCTGGAAAATGCCGGATTGAAAAACCTGGTCTGCATCGGCAATACCGGAATGCTCCAGTGGGAAGCCGCGGGCTACCCCATCGTCACTGGGAAGTAAGAGAGTAGCGGATTCGCACGCGCTCGGCGGCAAGGTTGAGCGCGAGTACGAAGGTGAAGAGTGCCATGCCTGGTGCCAGGGACAGTCTGGGGTGCTCCACCAGATACTGGCGGCCCTCGGCAATGAGATGGCCCAGACTCACTGTGTCCGGAGCGCCACCCATTCCAAGAAAGCACAGGGCGACTTCGGCCATGCCCGCGGATGCAAGGGCATGCACGGAGTAGAGCGCCATCTGTCCCCAGAGGGCGGGGTAAATCGTTTTCCAGTGCATGCGCGCAAAGCCGGCGCCTGATGCACGGGCTGCTTCCACGAAGGGCAAACCGAGATTCTGTCGCACGAGGCTTTGCACCAATCGTGCGGGTGCGGCCCAGCCAGTGATGGCGAGGGTGATGATGAGAGAGCGCAGACCAGGCTCCAAAAGCGCGGCAAACAGAATGGCGAGGAGGATGCCCGGGAAGGCGAGGATGGCATCGAGGGCTCGCAAGCATATGGCGCGGGGCAGTGGCGGGGCCCAGGCCAGCAAGGTCCCCGCAGGTAGCGCGATGAGCAGCTTCAAGGCCACAACAGCGGTCGCGACAGTGATCGAGCGTCCGAGACCTCGGGCGATGAGGAGCGCGAGGTCCTGCCCATAGGGGTCGCACCCAAGCCAGTGGGCCGCACCCGGAGCGCAGAACGCCATATCCAGGTTCATCATGGCGCTCCTCCTGGGGTGAAGCGTTCCGCCAGGGCATCAGTGGCGGCATTGATCACGACGTAACTGAGCCCGGAGACCAGTACGATGCCCTGTACCACGGGGTAGTCTCGGGCGAGCAAGGCGTCCATGAGCAGGGTCCCGAGGCCGGGCCAATCAAAGAGTGTTTCAGTGATGAGCGCGCCGCCGAGGGCATTTGCAAACTGAAGCGCGCTCACAACCGCGATGGGTGGCAATGCGTTGGGCAAGGCGTGGCGCAATACGACGGCAGTTTCACTCAAGCCCTTGGCCCGTGCCGCACGTACGTAATCTGATGCAAGAGTTTGGGACAGAGCCTCCCCCGTGCAGCGAGCCAGTGGGCCAAAAAGGGCGGCGGCGAGCGTAATCGTGGGCAGCGCCAGGTGTGCCACTGTGCCTGCACCAGAAACAGGCAGCCAAGGCCAGCGCAATGAAAAAGCCGCCACCAGCAATGGTCCTAACCAAAAGGCAGGCAGGCTTTGCGTGAGCACGGCGCTGGCGATGAGAGCAGGGTTGCCTCTCTTGGGCATCAGCGTGGCGAGCATTCCGGCGGGGAGCGCAAAAAGATTTGCCAGTAGGCAGGCGGAGAGGGCCAATAAAGCAGTGAATGGCAGGCGCTCCGCGATGAGTGCGGAAACCGAGCGACTCTTCACGAGGGATTGACCTAGGTCTCCCCGCAGGGCGCGGCTGAAAAAGTGCACTAGTGCTTGAGGCGTGGGCTCATCCAGGTTCAAGCGGTGGCGAAGCTCGGCTCGAGCGGTGGCATCCGCGCCGTTGGCTTGAGGAGTGTCGCCGAGAATGAGATCAACGGGATCCCCTGGTGCCATACGCAACATGGCGAACACCAAGGTGGCCACGAGGGCCGCCACCAAGGCGGCGCTGAAGGCGGTGCGGGTCAACAGCCACATCTAGCCTCCGAGCGCCTTCTTCGCTTCCTGCTCGGACTTAACTCGTTTCACCATGACCTCGTTGTCCCCGATGATCATGCTCACCAAGGAGCCGCTTTGTTCCACGCACCACACCGAGCGGCGACCATCGAAGTCCACATTGATTTCCTTGCATGCTGGCGACCCGGGTCTTTCTCCCTTCCATTCCAATTTTGCCGTACGGACCTGATACTCGGCATTTTGAGGGTCTTCGGTGAAAATGGGGATGCTGGCCCTGAAGTCTTTGCGGATCCGCTCCCAGTTCAAATGAATCCAGACCGGGAAGTAGGCCTCCATGATGGTTTCCCGCCGCACGTGTCGCTTGAAGGATTTTGCTCTCGCGCCGCTCACCTGAACGGAAAAAATACCCGTGTCCCCTTTATCCATGAAGGTGCCGCTATAGGCTTCCGCCACGCCCTCACCGGACTTATTCAAATTGAAGGCCACGGGGATGAGATCCTCTTGGGCCACGGCACCGAGGTTCTCTTGATAAAGGCGGTCATTTTCTTTCTTCGTCATGTCGTAGCGATAGAAATACTTACCATCCCGTTTCACGATGACTTCATGGAAGTAGCCCCAGCCCGTGCTGCCAGCCTGCATGACGTACCAGGCGTCGTTGAGAACGATTTCCCCTGGAGACTTACTGGTTTTGAGCGTCGGCTTTCGTGCGGCAATGGCGTCAGGGACCCCGAAGGTGAGCGTGGCGGCAAGTATGTGAGCGATCATGTTGTCCTCCGAGGCGCGAGTTGTTCGTTCATGGTTTTCAACAGTGCTGCCCCCAGGAGTAATACATACCAGGCGACGAACACCCAGATGAGAAAAAGTGGGATGGCGGATAGGGATCCGTAGACAGCAGAGTAGGTCGCGGCTTTTTTGGCGTAAAGGGCGTAGCCCGTCTTGGTGCTCTCCCAGAGCACGGCCATGATGGTGGCCGAGAGCAGCAGGGGCTTCATCCTCGGTCTGCGTCGGGGCAGCAGGCCATAGGCCAGTGAAAAGGCTATGGTGTCGATGAGGAGGGTGATGGGCAAGCCCTTCAATGGGATCAGAGCGGAAAGCATCAGCGACGCAGTGATCAGAATGGGCATGATCGCCATGAGTCCCGCGTTTTTTGATACCTTGCGCAGCATTTTTCGCTCATCAGGGGTTTCCAGGATGCGATTCATCGCATCGTTGAATTGATTCAGCGTCAGTACCGCCGTGATCAAGAGGCCCGCGCCTCCCACGAGCCCCACGCTGGACAGGTTGGAGTTCTTCAGGAAGTTCATGATGTGCTCATTCACCGAGCTGCCCGCGCCTGGGGCCAGATTTTCAAGAATCCAAGGCTGGAGCCTCAGATAGCCCGATTCCAGCAGGCCCAGGGAGTCCACGGCAAAAAATGCCAGGGCCAAAAGAGGGATCACAGAGAGCACGGTGGTGAAGGCCAGCGAGCCAGCCATGGTTTTAATGTCGCTCTTGCGTGCATGGGCAAAGGTTGCCCGGAGGATGTCCCAGGTGACTACAGAGGCTCGTCTCATACTCCGAACTGTATCACGAGAAGAGGAGGGCCGTAGAGTGAACGCCCAAGCCGCAGCCGAAGTCGTCGAAGCCACAATGCAATTCACCCCAGTTTCCATGGTGGCGCTGGGACTAGTGTTCTTTGCTGTCTATATGTTCACCAAGGCCTTCTTCTCCCAGGAGGCCACCCACAATGCCAAGCAGCTGCTGGGTGAGGAAGAAAAGAATCGCAAGGCCACGGACCCCATCATCAAGTACTCCCGCCCCATCTTCAGCCGCTATGTCGTGCCCATCGTGCAGGACATGCAGCTTGATAAGCAGCGCAAAGAGGCCAAGCAGAAGCTCATCGCCGCGGGTCTCACCGATGAGCTCACTCCCGATGAATTCATGGCCATGAAGATCTCCCTGATTTTTCTCGCGCCTCTGGTTACCTTTGCGGTGAATTACTTCGGCGAGTTCGAGTTGCATTGGCTCCTGTACGTCATCATGTCGCCGGCCGGGTACTTCTACCCTGACTATATGTGTTATGAGAAAAAGAAGATGCGGCAGAAGGGCGTGAAGAGGGCCATGCCTTTCATCATCGACCTCCTTGCGCTTTCCACCGAAGCGGGTCTCGACTTCGTCGGTGCCATCGGCAAGGTGGTGCAGAAAGCCAGCCCCAGCCCCCTCGTCGAAGAGCTTTCACAAGCCCTGAAAGAAATGAAGGTGGGCTCCAGCCGTGCTGAAGCGCTCCGTGACATGGCGATACGCCTGGACATGCAACAGATCTCCTCCTTCGTTTCCATTCTTATTTCAGCGGATGAAATGGGTGCCAGTATCGGCAAGGTGCTGCGCCAGCAATCAGAGACCATTCGCATCGAGCGCACCTTAGCCGCGGAGAAAGAGGGTGCCAAAGCCGCGAGCAAGATCATGGCTCCTACTTTCTTCTTCATTCTCCCTGCCATCGCGCTCACCGTGGGCGCGCCCTTCATGATGGACTTCATGAAGAGCGGCGGATTGGGGGCTGGCCCATGAAGCAAGTTCAAGTGAAGCGCCAGGCTGACGGGCTTTTCGTGGCGGAACGCTGCGCTGTTTCCGACACCGTGCTGACCCGCTTGGTGGGCCTCATGGGTCGTTCCGGCATGGCCGGTGGCGAGGGCATGTGGATCGAGCCCTGCAATGCCATCCATACTTTTTTCATGAAGTTTCCCATCGACGTTGTTTATATGGATCGCCAAGGCACCATCGTTGATGTGTGCCGCGCCGTGGCCCCTTGGCGCATGCACTGGCCCCGGAGGCATGCGCGGGCCGTGCTTGAGCTCCCCAGCGGCGGTGCCGCCGCCCTCCGCACGGGAGATCGCCTATGTATAAGTTGAGGATCATCGCTGGCCCCCTGCGCGGCAACACCTATGACATGCACGATGGCGAGAACAGCGTGGGCCGGGTGGGCGGCAATGACGTTGTCCTGAATACTTCCAAAGTATCGAAGAAACACTGCGTTCTTGTGCTGAACAGTGGCGTCGTCACCCTGAAGGATAGTGGCAGTTCCAACGGTACCTTCGTCAACGGCGTGCTCACCACCGTCAAGAAGGTCTCCCCTGGTGATCGCATCAGCGTGGGCGAGCACGTTCTTGAAGTCGCAAAACCCCTCACCATTCAGAAAGCCCCGGCAACAGTGCTGCCCCTGCGCCGTCCCGGCGCACCCACGCCGGCCATGCCCGGCATGGGTGGCGTCATGCCAGGGCTCCCGCCTCTCCAGGCCACGGCGCCTCCCAAGGACATCGTCGAAAAAGTGAAGTTCGCCTTCGATAAGCACGTCATCAACTTCCTCTTCACGCTCAATGAAAAACACGAGTGGAACCTCATCCTCAAGGGGCTATTGGGAATCCTCATCGTATTCAGCGTAGGCGTATCCGTATTCCCCACAGTGCAGAAAACCCAGGACTACATGTTGCTCGAATCCCGCAATCGCGCCCGGGCATTGGCCCGGCTCATGGTGGACCGCAATCACCAGGCCATTTTGCGGCGGGCTGAAAGTGAGCTCGATATCAGTTTCGCCGAGCGCGAAGAGGCCGTGGTCGGCGCCTATATCGTGGACATGGACCTGCGCATCATGGCTCCGGGCAAGAAGCTCAATCAGATGCTCACGGAGGGTCAGCAGGGTCGTTTTGCTGACAATGCCCGCAAATGGTTTGAGAAGAGCGAACGGTTCTTCTCCATGCCCCGCTGGGACAACGAGGGTAACTTGGACATGACCTACCCCATCTTGGAGGGGAATATCCTGGGTATCGCGGAACCATTCAAAGTGGTGGATCCCTCAAAGAATCAGAATGTCACCGTGGCCTTCGCGGTGGTTTTTCTTGATACGAATCAGCTCATGATGGACGAGAGCTCGGTCATGGTCATGTTTGGCGTATGCATCATTTTCGCGTCAATCATGGGTGTTGCCGTGTTCGCCGCCATTCATAGGTTGAGTACCCGGCCCCTCTCTCAACTCAATGAGCAGGTGGATAAAGTGCTTCGGGGCGAGGCCTTCGTAATCACGATGACCGCCAAAATGGAAGAGATGGAGCCCCTGGTGCAGGTGATCAATACGGCGTTGCAGAAAATCTCAGGCAGCGGGGGCATGGTGCAGCAGGCACCATCCGGTAATCCCGACGACTTCATCAATGCCGCCCGATTCGCGGCGGAGCGGGCGACAACTCCGATGCTGGTGCTCACTGGAGACCAGAAGGTTGTCTTCTTCAACCATGCCATGGAAGAAGTCACGGGCATTCGGCTTGAGGGCAATGTGGGCAATGACATCGTGGCAGCGTCCCGTGATGAGGCATTCACCCTGATGTTGAAGGATCTCATCGGACGGGCACCCACCGGCGCACCCGAGGGCGTATCTGATTTTCTGGAATTCTCTGGGGTCAATTACCAAATGGAAGCACTGGGCCTGGGCCCCATGGGTGGGGTGGCATTGGGCTACCTCCTTGTCATGAAACTGGCCGCGTGAGGAAATAATGGCGTTAGGCGCACTCAAATTCAAGACGACGGCGGTGGGCAGGCAGCCCAACGAGCTCGGTCGTCTGCGTGTGCTCGGGGGGCCTGATGCGGGTGCTCTCTTCGTCATCACTCTGCCTCGGGTTTCAATCGGCCGTGGCGAGGAAAATGAAGTCATGGTCATGGATCTCAAAATGTCCCGGCGCCATGCCGAGATGTTGCAGACCCCTCAGGGCATGCTCATTCGGGATCTCGGCTCCTCCAATGGCGTTGCCATCAATGGCCAGCCCATGAAGCAGTGGTTCCTCAAGTCCGGCGACAAAATTGGCATGGGTCAATCGGTGTTCGAATACATGGGCATGGAGGCAGGCACCCAGATGATGCAAATGCCGGCTCAGGCCGCCCCGCAGGTTGGCGGAGGCATCGCTTCGGGCCTCACTCAGTTCATTCGCATGCCACCACCCGGGGCCGGTGCGCCGACCAGTCAAAGCCTCTTCGATAAAAACAAGCGTCTTTGGCTCATCATCGCCGTTCTCCTGGGCGCCGCCTACCTGGCGCCCCAGGCCGAGATCCAGGTGAAGAAGCGGCGCAAGGCCTACGAGCCCCCCGCTGAAATCGCTGGCAACAACCTGAAACAGTTTTTACCCCAGGCCGGAGAGACCGACGTCAAGCACAAGGCCGATGCGTATTTCAAAGAAGGCTACCGCGAATTCAAGGAGCGCAACTATATCCGTGCGAAAACCAACTTTGAAGTGGCCTTGCAGGTCATGCCCGGCCACGAGATGGCCCGCGTATACCGTGAGAATGTGGTGAAGGCCATGGAGGTGGAAGCCAAGGACCTGAAAGCGCTGGCCCGCCGTGATGAAGAGGCGAATCGCCTCCGCGCCGCATTGGAGAAATACGACTCCATTCGCCGCTTGTACTTCAAAGATCAGGCGAACCCCATGTTCTTGGAGGCGGATAAGGCCTACAAGGATCTCGAAAAGAAAGTGGAGGCTCCCTAAATCATGGAAGCCTTGAGATTCACCGTATTGCGAAATGGTTCAGAGGTGCAAGCCATCGACTTCGATGGCAGCAAAACCTCCATCGTCGTGGGCCGGGGAGCCGAGGCGGACATTCGCCTGGATGATCGCGCCGTGGGCCGTAACCACGCGGTGATCCAGTTATCCGCCGGTGGCTTCACGCTGATGAAGAAGACCGAGTTCGGAAAGCTGCAACTCAATGGCGCGGATGTCTCCGAGGCGCCAGTGAAAGCGGGCGATGTCATCTCCATCGCTGACTATCAATTGCGGGTGGAGACAAGCAAAATGCCGGAGCCCGCGGCCGTGGAAACCCCCATCGCCGCTCCGCCGGAGCATGCCGAGGCCCACCCACCCGCCGCTTTGGGGCCCGATCAGAAAACACCGCCGCAGGGTACCGTGCTGCCGGAGGCGCAGGTTGAGGATGCTGCCGTGGCCACCGAGAGCGAAGCCACCGCCATGATCCCCTCGGCGGAGTTGTCCGTAAAGTTAGTATTCAAGCCCGGCGAGGCCAATCTGGAAGAGTTGCCCATCACCAAGGCCGAAGTGAGCGTGGGGCGAGGCTCTGGCTGTGATGTGGTCATCGAAGATAAAAAAGCGAGCCGCAAGCATTGCCTCATCAGGCGCATCGGCAGCTCCTTCGTCTTGAAAGATCTTGGCTCCGCCAACGGCACCTACGTCAACGGCATCAAAGTGAGCGAGCAGGAGCTGGCCGGTGAAGATGTCATTAAAATCGGCGCCACTGAGTTCACCTTCACGGCCTTGAATCAGGATTACTTCGCCCAGGAAAGCCAAGGCGCTTTTCTTCCTCCTCCGGCGGAGATGCCTGCCCTCGAGGCCCCTGCTTCGGATATGGCCATGGAGCCCCTGCCCATGGAGCCTCAACCGCAGCAGCCCATGGCCCCCGTGGCTCCGGTTTACCCCGAGATTTCCCAGGCGGCAGCCATGGGAATGGCCATGCCCGGCGCGATGCCTGGCACGGAACAGCCCGTTGCCCCCAGGGAAAAAGGCCTCAAAGGATTGCTTCAGCGCTACAAAGAGATGCCTAAAGCGAAAAGGCTGCGGCTCATCATGATCGCGGCTGTAATTTTCGGCGGTCTCACCATGATGCAGGACCAGGAGCGGGAGTCCGCGGACGCCGCGAAGAAAAAAGCCCAGCATGCCTCCGTGGACCCCAAGTTGAAGGAGTTCGGCAAATTACCGCGTGAGAAGCGCGAGTTCATCGAGCAAACATACTCGCTTTGCTATGACTACTACACCAAGGGCAAATACCAGGAGTCCATCTTCGAGGCGGATAAAATCATCGAGATCATACCCAATGGATACAAAGACATCACGGAGATCAAGTCGTTGGCCAATCAGGGCCTGGAAACCCTGAGGGCCCAGGCTGACGAAGCGGAACGAAAAAAGAAAGAGCAGGAGCGCAAAGAAAACATCCTGAAGCTCGTCACCCAGGCCCAGGAGTACTTCAACAAGGGCATGGAAGCTGAAGCCAAAGAAGTGTTTTCCCGCATTCTTGAGTTGGATCCCGATAACCCTACCGTGGCTAAGCTCAAGGCCAGCATTGAAGAGAAAGAGAACCGCCACCGCCTGGAAGAGGAGCAGCAGCGTCAGGTTGCTCTCATGAAGGAGGCCATGGGCTCCATGATTGCCGCTGGGGAAGAGTTGCGTGGGAAGGGGCTCTATTACGCTGCCATTGAGAAGCTCACGGAGGTGGCCACCGCGGGTTCCGACTCTGAGCTCCTCGCCAAAGCCCGCGGGCTCATCGACGACGTCGGCAAAGAAATGACCGAGAAGCGCCAGCCCCATGTGGAGGCAGGAAACTCCGCCTATGACGCGAAGAATTATGAGGCGGCCCGGGATGAGTATCGCAAAGCCCTTGATATCGACCCCCGCTGTCAGGAGTGCGAGTTCGGCATTGCCCGCGTCCGTAAGGACGTCCATGAACGCGCCCAGAAAATTTATATTGAGGCCATTCTCGCCGAATCCGTCGGTGACCTGACCCTCGCGCGCAAAAAATACGTGGAGTGCTACAAGGCATCCGTGCCCGAAGATGACTACTATGGTCGCTGCTGGCGCAAGTACCATCGTTTCAGCACGCTCGAGGGCGACGCCGCCGAGGGAGAGCAGGGCATGCGCGCCCCCGCTGAAGCATTGAGGGAAGACCCCTTCACCAAAGAGGCTTTGGATTTCTTATGAGCAACGTCGTGACAGTGAGGGCTTATGGCTCCTACGTGGACAAGGGCCCCGTTCGGCCCCTCAACGAAGACGTCTGCCTCATTGACGCCGAACGCCTGTGTTTTGGCGTGGCCGATGGATATGGCGGCAATGGCATCGGTGACGTCGCCGCACGCCAGGCTTTGGAGAAGGCGGCATTCTTCGTGAAGAACGGCCTTGGGGATTCCGAAGTGACGCTGCCGTTCATTTACCGCAGCTATCTCACGGACGCTGGCAACCTGGTGTTCAATGCCTTTCTTTTCGCCAACCAGGTTCTGGTCGACGAAAATCGCAAGCGTCACATCAATGGCCGCGGCGGGGCTAGCGCCCTTTTTGCCTTCGCCTCGGGAAACAAGCTCGTATTAGGGAGCTGCGGCTCTTGTCAGGCGTTTCTGGTGCGCCGGGGTCGGGTGCAGGCCATCACCAAAGCCCGTTCCTACAACAGCGCTCGCGGTCAGTTCCAGGGCAGCTGGAATGGCAAATGGGCCTTCCCCCTCATGGCGCTGGGTCATGCTTTGGACCTGGAGCCCGAGATCTTCGAGTTGCAGATGGAAAAGGGCGATCTCATCATTTTGGCCACGGACGGGATCTACCCCCGCTTGGCGGAGGATGACTTTGCTGAGTCCTTTCGCACCCTTCGTACCGCGAAGTCGTTGGATCTAGGTCTTTCTGAACAAAATCGCAGACTTGCGGAAATCGCCACTCAAAAGGGTGGGGCGGATAATCAGGCTTTGATTTCGCTGGTTTGCGGCTGATGACACGGGGCAAAAAGAACCTTGTGGCGCGATGCATAAACCATTAAAATTTATAGGTGAAGGGACCGATGGGTTAGATGGGTTCCGGAGGACTTAGACCTATGGGCGATGGGAAATTGAAGAGTTGGCTGCGAGATGAGTCGGGCCAATCGACCACTGAATATGTTTTGCTGGTGCTCATCTTGGTCATCGCGGTGAAGCAAGTGGGCAACACGTTCAAGACTCAACTCGGAAAGCTGGTGGGCCAGGTCTTTGACCAGGCAGGCCAGGCTGCCACCGAAGTGGGCCGCGAATAAGACTGAAATCTCCGGCACTCAGGGACGAGAGCCATGGCAACAGCAGGGAACAGCAGAAGTCAGCTCATGATAAGGCGTGCGGACCCCTCCGTGCGCCGTCGCCGTTTGAGCGGCCAGTCCTTGATCGAGTACGTCATTCTCCTGGTTTTTTTGACGGGGTTCTCAGGGCTGATCTTTCGTAGTTTCAATCGCATCCTCGCCGAAGGTTTTCAGACCATGGGTGCGGAGGTGGAGAAAAGCCTCATCACGGGGTCCTTTGACTTCAAAGGGCAGAACGTTCATCAATCGAGTTGGATTCGATGATGGACTGGGGCTTTGCTCGAGTTCTTTTCCTTGGCGCAGTGGCCCTCGTCGCCGCGGTGACCGACTATCGCAGCGGGCTCATCCGCAATGCGCTGACTTTTCCGGCCATGGCCGCGGCGTTGGTGTTTTCAGCGGTCATTGGCGGCGTCACGGGCCTGGCATGGGGAGTGGCGGGGCTACTGCTCGCATTTGTCCTATTTTTCCCCTTCAATGCCGCGGGTATACTGGGCGCGGGGGATACCAAGCTGCTCATGGTCTTCGGCGCGGCCCTGGGCCCTGGGGCCATGGTGGATGTGGCGGCCTTGAGCTTGCTGGTGGCTAGCGTGGGCGCGGTGGTGATCATCGCCGCCCGCGGGCGTGCGCGGGCTTTTGCCGGCGAAGTGGGGCGTTTTTTGCGCACGCTGATCACGCCGGGTCTTGCCGTGGTGTGGCCCAAGCTCGATCGGAAATCCCAGGCGCCTTTCGGTGTCGCCGTGCTGACGGGCTTTGTGCTGAAGGAGTTGCTCCGATGAGAACGGGGGCGCGCCGGGGCGAACAGGGCCAAACTCTCGTTGAATATGTCCTTTTGCTGGTGATGGTCGTTGGGGCTACGCGGCTTGTGCTGGGTTATCTTCCGGCGCAGCTGCAACGGATGGAGCGCTTCATGACTCAGCAGTATGCGGCGTCCTATCGCTACGGTGATGCGCGCAGCAAGGGGCCGGATGAGGGCGGCGAGTACGAGCTGCACCCACGGGTCCTCAATGCAACGAGTTTCAGGATTTGGAAGCGGGCTGAAAATAATATAGCGGTGCGCAGATGACCCCTTATCGGCAGCCTACTCAAAGATCTGGTCAATCCGTTATTGAGTTCATTATTATCTCGCTGACGTTTTTTACGTTCTTTTTCATTCTCGCGAAGAGCGCCCTCAACCTATCTCAGGGCCATTATGCGCATTATGCCACCTTCATGGCCGCTCGGGCCTATATGGCCGGAAATTCCGATCAGAATGCGCAGAAGGGCTCCGCGGAGCGCACTCTCGTGAGCTTCCTGGGTGAAGAGGGGCGGCGCTACGGCCTGCGCCCCGACGAGGAGGCCGACGGCGCAGGGCCCGTGCCAGGATCCTCCGTGGGTCCAGGCCCTGAGTTCAATGCCACGGACGCGAACTGGCGATGGCAGCAGGGTGTGACCTTTTCGTTCGTTCAGCGCATGTATGTCATGCCCCTCGTGGGCACCGTGAGCGCCAGAGGCCGCAACGGCCGGGTGAAACTCACATCAGAATCCTGGCTGGGGCGGGAGATTAGCTCTGAAGAATGCAAGCGCTTCATGGAAGCGAAGAACTGGTTATATGACAATGGCTGCTAGGAAAAATGAAGACGGCCAGAGCATTCTCGAGTTTGCGTTCTTCTTGCCTCTTTATCTGGTGCTCATTTACGCCATGATCCAGATCTGCATGGCCATTAATGGCGGCCATGTTTTCCAGCAGTACACCCGCGCCAGGCTCTTCGAGATGCTCTATAACCACCCCGACTATCCCGCCCTGCGGTGGACCGTGCCAACGGGCCAGCGGGACCAGGCGGGCTGGCAGCGGTTCTGGATCGGCATGGATAAAGAGAAGTGGGGCAACGCGGAAGAAAATGCCGCCCGTGAAGAGGGCAGCAATATGGTGCCCACCCAGGTCAACGTTGGAAATCGGCCCATCGCCGGTGACGAAGACAGCAATAACTTCCCACCGGAGCGTCGCCGCTCCGTCCGCATCCGCTCCATCAGCTTCATATGCATGCCGCCCAAGCTACTACCTTTTGACCCATCTAATCCCGTGCGCTTTTTGACCGAAACGAATCATGACAGCGTCCGATCCTGGTACGAGAACGGGTTTGGTAGTCATGTCAGTTTCTGTGAGGATTAGTCCGTGAATAATAAAGCCTTCTCAATGAGTCTCATAATGGCGCTGGCCGCGGTGCTCATGGTGTACTCCTATATCGACTCCCGGGAGAAGGAGTGGTCCAAGCGCTACGGCAATGAAGAGCCCGTCATCGTGGCTCGCAAAGACATCAATGAGTTGAAAGAGATCACCAAAGACCTCATTGAAGTGCGCAACGTGCCCAAGGATTACCGGGAGCCCGGCGCCACCACCAGCGAGAAGGACGTCGTGGGTTTCGTGGCCCTGGTGCCCATGCGCAAGGGCGAGCAAATCACCTACAACAAGATCGCGGGCCTCGGCGTGCGCACGGGGCTCTCCCGCCAGGTGTCCCCGGGCAAGCGCGCGGTGAGCATGAATATCAATGACGTCACCGGCGTTTCGAAGCTTCTGAAGCCCGGTGACCGGGTGGATGTCATCGCCGTCATTGACCCTCCTGGTTCCACGGGCAAGGGCAACCAGATTTCGAAAACGATCCTCCAGGATGTGCCCGTGCTGGCGGTAGGCAAATTCATCACCTCCCATGTGCCGCGCCGGGAAGAGAAAGATGAAAGCGGCCGCGTCATCGTCCGTAACCTGGCGGAAAATGACGCATACGGCACCATTACGGTTGAAGTAGACCCCCCCAACGCCCAGGTCATGGCCTATTTCAACAACGGCGGTGGTTCTTTGACTTTGAGCCTGCGCAACAATGACGATACGGAGCGGGTTGTGCTGGCACCCACGACCATGCGGGACATGCTAGGCAATGATGGTACCGGCGCACCCAGAGCACCAGCCGCCGCAAAGCAATAAAAATAGTTTATTATCTTCTCTGTAGGACATGAAAAGTCTCAAAGGGGATAAAAAAACGAAGCCTTGCGCGCTCATGCTGGTGGCCCTCCTCGCCATGGCAGGCCCCGCCGCGCTCGCTCAGGGCCAGGGGGCCCGCAAGCAAGCGTACAAAGAGGGAACCTCTCGTCAAACGGAGGAGCTTGCCGAGAAGCGTGACCTCCTCCTCGTAGCGGGCATTCAGAGCACTCTTGATCTGGGCTTCAAGCCTTGCGAGCCCATCGCCGAGTGCGTGAAGGTCATCAACGGCACGCTCGTAACAGTGCAGTACGCCGACGCGCCGTCGAAGCAGCTGGTATTCACGCCCATCAAAAACGGCGAGACCACCATCTCGGTGCGTGATGAAAATGGCAATATGCGCCTCATCCTGCGCACCATCGTCAGCAGCAGCAACCTGGCCCGCGCTCTTCGGGAAATCAAAGACCTTTTGAAGGATATCGAAGGCATTGAATTCAAGATCATGGGCAACAAGATCATCGCCGACGGGGAAGTCATCGTGCCCACGGACCTCAACCGCATCTACGCGGTTCTCTCCGACGGCGCCTACAAGGACCTGGTTTTGAACCTAGTCACCGTGAGCCCCATCGGGAAAAAGATCCTCGCCAAACGCATGCAAGACGAAGTCAACAACGCCAAGGTCAGCGTGCGGGTCATGGGTGATTCCTTCGTGCTTGAGGGCGTGGTGGACAGCGGCGACGAAGTCACCCGGGTGAGAAAGATCGTGGAAAACATGATGCCGCCCCAGGTGGAGTTCAATGCGCCGGAAAGCATTGTCTTCAAGCGCCCCAAGCGCGAGCCCATCATTAATCTGCTGCGCATCGCCGCTAAAAAAGAACAGCCCGCGCCCAAGTTGGTGCGCATGACCGTCAATATGGTGGAGCTTGCCAAAACCTACGGACGCAACTTCGGCTTCTCCTGGATTCCGGGCATCTCAAGCGGAGGCTCGCTCTCTTTCGGGCCCTCCACCACGGGGGGCGTGACCTCTAGCAGCAGCGGCGCCTTGGCGGGCACCATCTCCAATCTCTTCCCCAAGCTCGCTGCCGCCCAAACCGCCGGTTACGTGCGCATTCTCCATGAGACTATTCTCCTCACCCAGTCCGGCATCAAGGCCAACGCGAAGAGAAAGCAAAAGTACCCTGTGGTGGTGCTGGATAAAAACGGCAACCAGAACTACCAGGCCGTGGACGTGGGTTTGGATATGAACATCACGCCAACGGTTGCCGGCGGCGATCAGGTGACGCTCAAGATGGGATTCCAGTATTCCTCGGTGGTGGGAAGGCTCATTGGCAACACGGCCCCGGTCACGGCGACCAGCAATTACGAGGGCAATTTCAGTGTCAAGTCTGGGGAGAGCGCCGCGGTGATGAACCTCATCACCAATGACCTCATCACGGACTTCAATAAGGACGGCCCGGGTCAGGTGCCCCAGGATCCGTTGTTCTCGTTGATCCGCTCCAAGGCCTTCACGAAGAATAAGAGCCAGTTTGTGATTTTTGTAACGCCGCAGGTTGTGGAGAGCGCGGCCAGTGGCACCGATGATATCAAGAAAAAATACGGCATCAAGAAACGCAACTGACAGGGGAGAATAGCAATGCCAGGTCATATTGTCGCGGTGGTGGGAGGAAAGGGGGGCGTCGGCAAGTCCGTGTTCGCCGCCAATCTCGCCGTGGCGTACCTCATGGAGGTGCGGCAGCGTCCCTGCCTGGTGGATCTGGATATGGTTTCACTGGGCGACCAGAACCTCATCATCGGCGCCCGTTCGCCGAAAACCATTGTGGAAGTCTCTCGTGCCCAGGCGGGCGCCTTGGATCTCAAGGTTTTGAACCCCATGATGGCCACTACCCCGCAGGGGTTGAGTTTCATCTCCGCGCCGGCTGATGCAAACCAGGCTCGCGAGCTCGACCTCGAGGGACTCGGAAAATTCTATAAGTCCGTGGTGAACATATTCCCCTTCACCGTGGTGGACTGTGGTTCCTCCATTGATGCCGCGGCCATCAAGACTTTCGAGTACGCCACCGCCATTATCGTCATCACCCTCCAAGACGTCATTGTGGTGAACCAGACGAAGAAGGTGTTGGCGAAGATCCAGGAGAATTTATTCCCGCCGGACATGGTTCAGGTGGTGATCAATCGTTTCAATCCCAACGCCATCGTCAATGCTCAGGTGCTGCAAAAGAACGTCAATCGCCCCATCTTCGCCGCCGTGCCAGATGACGACGGCACCTGCTCCGGCGCGTTGGCGCGCAGCCAGCCCTTTGTCGCCGCCGCGCCCCAGGCCCCCATCAGCAGGGCCATGCTGGATATCGTGCGCAAACTCCAGCAGGGTGGGGTGTTGAACCAGCTCGCCAACCTTAAAAAACCCCAGGGGGTCGCCGCGAAGGTGGCCGCCGCTGCCGCGCCCAGCGCCGCGGCTCTCGCGGGGGGCAGCGCCGCCAGCGGGCCCTTTGCCACCAATGTGGACCCCTGGACCGCCATGAAGATGCGCATCCACAAGGGGCTCATCGAGACTTTGGACTTGAAAAAGCAAACGGTGGACACCAACGACGAGAAGCAGCGGGGGCTGCTGCGGGAGAAAACCAAAAAAGCTATCTTGGATATTCTCCAGGGCGAGGACGCCAGCTCCATCGTGAAAAATCGCGAGGACTCCGCCCGCATCATCAAAGAAGTCCTTGATGAAGCCCTGGGTCTGGGCCCCCTGGAAGATCTGCTGGCCGACGATGCCGTCACTGAGATCATGGTCAATGCCCGTGACCAGATCTACATCGAAAAGGGGGGCAAGCCCCAGATGTCCACCACGCTCTTCACCAGCGAGCAGCAGATGTACAACGTCATCGAGCGCATCGTGACGCCCCTGGGCCGTCGCTGCGACGAGAAGTCCCCCTATGTGGACGCCCGCCTGCGCGATGGCTCTCGGGTGCACATCATCATCCCCCCGCTGTCGCTGCGGGGGCCCACCATCACGATTCGCAAGTTTCCGAAGAAGCGCATTGGCGCCGCGGACCTCATCGCCTGGGGCTCCATGACCCAGGAAATCGCGGATTTTCTGCGCACCTGCGTCGAGGGGCGGCTGAATATCATCGTCAGCGGCGGTACCGGCTCCGGTAAGACAACGCTTTTGAATACGCTGTCGAATTTCATCCCGGCCTCGGAGCGGATCATCACCGTGGAAGATGCCGCTGAGCTGCAGCTTCAGCAAGATCACGTGGTGCGCCTCGAAACCCGCCCGAAAAACATCGAAGGCGAGGGCGAGGTCAGCATCCGCGATCTCGTCAAATGCTGTCTGCGCATGCGCCCCGATCGAGTTGTCGTAGGTGAGTGCCGGTCCGGCGAGGCCCTCGACATGTTACAGGCCATGAACACCGGCCATGATGGCTCGCTGACCACCATTCACGCGAACAACCCCCGGGACTCCATCGCCCGCCTTGAAACCCTCGTTATGATGTCCGGCGTGGCCATACCGCTGAAAGCCATCAGGGAACAAATTGCCTCCGCCGTGCACCTCATCGTGCAACAGACGCGCATGTCTGACGGGAGCCGCAAGGTCACCTATATCACTGAGGTTACGGGCATTCAGGGCGAGATCGTGAGTCTTCAGGACATCTTCATCTACAAACAGGAAGGCTTCGACAAGAAGCGGAAGATCATAGGGAAATTCGTGCCTACGGGGTTTATCCCCAAATTTGTCGAAGATATGGAAGCGAGGGGGATCAAGATCCCCCGCACCCTGTTCGCTTCAAAATAATATGCCTCTTATTTATTCAGTGCTTTTCGGTGTCGTCGTGCTGGTGGTGAGCTACCAGTACAACGTGCGTTTCCTGGACTGGCTCCGCTTCCAGTCCCTGGGTACCCGCGACTACGTCACTGAAAAACTCAACATGATGTTCTACGACGCCAAACCCCATCAAGTGCTGGGGGCCATGGGCGGCGCGGCTCTTGTGTCGTTCCTCATATTTTTTCTTCTCTTTCTACCCAAGCTGCTACCAGGTGTTTTCTTCGGGCTCCTCGCTGCCTTTGCCTCGTGGAAGCTGCCGAAGCCCCTGGTCGATTATCTGGTGCAGCGGCGCACCGTGCAGTTCAATAACCAGATGGTGGACGCCCTGAACCTCATGGCCAATGCCATGAAGTCCGGCCTCTCTGTCGCTCAGTCCATGGGCATCGTCGTGGAGCAGTGCCCTAAGCCCATCTCCGAGGAATTCAACCTGGTGCTCTCAGAGACCAAGGTGGGCTTGTCCCTGGAAGAATCCCTCGTCAATCTCTCGAAGCGCGTCCAGTGCGAAGACGTGGAGATGTTCGTTACCGCCGTCGTCATCCTCAAGGAGACCGGTGGCAACTTGGCGGAAACCTTCGACACGATTGTCTCCACCATCCGGGAGCGCATCAAGGTCCAAAACAAGATCGATGCCATGACGGCCCAGGGCTTCATTCAGGGCATGGTGCTCCTCGCCATGCCGCCGGCCATAGGCATTTTTTTCTCAGTATCCGAGCCCGGATTCATGGACCCTCTCTTTACCACGCCCATTGGGTGGGGAGTGCTCGTCGCCGTCGTGGGCCTGGAAATAAGTGCCTTCTTCATGATTAAGAAGGTCATGAAAATTGACGTATAGTAGTTGAAGGGGAGATTTATGAAATCCATCACTATCGCCGTTGCTCTGCTTCTGTCCGTGACAGCACAGGCCAACGTGAGCTTGAAGAACGGAAACTTCTTCATCGGGTTCATCGACATGTTCTTCTCGGGTGGGTTCGAACCCAAGATCGAGCGGGTGTACAACAGCAAAAGCTCCCACAACGGCATCTTCGGCTTCGGCTGGGGCAGTGATTATGAGGTGTACCTCACGGTATCCGCGGACGGATCAGTGGTGGTTCACGAAAATGGTGGCGGCGCCAAGAACCGCTTCACCCCCAACGGCCGTGTCAGCGACGAGGATGTGAAGCGCGCCACGGATCTCATCATGGCCGCGCGCTCCAAAGAGGGCGGGAACAAAGATCAGCTGGAGAAATACCGCGAGCAGATCAAGAGTGATGCCCGCTTCCGCAATGACGAGTGGGAACGCTATTGGGATAAGGGCGCAGTTCAAGCACGCACCGTGGCCCCCGGCACCCAGTTGCGGAGCAACCGCTTCAGCTACCAAGTTCTGACGAAAACGAAAGACGGCTACACACGCACTTACGACAACGGCAAGATTGAGACATTCAACGAGCGCGGCGGCATCGTGCGCATTGCTGACAAGAACCGCAATTTCATCAGCATCGCCTATGGCAAAGATGGCAAGATGAAGAGCATTGAGGATAACTTCAATCGCCGCATCGGCTTCACATTCAATGCCCAGGGCAAGGTGACCCAAATTCAGGCAGAGGGCGGCAAGAGCGCCACCTACGTCTACGACCACGACATGTTGGTGAAATCAAAGGACGCGGACAACAATAGTTACGAGTACAAATACTCCAACGACGGCCGCTACAGCCTCGTGATGATCAAGTACAAGGACGGTACCAGCCTTGACCTGGGCTATAACCCCCCCGCCAAGGGTGAGACCATCAGCTTCCAAAAAGACCAAGATGGCACTCGCACCGAGTATGAGTACGGCAACGATGGCGCTACATCCTTGCACTACTGGACCGCAGTGACGGTGAAGGGCAAAGATGGCAAGGTGCTGACGAAGAGCAAGTATGATTACACCGACAAAACAAAGCCCGACGGCGAGCACTACACCTATCGTCTCGTGAGTGAGATCGACAGCGATCGCACGGAGACCATCTACAACGAATGCTGCGGTCTGCCTTTGAAGATCGTGCGCAATGGCGAGGACACCACCTTCGAGTACGATGCGAAGGGGCATGTGACGAAGAAGGCCACGGGCCGTGAGGTCACCGAGCTTTCCTATGACCCCAAGGTCAACAAGGTGTCAAAGGTCGTGAAGTACTCCAAATCCAGCGGTGCCAAGGGCGCCCAACAATGGGCCACCTACGAGTATGACGAGAGGGGCAACCTCACCTTCGCGAAAAACTCCCAGAGCAAGGGCGTGCGCATCGTGTACGACACCAATGGCCGCATCAAGGCCTTGGTGGATCAGCAGAAGCGCCGGTTGGAGTTCGTCTACAACGAGCACTCCAAGCCCGTGCAGATCGTCGATCCCGCCGTGGGCAAGATCAATGTGACTTACACCAATAATGGCGAGATCAAGAGCGTCACCTCCACGGGCGGTCGCAAGATCGCCATGCAGGTGACCTCCGCGTTCCAGAACCTGTTGGACATCATCCGGCCCGCTGGGGTTACGCTTTCGTTTTAGCGGTCAGTTAGCGCTGCGCCTACGGCCCTCGGAGCCGGTGCGTTCGCTGTATTCCACGCGGGCGTCATCGTCGTGGGATTAACGGCGCATGCCGCGGGATTCATACCCCCAACACCCATCCCGGGCGACAGCGGCGGAACGCTCGGCGAGATCCGTGCAGCTGGTTGCTTGGGCCGAGCGGATCAAGGCGCCGTTCACGGAGAGAAAACAAAGGGACAGGGTTACTAAACGTTTCATAGGGACTCCTTCAACTCACCTCTACTTAGAGCAAGCCAGGGGCCAAGAGGGGGACAGGCCACCCCCTTGTGGATCAGGGAGTTAGCCCTCAGTACGGGGGCCCTGATGTGTACAAGATTTGTGCACCTGCTCAGGCGCTGAAGCAGCTCAGGATTCAGCCCTCCCCACGGAACCCCGCGAAATCCCTGTGTCTGGGGGCACTGTGTCCCCATGGCATCACCGTTGCATTAGTCAGCCCCGAGGAGCTTAACCCATGAAAAAGCGTGTACTACTGATGTCCCTGAGCCTGTTTGTGATGGCGCCTGCCGTGTTTGGCAATACCTTCGAGTCCGGTGAAACCCGTCGTCTGAAAGACATCCCGGTTCAGACTCGCCTGTGCAATGAAAACGGCATTCGCGACGTGTCCGCCTTGTCCGGCAGCCGCGACAGCGATCGCCGCGATGACGGCGTGCGCGTCGGCTACGGCGACTCCGCCCTCGGCCACTAAACAGCGTTTGCCCTAAAGATGAATTTCCCCGGTTGGAAGCCTAATGGTTTTCAGCCGGGGCTTCACTTATTTTCGCGCTGTCTTTTTTCACGCCGGAAGTCTTGCGGCCATCGGTGAAGTCGAAGTTGCTGGAGACCAGGCGAATGGGGGATTGGACCCGCGGCGAGTTCACGAGATCGCCCACGTGATCGCAGATGCGCTTGGTGCCGATGCGAATCTGGCTCATGAGGAGCACGATGAGGGTGAGGGCCGTGACTTTCAATGCGGTAAAGAGCAGGTTTTTCATGCTTCGCCTCTTTTGTTGGGGAAGTAGCCCAGCACCACCGGTATGGAGACGCCGTCCATATTGAACTGGAAGCGGGCCACGGTGCGGGGCGATGCCGCGGCGGATGCGGCGGTCAAGGCTTGGTCGAGGGCGGCGAAGACGCGTTCTTCGCGGACCCGGTATTCCGGCGGGGAAAGCTCGATGCGCACGTCCCAGGCGGTGCAGGCGCCGGACACGAGTTTGGACGCCAGGATGTTCGCCAGTTCCACGCAGGCCGAGGGGTCGGTGGCGCCGGGGGCGAAGCCCACGAGCACGGAGCCCACTTCGTCGCCGCCTAAACGGAAACGCACAATGGCGGAGAACCGCGGCGTCGCGACGCGGGCGGGGGAGGTGCGGGTCACCGTGCCCAGGCCGTAGAAATCCATGTCACCGGGAAGATAGCGCTCCATGGAGAGGCCTAAGGTGTCATCCATGGGACATCACCCCTTCTTCTTCCTCATCGTCAGCGAAGAGCTTCTGAACGGACTTATTGAGGTCGTCGGGGGAAAAGGGTTTGAGGATATAATCCCGCGCACCGGCGTTGATGGCGTCCATGAGGAGCTGCTCGTGGGCCATGGCGGACACCATGATGATGCGGGCGTTCTGATCCGTTTCGATGATTTTGCGGCAGGCCTCGATGCCGTTGCTGTGGGGCATGACCACGTCCATGGTCACGAAGTCGGGGGAGAGCTTCGCGTATTGCTCCACGGCTTCGTCGCCATCCGCGGCCTCACCCACCACTTGGTGGCCAGCGGCCCGCAGGATATTGCCGATGATTTTGCGGGCAAAGGGGACATCGTCGACGATAAGGACTTTCTTACTCATGCTTATAGTTTATCCCGCTGATGAAGAGGCGTGGAGGGACATCTGGTCCCACTGGGCAAATAATACCGCATTACGGTTTCACTCCTCAATACGAGTGGCTTCCACGGTGCGGATGGCCCGGTCGCTGGCCTGGCGCACCACGAATTTGAGGTGCTTGTAGTAGAGTTCGTCGCCCTCGTTGGGGATGCAGTTGAACTGCTGAAGTAGGAATCCCGCCAGGGTCTCGTATTGCCCTGCTGGGAGGTTGAGTTTCAGGCGTTCGTTGATGGCCTCGATTTCCATGTGGGCTTGGATGAGATAGCGCCCCTCGCTGAGCTCCCGGTAAAGCTGTGAGTCGGCGTCATACTCGTCGCCGATATCGCCCACGATCTCTTCCACCAGGTCCTCGAGGGTGAGGATGCCCACGGCGCCGCCGTACTCGTCCACCACCACGCCCATGTGGTTGCCTGATTTCTGCATGCTGAAGAGGATGTCCTCCACCTTCTGGGTTTCTGGGAAGTATTGAGCGGGCTGCATCACCTGGGTCACGTCCACGCTGGCGTCATCGGCCAGGAAGGCGTCAAAGACGTGGAGGACGCCCACGATGTTGTCGATGCGCTCACGATACACGGGGAGCCTGGAGTGGCGGGTGCGGCTGAAGGCCCGCAGGGCTTCCCCCACGGAGAGGGTTTCAGGGATGGCATCCACGTGCACCAGCGGAATCAACGCATTCTTCGCCTCCGCTCTGGAGAAGTGCAGGATGCGGTGGATCATGCGGCTTTCGAAAGCGGGGAGCTTGGTCTCTTTTTTACCGCCGGTGAGGATGAAGGTGAGGTTCTCTCGGTAGGAGGAGCGGTTCTTGCCTGTGAGCAGCTCTTCCAGGGGGCGCACCAGGCGGGAGAACCACTGGCTGTAGTGGGTGATGATGAATATGACCGGCGTCAGCAGTACCTGGAAGAAAGACACGGGCAGGGACACCAGGGGGGCGGCTTGAGTTGAAAAACGCTGAAATAGGGTTTTCGGCAGGAGCTCGCCGAAAATGAGCACCAAGGGCGCCAGGATCAGCACGGACACCACGTCGCTCTCGCCCCCATACTTGTGGTGCATGTACACCGTCGTCACGGTTCCTTCAGTGATGATGCACAGGGTGGTGCCGATCAGCACCGTGGAGAGCATGCGTTCGGGGTGGGCCACGAGGCGCAATGCGGCTTTGGCGCCGGCGTTGCCGGAGTTGGCAAGCTTGCGCAGCTGGAGACGGTCCGCGGAAATGAGCGCCATTTCCGATCCGGAGAAGAATGCCTCAAGGCTCAGCACGACGCCTAGAAAAAGCAGCAGGGGCCAGTCACCGCCCACCACGCCGAGGAACGTCATGAAGCTCCCTCGGCATCGTCAGCATCCCGCTCATCATCGATTTGGCCGAAGATGCTTTCCAACACGTCTTCTAAAGAGATAATACCCAGGGCCGCGCCTTGCTTATCCGCCACCACGGCAAGGTGGGTCTTGGTTTTCTTGAATCGACGCAGGAGCGTGGCCAAGTTCATGGAGGGTGGCACGAACATGGGTTTGGCCGCCAACTCGCCGGCGCTCTTGTCGGGCAGCTTGGGGTCGAAGCCCAGCTGCAACAGGTCTTTGACGTAAAGGATGCCGGTGATGTGCTTGCGGCTCTTCGAATAAGTGGGCACCCGTGAGTATTTTTCCCGGCGGATTTCCTCCATGAAGGCCGAGATTTTGCTCTTCTCATTGATGACAAAGGCCTTGGCGATGGGGGTCATCACCTGGGTCACGGAGGTGTCATCCAGGTGAAACACCTTCTGGATGAGTTTTTTCTCCACGGGCTGCAGGCTGCCCTCTTTCTGGGCTTCCTCCATGATGGCCATGAAGTCAGCCTCATCAAGGGGGCTTACGAACTTGGAGAGGTGGCTCTTGCTCTTCCCTCCCAGGGGTTTCAACGCCATTGAGATGCCGAAATCCAGCGCCGCGAGCCCGGGCCTCAGCAGCTTGTATAAAAGAATGAGAGGCCGTGAATTGACCGCGGCCATCAGCCGGTTCATGCGGGCGGCCAGGACCTTGGGGGTAATTTCACCGAAGATGAGAGTGAGCGGCGCCGCGATGAACAGCGACAGAATTGAGATCAACATGATGCGTTGCTCACCACTCAAGGCGAGGTGGGCGGGTAGCGCCCGGGATACGAAGCGCGTCACCGCGTTGGCGATGGAAAGGTTGGCGAACTCATTGATCATCAAAATGATGATGAGGAGCCGGGTGGGGTGCTCCAACAGCGTCTTGATGTGGATGTAGGCGCTCTTATGGCGCTCCTTCAGGCGTTTGAGCTCGAAGCGGTCCAATGAGAAAAACGCTGTCTCGCTGGACGCCGCAAAAGATGCCGCCAGGAACAGTAGGGGAAGTACAAGAAGCGGTGCAAAAATTGTCGAATCCACAAAGAGATCGTGACGATGCTACCTGACTTTCGTAGGAATTAGGAATAGGGAAGGGCCGAGGGCCTGTTAATTAATAGGGTGGGGATAATGCATCAGGTCAATGGTTTGCTGTCTGTTTTGTTTTTTCTCTCTGGCTTCTGCTCGTTGCTCTACCAAATCGTGTGGATGCGCCTGGCCTTTGCTTCTTATGGCGTTGTGACCCCGGTGATGTCCGTGGTGATCTCTGTTTTCATGCTGGGGCTGGCCCTGGGTTCCTGGGCCGGCGGCAAATGGGCCCGCGCTCTTTCCGTGAAAACCAAGCTTCCCCCTGCTCGCCTTTACGCCGTGGCTGAGGCTATTATCGGCATCGGCGGCCTAGCCGTGCCCGCGCTCTTTCTGTGGGGCCAGCAGCTCCTGCTCCCCGTGGGTGACATCGATTCCGTGCCCTATCTGGTGGCTTCGGGCGCGGCCATCGCCCTTTCCCTCCTGCCCTGGTGTGTGTGCATGGGCGCTACGTTCCCCCTCATGATGTCCCGGGGCGGCGAGTTCAGTTTCCTCTATCGTGCCAACGTTATTGGCGCCTTGGTGGGGGTACTCACCAGCGCCTGGGTCCTCATCGAGCTTTTGGGCCTCCGGGGTACGCTGTGGGTGGCTGTGGCGGTGAACTTCGTCATCGCCGCCATGGCGTGGCGTTGGGGCGGCACCGCCGCCGGGGCGGAATCCGCCCCCGCGGCTCATCAAACCGGGGCGGCGTCCGTGGGCAATGCGGTTGTCGTCCGCCGCCGTCTCGCCATGACCGTGCTCTTCTTGACGGGCTTCATCTCCATGAGCCTCGAAGTCATCTGGACTCGGGATTTCACGCCGGTGTTGCGCACCACCGTGTACTCCTTCGCTCAGCTCCTCTTTGTCTATCTCCTCGCCACCGCGGTGGGAGCACATTTTTACCGCCGCGACGTGGCGCGGGATCGGGTGCGCGCCCTCTCTGGCATCCTGGGGTTCTTGGCTTTGTTCTCTTTCCTGCCCGCCTTCGCCAATGACCCCCGGGTCGGTGGCGGGGCTTGGGGCGTGTTCTTCGGCATCTTCCCTTTCTGTGCGGCGCTGGGATATCTGACACCCAAAATCATCGACGAAATCTCAGGGGGTGACGCCGCCATCGCGGGGCGCGCCTACGCGGCCAATGTGCTGGGGTGCATCATGGGGCCCTTGTTGGCCACCTATCTCTTTTTGCCTTACTGTGGCGTGCGCATCTCCATGGTCGCCCACGCGGTGCCCTTCATGGCGCTGTACTTGTGGTCCAGTGGCGGCCTGCCCCTTTGGCGCAGGGCGTCCGTGTGCGTCATGGGCCTTGTCTTGACTGCGGTGTCCCTGGTGGCCGTTGAAAGTTTTGAAGAGCCCATTTCCCATCTGGGCAAAGAAGCCCAGATCCGCCGCGACCACACCGCAACCATCATCTCCGCGGGGACAGGCATGGGCAAATCCCTGCTCGTCAATGGCATAGGCATCACTCACCTCACTCCGGTGACGAAGACCATGGCCCACTTCCCCTTGGCCCTCCTGGGGCGACCGTCAGAATCCGCCTTGGTCATCTGCTTTGGCATGGGCACCACGTTCCGCTCTCTGCTGAGCTGGGGCATCAATGCCACCGCGGTGGAATTGGTGCCCAGCGTGCGGGATGCCTTTCCTTTTTATTTTTCAGACGCCGCTGAAGTCTTGGCCAACCCCCGGGGCAAGATCGTGGTGGATGACGGCCGCCGCTTCTTGGAGCGCACCACCCAGCAGTTCGACCTCATCACCCTCGACCCCCCCCCGCCGGTGGAGGCTGCCGCTTCAAGTCTGTTGTACTCCGAGGAGTTCTACAGCCTGGTGAGCGCTCATCTCAAGCCCGATGGGGTTTTGCAGCAATGGTTTCCCTTCGGAGAAGAGCCCATTTTGAAGGCCATCGCCCGCTCCCTGAAGAACTCCTTTCCCTACCTGCGCGTCTTCAGTTCCGTCGACGGCTGGGGCTATCACTTCATCGCCTCGAAGAGCCCCATTAAAGAAGCCGTGGCCGCGGATATGGCGGCGCGCCTGCCCCAGGCCGCGGTGAAAGACTTGCTGCAATGGAACCCCGGCGACACGGCCCGGGGGATGTTCCAGCGCATGATCGCCCACGAGACCACTGCTGACGCCATCATCGCCGGCGAGCCCGGACGCGCCATCACCGATGATCGTCCCTACAATGAATATTATTACCTGCGGCGCGCGGCGCAGTCTCTCAAGGGCCGCATGGACCGCGTGAAGCGCAAATTCTTTGGCGCCACCGCGGAGCAGGGCTTATGAAAACTGACGCGGACAGCGCCCGGGTACGCATCCCGCCGCCGCTCATTTTATTGAGTTGCATGCTGGCAGGCGTGGGGATCCACCAGTTCTTCCCCGTGCATTTCATGGGTCGGCCGGAGCGCTATGTTTTGGGCATGGCCTTGATCGTGAGCGGCGTGATGACGATTCTCCGCTGCGCGTCGCGCTTTAAAAAGGCTGAGATTGATATCAAGCCCTGGAAACCCACGTCCCATCTCATGACGGGCGATCTCTATCGCTTCACGCGGAACCCCATTTATCTGTCGTTTGTGCTCATCCAGGGGGGGCTAGCCTGCGTGCTGGATAGTGCTGCCACGTTGGGCATGGTGGTGCCCCTGGTGCTGGCCCTGGATTTCTACGTGATCAGAAATGAAGAGGCCTACCTGTCACGGAAATTCGGCGACGAGTATCGCACCTATGCAAGTCGCGTCCGACGCTGGATTTAGTTAGATCGTTGAGAAAGGGCCAGATGCGAGGCGGAGGGCCGCAGCGAGCGACCAAGGCGCACTCCTGTGCGCCGCGTGGAGCCGCGAGGACCCGACAACGAAGCAGATGGCCCTTTATCGACGATCTACGTTTAGTCGATGGTGCTTTGGGGCCCCTCTGGCGGAGCCTCCAGATCCTGGGGTTGCCGCGCCTGGGGCACGGGGTGGCATTCCACTGAGCAGGTCATTTCACAGGTCTTGGCGCCGTCGGTGGCCACCTGGCAGCGGCGTTGGGCCTTGCGGCTCGCGGTGCGGGCCCGCCCATGGCGCTCCTCGCAGTCGCGGGCGGCTTTGGCGGCGCAGGCCTGCATGGAGGCCAAGTGCAGGGGCTTCTCGCGGTCGGTGCCAGCGGTGGTGGCGCTTACTTCGTAGCTGTGGGTGGCGCTGGTGTCTGCGTATGCGGTTATCGAGGTAGATAAAATGAGAAGCGCCACGATGATGGAAGTCACCGTGGCACTTTAACTCAATCGGATGGTCGATGAACAGCGTTTAAGCAGCGATCTTCTCGCCGTTGCCGCGGCGACGTGGCTTCATCTTCGTCACCTTGGCTTTTTTGCCACCGCCATTCCCGCTGCTTCCGCGGCCCGTGTGGGCGACGTCAGAGGAGGTCAGGGCGTGGACGAGCACTTCATCGAAGGTCTTCACCGGGATGAAGGTGAGCTTGGTGCGGAACTCGTCAGGGATGTCCTCAAGATCCTTCTGGTTGTTCCAGGGGATGATGATGGTGCTGATGCCCATGCGCATGGCGGCAAGCGCTTTCTCTTTCAGGCCGCCGATGGGCAGCACTTTTCCTGTCAGCGTGATTTCGCCGGTCATGGCTACGTTTTTCCGCACGGGCACTCCGGTGAGCTTGCTGACCATGGCGGTCGCCATGGTGATGCCGGCGGAAGGGCCGTCTTTGGGGATGCCACCTTGAGGGATGTGCACATGGATCTCTTGTTTGGCAAATACTTCGTCGTCGATGCCGAACTCATCAGCGCGGGAGCGAATGAAGCCCCAGGCCGCCTGGCCGGATTCTTTCATCACGTCACCGAGCTGGCCGGTGAGGGTGAAGCCGCCTTTGCCTTTCATGGTGGTGCATTCGACGTAGAGGACTTCGCCACCCACTTGGGTCCAGGCGAGGCCGGTGGAAATTCCCACCTCGTCTTTGTCCTGTTCGTCATCTTTGATGTAGGTGGGCGGGCCGAGGAGCTTCATCACCAACTCTTTGGTGACTATGACTTTTTCCTCGTTACCCTCGGCGACACGTTTCGCGGTCTTGCGGCACATGGTGCCGATGAGGCGTTCCAGGCTGCGGAGGCCGGCTTCGCGGGTGTAACCTTCGATGAGGCACTGGGTGCCTTCGTCAGTCCACTCGATGTGCTTGTCTTGGATGCCGTTCTCGGCGATCTGCTTTTTGATGAGGTACTTCTTCGCGATGCGCAACTTCTCTTCCTGGGTGTAGCCCGGGAGTTGGATGATCTCCATGCGGTCGCGGAGCGGCGCGGGGATGGTGTCCAAGGTGTTCGCGGTGGTCACGAACATCACGTTGCTCAAGTCGAAGTTCACGTTGAGGTAATGGTCGCGGAAGGCGTTGTTCTGTTCAGGGTCGAGCACCTCAAGCAGCGCGGCTGAGGGGTCACCCCTGAAGTCGCTGCCCAGTTTATCGATCTCGTCCAGCACGAAGACGGGGTTATTGGAGCCCGCTTGCTTCAAGCCTTGGATGATGCGGCCGGGGAGAGCGCCCACGTAGGTGCGGCGGTGGCCACGGATCTCGGCTTCGTCCTTCACGCCGCCCAGCGAGATGCGAATGAATTCGCGTCCCAACGCACGGGCGATGGACTTGCCCAAGCTCGTCTTGCCGACGCCGGGGGGGCCGGCGAAGCAGAGGATGGGGCCTTTCATCTTGTCCTTGAGTTTTCTCACGGCGAGATATTCGAGGATGCGCTCTTTGATCTTGGTGAGGTTGTAGTGGTCCTCGTCCAAAATTTGCTTGGCGCGCACGATGTCGAGGTTGTCCTTGGTGCTTTTCGTCCAGGGGGTTTCGATGAGCCAGTCCAGGTAGGTGCGCAGCATGCTCGCTTCGGAGGCATCGGGGTGCATGCGCTCCAGGCGGGAGAGCTGCTTCAATGCTTCTTGTTCCACCTCGGGGGGCATCTTGCTGGAGGAGATCTTGTCCTTCAGCTCGTTGATCTCCTCGGACTTGGAGTCGCTGTCGCCCAGCTCGCTCTTGATGGCGCGGATCTGCTCGCGAAGGAAGTATTCCTTCTGGGACTTGGACATCTCGTCCTTGGCCTGGGAGCGGATTTTTGCTTGGAGCGTGAGGACTTCCATCTCTTTGATGAGGATCTCGTGAACCTTCTTCAGGCGTTCGAAGCTATCCGTGGTCTCAAGGATGCTCTGGGCATCGCTGACTTTGAGGCCCAGGTTGGCGGCCACGAGGTCGGCCAGGCGCCCGGCGTCGGTGATGTCTTCCAACACCATCAGGATGTCAGGGGACAGGGTCTTGCCGAGGGTGATCACTTTTTCCAGCATCTCGCGCACGTTGCGCATGAGGGCTTCCGCTTCGCTGTTCACGGAACCGGAGGGCTCAGTGAGCTGCGTGATCTTGGCTTCGAAGAAGGGGTTGGTTTGAATGTACTCGTCGACGTGCACTTTGCACAAGCCCTGGGTCAGGATCTTGATGCGGCCGTCGGGGAGGCGTCGCATGCGCATGATCATGGCGACGGTACCTACTTGGTAGATGCCGTCTGGGTTGGGGTGCTCATCCGAGATGTCTTTTTGCGAGGCGAGGAGGATCAACCGATCATTGCGCGCGAGGCTTTGCTCCACGGCTTTGATTGAAGAGTCCCTGCCGACAAACAGAGGAATGATCATGTACGGGAAGACTACGATGTCCCTAACGGGAAGCATGGGCAGCGTATCTGGTACCTCAATTTGCTCACCGTCGTAGTTGGTCACCATTGCTTTTCTTCCTCCACTTTGCCGTCATCCTGACGTGGTGTGACTACAAACACCGGTTCGGTCGGGGGAGAGCAAAGCTTAAGGAGGTAAAAAAGATGAAGGCCGCCACGGGGGTAACGTGTGGCGGCCTTCCTTGGGGGTACGCTCGGTCTACGGCGGGAAACTAGGCAAAAAGCTTACGCCTGTGCTCTTGCTCTTCCTGGCAGGAGAAGCAGAAGGTGCTCACCGGTCGGGCCTCCAGGCGGCGGGCCTCGATGGGCTCCTCGCAGGACTCACAGGTGCCGAAGCTCCCGTCGTCGATGCGTTGGAGCGCGCCATTGAGGGACACGAGAAGCTCTCGTTCCCGGTCCCGGAGGGTCAGGGTGATGTTCTGGCCGATCTCGCTGACGGCTTGGTCCGTCTCATCGGCTAGGTCATCGGTGCTGACCTTGATGTCATCCAGGGGACGGCCCACGGAGTTGAGGACGCGCTGGCGCTCCTCGAGAAGAATCTTTTTGAACTTCGCCTTTTGTTTGGCGTCCATGTGCATGCCCCCAATCCTTAGGTTTTGTTGCACGGTGCGTTTTTTGCCGGGGCCTGGACCTCATTGTCCTGGCTGATCAGCAACACAAAGAGTCTAAGCAGTGTATATGCGCGGTGCAAGGCCCCATGACAAAATATATTGGGCATTTCACGCCGCGCCGTATAAAGTCGTTGTGAGCATTCCAAATAGGAAGGATTTACCTACGTATGGCGACCGATATCATCATCCTCGCGGCGGGGCAGGGTACCCGCATGAAGTCCAGTCTGCCCAAAGTGCTGCACACGGTGTGCGGCGAGGCCATGCTGCCGCGCCTGCTGAAGGCCGCGGACAAAGCGATCGGCGACGTCGGGGGCGCGAGCTTCAACATCGTCGTGGGCCATGGCAAAGACGCCGTCATCGCCGCGGTGAAGGCATTGGTCGATGACGGTCGCATCAAGGCACCGGTGCGCTTCACCGTGCAAGAACAGCAACGGGGCACGGGCCATGCGGTGAAGCTCGCGCTGGAGGCCGGTGGCGGTGGCGCGACGGTGGCCGTGCTCAACGGCGACCTGCCCCTCATGGGTGAGTCGGATCTCCGCGAATTCTTCGCCGCCCACGCCAAAGCGAAAAGCCACGCCACCCTGGCCAGCGCCGTGGTCGCCGCGCCCACGGGTTATGGCCGTGTGGTGCGCAAGGGCGGAACCTTCCTTGCGGTGGTTGAAGAGAAGGACGCCACGCCAAAGCAGAGGGCCATCAAAGAAGTGAACGGCGGCATCTATTTATTCAGGCGCGATGCGCTGACCCGCCTCATTCCCAAATTAAAGAGCGCCAACAAGGCCGGTGAGTTCTACCTACCGGATCTTTTCCAGTTGGCCCTCAAATCCAAGATGAAGACCTTGGCCCATGTCATGGCGGACGGCGCGAGCCTGCTCGGAGCCAACAACATGGCGGAGCTTGCCGAGGCCGAGCGTCTGCTGCGCCAACGCATCAACAACCACTGGATGAAAGAGGGCGTGCGCCTCATCGACCCGGCCACCACATATATAGGAAGCGACGTGCAGCTCGCCCCTGGCGTGGTCATAGGCCCGGGTACCATCATCGAGGGGACGAGCCGCATCGGCGAGGGTGTCGCCATCGGCGCCCATTGCGTGTTGAGGGATGTGAGCGTGGCCTATGGCGCCGTCATCAAAGCGGGGGTGGTGGCGGAAAAAGCTGAGATCGGCATGCGCACCGCCGTGGGGCCCATGGCCCACTTCCGCCCCGGCACCATCGTCGCGGAAGACGCCAAGATCGGTAACTTCGTCGAGATCAAGGCCTCCACCATTGGCGCCAAAACCTCGGTGAGCCATCTCTCTTATGTGGGCGACGCCCAAATCGGCAAGCGGGTGAACATCGGTTGCGGCTTCGTGACCTGCAACTACGACGGCAAGTCGAAGCACAAGTCGATCATTGGCGATGACGTGTTCATCGGCAGCGACAGCCAGGTCGTGGCGCCCATCGAGATCGCCGCGGGCACCTACGTGGGCAGCGGCAGCACGGTGACGGAGTCCGTGCCGGAACCGGATTCGCTGGTCATCGCCCGCACCCGGCAGGTGACGAAGCCCGGGTATGCCAAGCGGTATCGGAAGTCGTAGTGCGCACGGCGGGCGAACTTCCGCCTGTTTCCGCCTGTGCTTCGAACTTCCGCTAAACGGAAGTTCCGGGCCCTGAGAATTTCTCAGAGCCTCCAACTTCCGTTTGGCGGAAGTTGCGGGGAGAGGCGGGTGCTCATGGGCATAGGGCGCGGTACTCGCTGACATTTTTACTGTCTGGGCAGTAATTAGTACCCGTCAGGCCGGGCAGTTCAGGTCGTGGTGTTGTAAATCGTAGTTTATTACTGCCATAATGGTACCAATGACCTCTTTCGCTACCCTAGAGCAAATCCCCCAGGTCGTACACTTTCACCGTAAAATGTCCGGCCTCACCCAGGCCGAGCTGGGGCGATTGGCAGGTGTGGGCAAAACCGTAGTTTTCGACATCGAAAAAGGGAAAAGCACGGTGCGCCTTCAGACCCTAGTGAAGGTGCTGAAGGCACTGCACATCACCCTGCTGTTCGAAAGCCCACTGATGGAGACTTATCTCAGGAGCCCCGATGCGTCGCGCCCTCGTGTTCGTTCAAGATAGGCCCGCCGGTGTGCTGAGTGAGTCGGCTGAGGGTGCGTTTGTTTTCGCCTATGACGGCGGCTACCAAGGGCCGCCGGTGTCTTTCACCATGCCGACGAGTCAGCGTCAGTATCATTTCAAAACTTTCCCTCCGTTTTTTGACGGTTTGCTCCCCGAGGGTTTTCAGCTTGAGGCCCTTCTGCGTACGGAAAAAATAGACAAGCGTGATTACTTCGCTCAGCTCGTGGCCGTGGGCGCTGACCTTGTGGGCGATGTGACGGTGAAGAGCGAAAAATGAGGATTTGCCCCATCACTTATGAGCCGCACGAGGGGCCCAGCGAATATTCCCTCAAGGGACTGAAGCTCCTCTCGCCACGGCTGAAAAATCTACAGCCCCTCTCTCTGACCGCCGCGGAATTGCTACGCGCCAGCGAAGCCGCGGCGTCAAAGCTTTCTATTCAAGGCGTGCAACCCAAGATCTCCGCCGTGCTTGATGTGAAGGGCGAGGTTTTGAAAATCGTGGAGAGGAAGGGGCGGTTCATTCTGAAACCCCAAATCGAGCGCTGGAAGCACGTGCCAGAAAATGAAGACCTCACCATGAGGCTTGCCGCCGCGGTGGGCATCGAGGTTCCGCTGCACGGGCTGATTCGCGCCGCGGATGGTGGCTTCGTCTATTTCATCAAACGTTTTGACCGCACGGGACGCGGGGCCCGCATCCATGTGGAGGATTTCGCCCAGCTGAGCGGCGAAAATCGCGATACCAAGTACCAATCCAGCATGGAGCGAGTGGCGGAAATCATCAAAGAGTTCTGTTCATTTCCGCTCTTGGAGCACCAGAGGCTTTTTGAGCGCACGCTCTTCTCTTTTTTAACCGGCAATGAGGACATGCACCTGAAAAATTTTTCCTTGATGACGAGAGACGGCAAAAGGGAGCTGACACCCGCCTATGATCTGCTGAACAGCACCATGGTGTTGGCAAATCCGAAGGAAGAGTTCGCGTTGCCCCTCAATGGCAAAAAGAAAAATCTCACGAAAAAAGACCTGCTCACCTCCTTCGCCGCTGAGCGCCTGGGACTCAATGAAAATGTGCGCGGCGATGTACTGCGGCGGTTCCGTGACGCCCGCGCTTCGTGGGATCGGCTCATTGACCGCAGTTTTCTCACGGCTGACGAACAGGCGCGTTATCGCGATATTTTGAATGGGCGATGGGCCCGGGTTTTTGGACACTAGTGTCAATTTACACATCAATGAGCACGCCCCAAGGCCCCAGAGCAGGTAAGGGTTCTCGATGAAGTAGGGGTAGACGAGGAGCGCAATGCCGATGAGGAGGCTGGGCGCGTGCCCCTCGCGGCGAGCGCGTTTGATGAGGAACATGCCCCAGACCCCGAACTGAAATCATCGCCGCGAAGTTTCGCCCGGGGGGACGTCGCCCGCTTGATGGCGCCCCCCCCCCCCCATGTGCGCGCATATGCCGCACGGTAAGGAGTGGCGAGTC
>CAYHWW010000001.1:0-33109 GCA_964360145.1 uncultured Oligoflexia bacterium | reverse complement strand
CCAGGCCCCCCGCGGCGCCACGGCCCACGCTTCATGGCGCCCCACCCAGCCATTGTCACCACCCCTGGCCCCGCGTTACACTCAGCCCATGTGCGGCATCATCGGCTACATCGGTTCCCAGGATTGTCCCGGCTTCATCCTCGACGGGCTCCGTCTCCTCGAATACCGCGGCTATGACTCCGCGGGCATCGCTTGCTTCGACGGCGCGCACTTCGACATCGTCAAAGCCGAGGGCAAAATCGGCAACATGGAGAAGCGCCTCGCCGAGCATCCGCTGAAAGGCACCGTGGGCATCGGCCACACCCGCTGGGCCACCCATGGCAAGCCCAACGACGTCAATGCCCATCCGCACCGTGCGGGGCGCACGGTGCTCGTGCACAACGGCATCATCGAAAATTACGAAGAGATCCGCGGCGAGCTCACCGGCAAGGGCTGCAAAATGGTGAGCGAAACGGACTCCGAGCTCTTCGGCCATCTCGTCGAAGAACAAATCAAGAGGGGCCTCGATTTCGCCGAAGCGGTGCGCACGTCTTTTCTGCGGCTCCGCGGTTCCTGCACCATCGTCGTTGCCCATGATGATCACCCCGACATGGTCATCGCAGTGCGTAATGGCACACCGCTGGTCGCCGGTTATTCCAAAAAATCCGGCGGCGCCTTTGTCGCCAGCGACGCCCAGGGCCTCATCGCCCACACCCACGACGTCATTTTCCTCGAGAATGAGGACATGGTGATCTGTCGCAAAGAGGGCATCAACGTCTACAGCATCCACAAGCCCGTGGCCCAGCAGAAGCCCCTGTCGCGGCCACCCACTACGCTGGACTGGACTGTCGCCAGCATGGAAAAAGAGGGCTACGCCCACTTCATGTTGAAGGAGATCCACGAGCAGCCGAGGGCCATCCTCGACACTCTGGACTCCATGATTGACCGGGACACCGGCGTGCCCCACATGGGCGCCCTCCGTGAGGTGTTGCCGAAAATCCGAAGCATCCACATGATCGCCTGCGGCACCGCCTGGCACGCCGCCCTCGTGGGGCGCTACATCCTCGAAAGTGTTGCCCGCATCCCCGTCACCGTGGACCTCGCCAGTGAGTACCGCTATCGCGACCCCGTGGTGGGCCCCGATACGCTGGTGCTCGCCGTCAGCCAATCCGGGGAAACCGCCGATACCATTGCTGCTCTCCGCGAGGCGAAAGCCCATGGTGCCCACACTGCGGCCATATGCAATGTCCGTGGTTCCACCATCGCCCGGGATGCGGACACGACTTTTTTCACCGCCGCGGGCCCGGAGATCGGCGTGGCCTCGACGAAGGCTTTCACCACCCAGATCCTCATGATGATGCTCCTCGGCCAATACATCGCCCACGAGCGCAAAGTGCTGCCCGCCAAAGCCCGGGGTAAAGGCAAGCCCCTCGACGTCGCCTTTTTCTTGAAGCTGCCCCACGTCGTGCAGAGCGCGCTTTCCCTCGATGGCATCATCCGCCGCATTGCCGAAGAGACGCTGGCTTCCCGGGGGTTCCTCTACGTGGCGCGGGGGCTGCTTTTCCCCATTGCCCTCGAAGGCGCGTTGAAGATGAAGGAAATCAGCTACTGTCACGCCGAGGGTTACGCCGCCGGTGAATTGAAGCACGGCCCCATCGCCATGGTGGACCCGTCAATGACCATCGTCGTGTTGGCGCCCAAAGATGCCCTCTATGAAAAGAACATCTCGAATCTTCAAGAGGTGAAGGCCCGTGGAGGCCGCATCATCGGCATCGGCAACCGCGGCGACCAGCAGCTCGCGGGCCTCTCCGACCATTTCGTTGGCCTCGACTTCGCCGGCGATTGGAGCGATGCGGTGCTGGCCACCATCCCATTGCAGCTGCTTTCCTACCACGCAGCGGTTCTCAAGGGCACCGACGTGGATAAACCGCGGAATCTGGCTAAATCCGTCACAGTAGAATGACCCCATAATAGAGTACAATCTTCCCTATGCTCCTCTCTGCCATCATCGGCGCATTTTGCGGCACCATCGTTTCCGTGGCCTGGGCCATCCTGCAGTCCGTGGGTGCTGGGTTCATCGCCACCCTCGGGGCCAACGGTTTGTGGGTGGGGCCCATGGCCCTCGGCGTGCTGGCCTTGTTCGAGCTGCAACAGCGTGGTCGCAAGAGCCCAGAGCTCAACGAACCCATCGCCGACCTCGCTGAGGAATTTCATTTCGGTATCCAAAGAGTCACCTCCGCGGGCTGGGCCCTGCGAGCGGCGCTGTCATCCGTGGGGCAGCTCTTCGGCATCTTCGGCGCCGAAGGCCTCGCCATCGAAGGTGCCATGGCCGTTCAACAGGGCGTGGTGTCTCGCTTCCCCAAGAGCTCCGCACGGTTTTTTCTCCATGACATCGACATCCGCCAGATCATCATTGATGCGGCCTTGGCGGGCGCATTCAGCGTCGTGCTGGGGGCTCCGTCCACCGCCGCTCTTCTCGCCCTCGAAGCATTCAGTGGCGCGGGCAACCGCGCCAGGGTGGGGGCCTTCACCAGTGCGCTGGCCGCCTACGGGGCCTGGCGCTTGCTGTCCGCGCCCCTTGGTCTTGAACACCACGATGTGCTCCACAGCCTTTTTGTGGGTTACAAGGCCACCATGCCCGAGGGCACCACGCTGCTTCTCTCGGGTCTCGCCATGGCCCTGCTCGGCGCCGCCGCGGCATGCATGTTGAGCATGCTGGGTTGGGCGTTGGCGCAGCTCAAAGCGGTGCCCGCGAAAATCAAGTGGTCCTCCACGCGAGCGGTGGTGGCTGGCGCGGCGATACTCGCTCTCACCGCCCTTGCGACTCCGGCGACCTTGGATGAGCCCTGGCGCCTCGCGCAGGAAATGGCCTGGGCCCATCTCACCACGCCGTCCGCGGCGGTGGCCATGGTGGCGCGCGTCACGGCATTGCTCATCGCTGGCGCGCTCTTTGGTTCTTCCGGTCTCCTCACGCCGCTGCTCTTGATCACCGCGCTTTTTGGCTATGCCGTGGGAAATGCCCTGGGGCTGTCTTGGTCCTTGCCCATGGCCATGGCCCTTGCCCCCGTTGCCGTGCTCGCCGCCTTCGGCGCACCGTTGGCGTCCGCGGCCCTGGCGCTGGAAGTGCTTCATGATGGATATCTCTGGTGGCTCTCTCTCATGGCGTTGGGTGGGGCGGGTTTGGCGTTGCGTGCTTTACGCAGCCCCAACCTCGTGGATCGTCTGCTCACTCGCAGGGGGATGCGCATGGTCAGTGGCCGTTCCATGGGGCTCCTCTCTGATATTCAGGTGAAGGACGCCATGGTTTCCGACCATGCGTCCATTCTCGAGAGCGCGAGCCTCGCCGAGATCCAGCGCCAGGCCATGGCCTCCCCCTATAATGTTCTCGGTGTTGTGGATGATGAAGATCTTTTTCGCGGTCTTCTCACCTTGGACCGCTTGCCCAACCACCCCGATTTGAAGGGCATCAGCTCCCGGGATCTTTTGGATGAGGATGCGGTGTCCGTTGAGGCCCAGCTCTCCCTTGAAGATGTGTACGCCCAGCTGGGCCAGGCGCCTGCTTTGGCGGTGGTGGATGACAAAGGCCGCTTGGTGGGCCTCCTCTTCAAGAGCCTGGTGGATGCCCGCTACCATCGCGAAGTGGGGCGGAAGGCGCTCAGCTACTACGCGTCTCAAACATTTAAATAAATTCCGCTTGATCACGCACGTTGATGTACTGGGTCCGCAGCGCATCCATGAAGGGGTAGATCTGCTTTCGCAGGAAGTCTTCCATCTCCTCGCCGTGGTTGCCGTAGCCGGGGCCGGGCAGGATGCCCAGCGTCGAGGTGACGTTGATGCGGCCCGTCGAGTCTTCGGCGTCCACCGCCGAGAAGTTGATGCGCATGGCGGAGATCACCCCTCGCAGATCCCCGGTGGCTCGTCGCAGATCGAACTGCACGCGCAATCTTGAGGTACCCGTGGCGGCATTATTGAACCCGCAGTAGCTGTATTGGATGGGTACCGCGCCTTGGAACCCCCAGGGTCCAAATCGGAACGTCATCTTGAGATGAGCCACGGGCCTTGCCTCTGTTGAGTCGGGGGTCACCGCGTACCTTGCGGTGAGATGGGGCCACACCGTGGGGTGGTAGAGAGTGACCAGGATTTTCAACTGGCTGATGGCCCGGGCGAAGAGCGTCGCGGCGGTGGTGGCGCCTGAGGCCGTGGGCGCCAGCGTCTGCACTGACCGGTGGAGGCTGGGCTGGGTGCGCCAGGCGCCTTCGATGACGTCACAGACCTGCGCGTGGGCAGTGGACAGGCTCACCGCGAAAAAGAGGATGAGGGTTCTCATGTCATAAAATTGTAAAGCGAGGGCCCGCCGCTCACAAGGGCCCTTTCACTTCGCTAGAAGTCCCTGTCGCGAAATCGGCACCATCCCGCCAACATCGGGCCTGCGAGCCAGGTCAGGCCGATGGCTCCCGCGACCGTCAAGCCCAGCCAGCCCATCATGAGACTCCGCATCAGTGCCCCGCTGTAGCTCAAAAGCAACGAGGCATCGTAATGGATCAGGTGAATGACGCGTACGAGCCCAATCGGGTTGAGGGCGCCAAGTATGCCTGCGGGCAGATCGAGAGGATAATCCCTGAATGCCAGCAGCAGGAGCAGAACCAATCCATCATGAATGATGCCGAAATAGAGCCAGACGCCGAGTGCCATCCCAATGCCTCGAATGCGATCATTGAAGCTCGTCGCGATGAGCGTACCGATCGCCGTGAAGACAAACGCCAGTAATGCGCTTGTCACGAAAAGCAGGATCACGCCCCAGCTCAGCCCGCCGAGCATCAGAAATGCCGGAAATATACCCAGGGCCAGCGTGGCCGCCCAAGTGAGGGCGAGCGCTAACGAGCGCGCCATGACTAAATCGCCGCGGCGAACGGGCTGCGTCAGCAGGATTTCGGTAAAACGGTCTGAGTAGTACCAGTAGACGACGGAAAACAGCGAGGCCGCCAACGGCACCAGCAGTGTCAGCACGCTTGAGAGACTCAGAGTCGCCTTCGAGAAGTCGCCAGCGATGTGGATAAATGCATACGACAGCACAAGCAGCAGCCCCGCGAACGTGAACACCCAGCGATTGCGCATGATATTGAGGAGCTCATACTTGAAAAGTTTCTTGAGAATCATCGTGCGTGCTTTCCGGTCATCAACCGCACGAGGGATTCGTCGAGGCGGTCCGTGGACGTGCGTCTCAAGATATCGTCTACGGGGCCCGAGCAAAGAATTTTGCCGTCAAGCAGGAATATCATTTGTGAAACGAGCTGCTCGATCTCTGAAATGATGTGCGAGACCATGAGTACGCACTTGCCGCCGCTTGCGGCCTTCCTAATGAGGTCTTTCAGGTGCAGGGCTGCCACGGGGTCAAGGCCGACGGTGGGTTCGTCGAGTATCAGAATTGGCGCATCGAACATGAACGCCAGTGTCGCGCTGACCTTCTGTTTGGTGCCTCCCGATAGAACGGCAAATGATTTGTTCATGAAGTCGCCAAGTCCGAAGAGCGCAATGAGCTCTTCCCGGCGTGGCGCCTTTTGGCCACGCACATCTTCCATCATCGCGAAGAGCTCTTTGATGGAAAGGTTCGACGGGAAGTCAGGGCTCTGAGGCAGATAACCGATCTGCCCGCGGTACTCACAGTCGCGGTTGATGGGGTGGCCGACAATGCAGATTTCTCCGGCGTCGGGGAGCACGAGTCCCAGAATCGACTTGATGAGCGTGGTCTTTCCGCAGGCGTTGGGGCCCAATACGCCGGTTACGGCGCCGGGCACTATGCGCAGATCAATTCCACGCAGCGCGTCGATCGGTCCAAATGATTTCTTGAGTCCTCGTACTTCGATCATCGGCGGGCCTCATTTCGCAGGGGTGATTTCATGAGCGGCTCGGTGTCCATGAGGCGCTCGGAAGTCAGCTCGGGGAGAGCGCGCTCGATCTCGTCGAACAGCGTGAAGAGAAAACTATGCAGTAAAATGAATGAAGAGTCCACGCGCTCGACGATGATGGAGGAAAGGCTCGACATGCGAAACGGGTGGTCGCCCACGCCGTCGTGGTTGAGGTCGTAGCCATTGTAGCTGCTCCAGTGGTTTTTCCTGAACTCATTGTCGCTGAAGCTCGAGTTGGTGGCGGCATCGAAGGTATTTCCCGAAAAATCATTATTAGTGAAAACATTATTCTCGCAGCTACCCATGATCTTGAGCGCCCATCCGTTGCGGGCAACGTAGTTGTTTTCGATGGCCGAGCGGTTCGAACCCTCCATATAGATGCCCACGCTATTGTCCACCACGCGGTTTCCCCGGATGACGCTGTCGAAGATCTCCTTGAGCAGCAGCCCATAGGCTGCGGTGCCCTGGTTGTGCGAAAACTCGTTATCGATCATCTCGATCTTTCGTGAATACATCACCGCCACGCCGGCGCCGTTCCTGGTAAATACGTTGCCGGTATATGCGTCGCGGTTCGAAGACATGAAGTGCAAACCATAGCGGATGTTATCGTGTGAGTGATTGTGGTCAATGCGTGAATCCGAGACGAATTCAAAGTAGATGCCATCGCGCGACTCTGAAATTTCGTTGCCGCTGATCACGTGGTGGCTTCCTTGCCAGATATGGATCCCGTTACCGGTATCAGTTTCTGTTTTTGGGATGCCGGTGATACGGTTGCCCTCGACGCGGCAGCCCTCTGAGGCAGCCAGATAGATCCCAAACGAGTTTCGGGCCAGAGTATTGTTTTTAAGAACGCAATTCTTCGCGCTTTCGATTTTGATTCCGGCGAGCTCTTTCGTGTAGCTGAACCCCGAACCGCGCAGTTCAAAGCCTTCGATGCGTACGTTACTGGCCCCGTTGATCGTGATGACGTCGCCCCTGCCCTCGCTGTCGAGCACCGCGCCTTTTTCAGCGAGCAGGGCGACGGTTTTATCGATCACAATCGGTGCATCAGTATAGCGCCCGGGGGCGACCCGGATGGTGCTCCCTGACGGAGCGGCCGCCAGCGCCTGAGTGATGGTTTTCAACGCGCATTCCGCGCAGACTCTCAGCTCCGGGGCGGTCCGTGGGGCGGCAAGCGCACAGTTGGCCCAGATCAGTGCGAAGGTGAGGAAAGCGGTGTTGCCAAGCTTTGAGAAATATTGCTCCATGTCAAAATACCTGTTGTTCCCGCTTCGCCAATGAGGCGATCCGCGGCAGCCTTGTCTGGTGCGGCGAGAATCGCATCGCCCATGGGCGCATGAATTTTCTTGCTGCGGAGGAATAGCGCTTTCTCCGCGGCGATGAACTTGCCTTTGTTGGTCGCATCGAGCACGTAGATCGATACATCCGCCAGATTCTGATTTTTCATGAAACTCGACATGCACTCCAGGGCATCGAATTTATATGTTTTTCCCGTCTTGGTCACTAATTCCCCACCAAAACGATGGTCAGTGATGGTCATTTTGCAATTGCCGCATTGGTCGTGCCCGAAGTCGATGGGTGATGGCCCCGTCATCGAGCAGCCAGCAAACGCGAATAACGCGAGAACAATGGCTAAGCGACGCCTCTGGAGCACGTCGATGGCCAACGCGAAGCCTGCAATAAGTGTCGAGAGCAGCACGCAGTAGCCCGCGAGGCCCGGCAGTGACCATGCTGAGATATTCAGGAGGCTGCGAACGCCGATCAGTGGCGGCTGATAGGCCATGCCCTCGACCTTGATCGCGGCGTCGGGGCTCAGCTCGTGCCCGAAACGATACTCCCAATTATAGAAATCCGCGGCTGCAGCCACGGCAAGCGTGAGCAAAAGCACGATCCAAAGGTACATCAAAACCCGTTTTCCGCTCAGGCTCGCAGCCAGCCCCGTCGCGATGAGTCCCCCAAATACCGGTGCGAAGAGGCGAAGCTCTGGAAAATCCGCAGGCAGGATTTTTTTCATCCCGATGTAGTGATTGAGGATGTTGATGTTGCGGATGTCGCCCGTGATCCTATTGATCCAGATTGTCATAAAAAGACCTTCGGGGTACTGCGGGGCCCAGAGCTCAATCTGCCAAAGTGGAAAAAAATAGACGGATATGAGCAGCAGCGACGCGATGGCCACTGCCCTGCGCAGCATATTCTCTGGTAGCTTTGAGATGATGTCGAGCGTTCTCATATCCGTCTTACTTATGCGCTTAGCTTACTGCTTATAGATCCACATTCGTGCCATATTTCAGCGGCACGCTCGAGCCAGCCTTTGAGACGCGGATGTAACCCTGCATTTCTTGGTGCAGCGCCGAGCAGAAGTCGGTGCAATAGAACGGGTAGATGCCTGCCTCTTTCGGTTGCCATTTGATCGTCATTGTTTCGCCCGGCATAATCAGGAGTTCCGAGCTATTGGCGCCCAGTACCGAGAAGCCATGGGGGATGTCCCAGTCTTGCTCGAGGTTAGTTACGTGGAAGAACACGTCGTCTCCCACTCTGATGCCCTCTATGTTGTCCGGCGAAAAGTGGCTGCGGATGGACGACATATACACATGTACATCCTTGCCGCTGCGGACCACCCTTGCCTCTTCTTCGGATTTAACCGCGTACTTGTGCTTGTTGGCCTCAAGTTCGTAGATTTTGGTTTGATGGCTTGTGATTTTCTCGGCGGCGATGCCCTGGGCATAGTGTGGTTCGCCGATCGTCGGGAAGTCGAGAAGCATTTCCATCTTCTTGCCAGAGATGTCGATGAGCTGTGCCGCCTGGTTGAGCTCGGGACCCGTGGGCAAATAGCGGTCCTTCGTGATCTTGTTCATGGCGAACACGTATTGACCCGAGGGTTTCATCGTATTACCCCCTGGGATCATAAGGTGTCCCAGTGAGTAGTAGGTAGGCATGCGGTCGACCACCTGCCAGGTTCCCAGCTGCCATTTGACCACTTCAGAGCTCACGAAGCACGAGGTGTAGGCAAAGCCTTTGCCGTCAAACTCGGTGTGCAGCGGCCCGAGGCAGGGCTTCTGCACTTCGCCTGCCAGTACCGAGGCATAGTCGAGAATCGGCACGCCGTCGTAGTCGCCTGCGAATTTCTTCTCTTCTACGGCCTTCTTAAGCTTCTCAAATGAATACACCGTGATCTGCGCGGCCAACTTGCCGCCGCCCACGATGTACTGCCCGCTGGGGTCTACGTCAGACCCGTGGGGTGACTTGGCAATCGGGATATAATAGATGACCCCGGGGCAGTCTTTGACGTTGAGCATCTTGGTCGAGCTCAGGCGCTCAACCGTAGTGTTGTGCGTACTCTCGCTATAGAGGTTGTGCACGTGCTTCGAGCTGAAGTCTTTTGCCTTGCCCCCCGCCACGCAGGCCTCCGCTGCCTTCCAGTTCACGGCAGCGAGGAAGTCTTTGTCATTTCTTGAGGCATTCACTTCAAGCAGCGTGTGCGCACGCTCTGAGTTGTAGCTTGTGAAGAAACACCAGCCATGCGACGGCCCCTTGCCGCAGTGGGCGAGGTCATAGTCGATGCCTGGAACAAGCAGCTGGAACGCTATTTTCATGTGACCCTCTTTCGGGTCGACCTTGATGAAGCTGATCGTGCCGTCGAAGGACTTCTTCTTTTTGTACGCGGCGATCGACACGTCCTTGTTGGGGATGGGTACCGAGAACCTGGTGGAGGCGATGAGATACTCCGTGTTCATCGTTCCGAAGGGCGAGCCGTGGTTGCCGCCTGAGTTCGGGATTTCGAGAATTTCGACTGTTCTGAATGTGGACAAGTCGATGCGGGCGATGCGAGGCGTGTTGTTGGCATTGATGAACAGCCAGCGACCGTCATTTTCACCGTTGGACTGCGAAAGCCAAGGATGGTGCGAGTCATCCCAGGGCACAAAACCATGGGAAGTGCCCAGCATGCCCTTCGTTTCTTCCGAAAAACCATATGCATTTTCGGGATTGACCGAGAACACGGGGATCACCTTCAGCAGCCGTCCCGAGGGTAGGCCGTAGGCCGAGACTTGGCCACTGAAGCCACCGGACAGGAAAGCGTAAAATGAATCATGTTTACCTGGCTGAACATAGACCTTCTCGGCTGCGTTCGAAGCGATCGCCGCGCGCGGCGGCCCTCCGAGAACTTCATTCCTGTTGCTAAGGCCCAGCGCGGCGGCGATTATGATGCCGCCAAGGGTCAGTGCTTTTGTCATTGATAGTTTTCTGTTCATGAGTGCCTCTCTCTTTTTTTTGGTATACGTTAGGGTTGTCGCGATATGAAAGCATTACATTTCATGTCGCTTCATATTCTACTTAAGAAAAGGAGACGGAAGATGAGATCGGCAACGGGCCATTATGGGCTCACATTGGGAATGATTGTCCCATTCATGCTGGGGGCACTGGCCCTCGCTGACAGCGGCAAGGGAATTGGTCCCGTTAAAGACGTTTCACTGGAAAAAATTGATGTTGCACTGGTTGCCAGGGGAAAAAAGGTGTTCACTGCGAAGTGTTCCGCCTGCCACAAAAGCGAAGAGAGGTATGTGGGGCCGGCATTGAGGGGGGTCACCCAGCGACGCAAGCCCGAATGGATTATGAATATGATTCTCAATCCCGCGCAGATGCTCGAGGAAGACGAGACGGCCAAGGGACTGTTGGGTGAGTTCATGGTGCCCATGACCTTTCAGAATATCTCGCAAGAAGAGGCGCGTGCCGTGCTCGAATATCTCCGTGAGATCGACGGAAAGCCGGCCGCTCCCAGTAAGAAGAAAAAGTAATCATTCACTCCGGAGGCTCTATGTTTAGGTCTGTAACAGCAGTAGCAGCACTTTTCCTCGCAACTCTCGTTGGCGCCCATGCCGGTGAACCGGGGCAAAGCGCGATCAAGGGTGACGTCTCGAAGAAGCCCAACATCGTGGGCGTGGCGACCGGTTCTCCTGATCATAAAATTCTGGTCGAGCTGTTGCAGGCAGCCGACTACGTCGATTTTTTCGCTAACCCGGGTCCGTTCACGGTATTCGCGCCCACCGATGCTGCTTTCAAAAAGATCCCAGAGGGCACGCTGGATACGCTGAAGAAAGCCGAGAACAAGGGCAAGCTCCAGCACATCCTCGAGTACCATGTGTACGTTGGAAGCAAGGGCGGCAAGGGCCCCAATGCCCTTACCAATGGAGAGACGCTGAACCAGGCCAACATGGAAAACGTGAAGGTCGCGCTGAAGGGCAAAGAGATTCGCATCAATGATGCGAAAGTGCTCGGGACCGTGTCGGCCTCAAACGGGTGGGTACACGTCGTCGATACCGTGCTGTTGCCGCCTGAAAAGAAATAAATCGAATGCTCTGGTATCCGTCGTGCGCTAGTCGAAGCGTCTGATTGCGGCAAGACCCATGCTTCTGCCCAGCACCGCATTATAGGTCGGGCCGAGGAGGGTTTGGTCATTGTAGCTTGCGGTGAAGCTCCAGTGGTCGTCGGCCATGAGAGAAGCTTGAGCGCCGACGGTCCACCAGAGCCGATCGGTTGTATCGCGACTCGAAGAGTAGTCGCTCATGGTGCGTTGTTCCCAGGTGGGTCCCACGGAGAGGCCCAGGCGAAGCTCGCCGAAGCTGTGCCCCCCGGCGGCGGTGAGGGCTGTGACTGCACCGGGCCGAACCAGCACGGAGCGGCCGTTGACGTCGTGCCGTGATGGCAGGGAACGCCCGTGTTGGGCCGAGAGGGCAGCGTCCCAGCCGCCCCATGTTTTCCCGGCGAAGGCCCCCATGGTGGCGGCCCAGCTGCCGCGACCATGCACGCTTGCCGCCAGCGGAGTGATGTCATCGTATGCAGAGCGGCCCGTGGGCATGGTGACATCCATGAAAACCCACACCCGGGGTTTGTAAGGGTTGAAGAGCAGCTCTTCCAGGGCTTCAAAGGCCCCCCCCGCACTCACGTCACCGAGGCCCGTGTGGTTCTCCTTCAGGGAATCTATGCCCCGGGCCCTCAAGCTTACAGGCACCGCGCCGTGGATCTGCCACCGGGGTGAGAGCGCGTAGGCCCCGGCCAGTTCCCAAAGCACGGTGTTGTCAGTATTGCCATCTCGATGGAACACGCTCGTACCGTCCATGCGCGATCGCCCCACTGCTTGGGTGCCCATGAGGCGACCCGCGAGCTGGGCCTTGCTGTCCGTGGTGATGAGCGTGGGCATCACCACCGCGCCGCTGCAACACGGTGCGGCCTGGGCGCTGGTGCTCAGCAAAGGCATCGTTAAAAAAAGGAAGAGCAAAGAGAAGATGCCGCTCATAGCTCTATGCTCCAGCTCGACTCCGCGCCATTCACCCTCACTCGGATCACCCAACGGCCATTCATGATGAGCCACACTTCGTTTAAGTCGATGGTGTGATCATCCACGATAACTTGGGAGATCGGCGAAGTGCCATGGCCCATGTCTGGCATGTCCGCCGAGGCATCGATGGTGGCGTTGGCAATGCTCTCATTGAAGTTCAGGCGGATGCGATTTTCCCCCACAATGGGGGGCAGTAGCCATTGGGGGGTGGCGCAGAGCCTGTTATCCCCTCGGGGCCAGCTCAGCCGACAACCAGAGGCGTCCGCTTGTTCAATGCGAGGGGCTTCACCCGGTTTTTTTTCTTCCTCATGGTGAAGGAGGGGGGAGCGGCCACAGCCTGCGAGAAGGAGGCATAGAAAATTCACGGTCAATTTCATGGTCTTGTGATCACGCAGCCGATGGCTCTCACCGAGGAGGGATCCGGCTTGCGTCCCGCGAGCACTGCTTCCAATGCTAGGGCAAGGTATTGTTTGCTGTCAGGTTTTGCCTCTCGGCTGTCGTCCACGCCACCGGAGAACACCACATCGTTGTTGCCATCCAATACGAAGGCATGTGGCGTCTTCAGCGCGCCAAATTGGTCAGCCCAACTGGCCTTGGGGTCATGAATGACGGGGAAGGGCAGACGGGCCTTGGTGAAATGGGCCTTGCTCTCCGTCTCGGTTTCGTTGGCATTGGAGTTGATGGCGAGGAATTCCACGCCCTGGGGGGTAAAGCGCTGATGCAGGGTTGCCAACACCGACTCATGGGCCGCGGAGCAGGGGCAATGTGCTGAAAGAAACACCACGACCCGAGCTTTGGTCGGAGCGGTGACTTTGATTTCTTTTCCGGTCACCACGTCTTTGCCGCCTTGGGGCGGCACGAGTGCAAGAGAGTTTAGCGAGAAGAGCAGGGTGAGTAGCGGCGGGATTACAGCATGCATGGGACCACCGCACGATCTAGAACATCAGCGCCATTTTTGAAGGTAAAGATGAGCTGCCAGCGGCCGGGCATGCTGAAGAATGCTTTCCGTACAATGAGGTGATGGGAGCCCCGAGGTTCTGCCCGGGTCTCGGTGGCGCTGGCGCCATGACCATGATCCCCCATTTGCATCCAGAGGTGGGTGCTCACGGTTTTTCCCGTGGTTACAGCGTTGCCGTCAGTATCCACCCACTCGTTCTGCCCCGTGGCGGGGTTGCGTCGTTGAGACACGGGGGTGAATTCCGTGACCGGTGCCCCGTCAGCGGTTTGCACGAGGTCCGCCCAGAATACCGTTTCTCGCAGTGGGAGAATCACCTGGGGATCGTGTCTCAGATGCAAGGTGTAGCGGGTAGAGTCGCTCACCACGGTGCTGTCTGCGTGGGCGCGGGGTGTGATGAGAGAAATCATCAGGCACAGCAGCAGGAACATGATTTTCCGCATGGGGGACCTCCTTGGGGGTGGTGTCGCCCGCGTATCATGTCGAGGGCAAGGATGCCACCGCTGCCAGATTGGGGTTACTTGCTGCCGCGGCGCGCCTCTTTGAGGGCGTGGAGCAGCGCGGAGTCGAGGTCGTCTTCGCTGTCGGAGGGGGCTGTGCTCGGTGGGGCATCGGCCCTGGGGGCAATGGATTTTTTAGTCGCGGCCTCATCGGGGCGGGAGGCCCCGTGGCGCTGCTGAGCGCGATGCTCGTCTTTCCCGGCTTCGCGATAATCCTTGGTCCCCGCTTTTTCATCCTCGGGTGCGCGGTGGTCTTGCCAGAATCCCTTGGCTTCATCTTTTTCGAAGAAGCTCATGGGACTCTTTTCCCACTGCTCTTGCGTGTAAAATAAAACCTCGGCTTTCTTGGGCTCCACCTGGTTTTTGAAAAAAAACACGCCGTTGCCCTTGGATGCGCAGAAGGCCATGTTCTCGGGCTTTTCCAGCTCGGGCGGCTTGTGTTTGGGGTTGCGGGCCCGGGTCGCCGCCTCCTCTTCGTCGCTCGGCGTGCGGAACGGGCCGTAGAGCTTGGGCGCCTTGCCCATGAAGATCCAGGCCTTCTTGCCCTTGTCATAGACGGGCTTCTGGCCGAAAAAGCGGTACCTCACTGTTTTTTTGTCGAAGTCTTTGTTCACGCCGCCCTCCGCGAGGACGCCCACGTTGCCCACAACCCAATCCGAGGCGGCTTCGCCGTCCCCATCCTCGGGGTAATGGGAGTTTTTCACCCATATGCCCTCGCCGGGGGGCATCACCGCCGCATCCACCTCGATGGAGATCACGACCCGGTGGGGGGTGACGGTCTCATCGGAGGTCGCCTCATCGTCGTCCCCCGCAGGGAAAAGGAAGGTGTTGGGCCCGAGGGCTTTGCCATGAATCACGAATCTGGGTTTTTCCGCGGCTTTCTCTTTGGCTTTTTTGAGCCGTTGGGCGCGGTCACGGGCGCGGGCTTCGGCTCGGCCCTCCCGCTCGGCGTCTTCTTGCTCGCGCTTCTCCACGTCGAGGAGCTTGCGGTAGTGGCGTTCCAGCTTGCTCAAGAGCGGGCGCGAGAGGATGGGGGCCAGCATGACCTCATGGGCCCCCAGCTCCTGCCAGCGGTCCAGCACCATGCCTTTGCGCTCTTCGGACACCAGCACGATGCGCACCAAGGGGTCATACTTGGACTTGCCGTCTTTTTGGCGTTCCTCCACGCGGGTGCGCATCATGTCGCGGAGCTGCTCGCGGGTATCCTCATCAAGCACTGAAAAGAGGGCGATGGACGGCGCATGGTCCTCCACTATGTCCAAACTATCTCTATTTAGTTGATGGACGCTGAGCTGGTAGGGCACATCGCCGGTGAAAACAAAGGGCAGGGCTTGCTCCACGCTGGGTGTCAGTGGGTGGAAGATGAGCAACGGGATGGGGGCGGGCGGCGGCGGGCCGCCCTTGTCGTCTTGGGCCACAGGTATAGGTTACTGCGGCGAGAGTTCTCGGGCCAGCGGCGGTAACTTTTGCCGGGCGTGAACAAACAGGACGAGTTGATAGCGCGGGCGGGATGGGTAGACTATTCATAGGGGGTCATCATGCTGCAACTCATTCTGTGCTTTGCTCTATTGCTCGTGCCGCCAGTGGCCTTCGCTCAGTCGAGGGGCCGCTGTCCAGTGGCGGACAGGAACAAGACCCCTGCGGCGCTCGATGCGGCCCGGGCTTTTGCGCGAGACAGCATCACGATGTTGGAACGCCAGATCAGCCACCAAGAGGCCCGTGTTCCAATCGTGAAACGCGAAAGTGCGAGTCGGTTGCGTGAGTTACAAAATGATTTGCGTGGTTTACGCCGGAATCTGCGCACCTTCACCACGAGGTTACGGAACTTACAGGCTTGCGGCGGCGGCACGGCCCGTGCCAGGCCCAGCGGCGGCAGCGATGCCGCGCCCAGCGTTGATAGCGCGGCGGATTAGTTTCGCGGGACCTGTCCGCGAAGTCTCTAAAATGTGACTTCCGACCCATGCCGACCCCCTCACATCCCCGCGGAAGTCACATTTCCGAGACTTCGTGGAAAGTTTTTTGCGCCGCGGCGGCGTTGTTGTAGCAGTTGCCAAGCCGCTGAGTCCTCCGTAGGTTGCCCCCTCCATGGACATCATGACCGAACAACATCTCAGATATCTCCAGGGTTTGAACGGCCCCCAAAAAGAGGGGGTGCTTGCCACCGAGGGCCCCGTGCTGGTCATCGCAGGCGCTGGCTCCGGCAAAACGAAAATGCTCACCACCCGCATCGTCCACCTCATCGAGGGTTGTGGCGTGCCCCCCGAGAATATCCTGGCGGTGACTTTCACCAACAAGGCCGCCGGCGAGATGCGGGAGCGCGTCGCCCACGCCCTGGGTCACACCCCTGAGAGCTGGAAGCCCGTGCCCTTCTGGGCCGAGGGTTTCGCCGGGCGCCACAGCAGCGCCCAGCCCATGATCGGCACGTTCCATTCGGTGTGCATCCGCATCCTGCGCCGCGAGCTCGCGAGGCTCCCCTTCACCGCCCAGTTCAACGTCATGGACGACTCCGATCAGCTGTCCCTGGTCAAAGAGTGCTTCAATAAACTGAACCTCAGCGACAAGATGTTCTCGCCGAAGAATTTCCAGTACGCCATCAACGAGGCCAAGTGCGCCGCCAAAGAGCCCGCGGACATCGATGCCTCCGAGTTCGACGTATTCACGAAGAACCTCGCGAAACTCTACGCCATGTATCAACAAGAAATGTACAAGGCCAACTCCATCGACTTCGGCGAGATCATCACCGCGGTCTACAAGCTTTTCCGGGACAATCCCGACGTGTTGGCGCGCTACCAGCAGCTCTTCCGCTACATCCACGTCGACGAGTATCAGGATACCAACCGGGCCCAGTATCTCGTGGTGAACCAGCTCGCCGCCCTCCATAAAAATCTCTGCGTGGTGGGCGATGAAGACCAATCCATCTACCGGTGGCGCGGCGCCGACATCAAAAATATCCTGGATTTCGAGCAAGATTACACTCAGGCCCGCGTGATCAAGCTCGAGCAAAACTACCGCTCCACCCAGACCATCATCAACGCCAGCTCCGACCTCATCGCCCACAACACCACCCGCAAGGTGAAGCGCCTCTGGACCGACAACGAGCCCGGCGCCAACATCCAGCGCATCCAAACCCCTGATGATCACAGCGAGGCCTCCTTTGTGGTGCGCCGCCTGAAAGAGCATTGCGGCGAAGACGGCTTCAGCTTCCGGGACGTGGCCGTGTTCTACCGCACCAACGCCCAGTCCCGGATTTTCGAAGACGTGCTCCGGCGGGAGAAGGTGCCCTACAACATCATCGGCGCGCTGAAGTTCTATGACCGCAAAGAAATCAAAGACGTGCTCGCCTACCTGCGGGCCCTCTTAAATCCCACGGACTCCGTGAGCCTGAAGCGCATCATCAATGTCCCGGGGCGGGGCATCGGCAAGACCACCGTTGAAAAGGTGGAAGCCATCCAGTTCCAGCAGGGGCTGACGTTCTTTGACGCCATTGAGCTCGCCATCAGCAACGGAACGCTGACGGGGGCCGCGGCGAAAAAAGTGGGCGATTTTCGCAGGATGATCGTGGCGCTGAGGGGCCTTGCCCCCACCATGAGCCTCACCGAGTTCTATCACGAGGTTTTGGACCGCACGGGTTATGTGCAGGAGCTCAAGCTCGAGAATACCGAAGAGGCCCGGGCCCGGGTGGACAACCTGCAGGAGTTCGACTCCATCATCGCCGAGTTCGAGGCGTCCCAGCGCCAATTCATGGAGGGCAGGGAGCACCCCAGGGCCGGTGAGCTGCTCACCGCGTTCTTAGAGAGCGTAACCCTGGCCAGCACCACGGACGAGGAGCAGGACGCGGCGGCGGGGCTGGTCTCCCTCATGACCTTGCACACGAGCAAGGGCCTCGAATTCCCCCTCGTCTTCATGGTGGGCTGCGAAGAGGGCTTGTTCCCGTCCATCCGCCACGACGAGGAGCCCGACCCCGACGATATCGAAGAGGAGCGCCGCCTCTGTTACGTGGGCATGACCCGCGCTAAACAACTTTTATACATGTCCCACGCCGTGAGTCGGCGCGTTTACGGCAACATCCTGTTCCAGGACCCCTCGCGCTTCTTCAACGAGATCCCCGCCAAGTACATGGATTACCACGACCTCGCCCCCGGGGCCCGGCGGTTCAATGCCGACGACTGGGGCTCCAGCGAGGACGACGCCCCTCGCTACGTGCGGGACGACGCCCCCGTGGTGGCGGGCAGCGGCGGCGCGCTGGCGGGCAAGGCGGTCAAACACCCCAACTACGGCCCCGGCGTCATCAAGGCCTCGGAAGGCTCCGGCATGGACGTCAAAGTCACCGTGGACTTCAAGCATGTGGGGGTGAAGAAATTCATCCTGCGCTTCGCCCAGCTGGAGTTTTTGGACTAATAGGAAAAATCGATCCACTGCCAAGAACGTAGTGGAAATGAGATCATGGCCCATGGCCTTTCTCGGGCGCTTTTTGCTATTTTGCGCGATGCTCAGTGGTGGTTTCCAACCGGCCCATGCCGACAACGCGGGCTGCGAGCTTGAGCATTGCTGGGACGAGGTCTTTCCCCAGATCCGCCGCCTCGTGGTCGGCGGAACGGCGGCGGTGCGCCAATACCAGCGTGGGTTTCATGCCAAGAATGATCGCATTGATCGGCTGAACCCCGGGGAAGAGGGGCGCGAGCAGCAGATCCTTGAACACCGGTTGGCCCTCATCCAGCAGTATCTGGAGGAATGTAAAATCCTACGGGATGGCCCGCGGCAACCCCGTCACCTCATCATCATCGGCCATGCCCTTGAGGATGATGGCCTCAATCAAAGACTTGCGGGGCTCACGGTTTATCAGGATCGACTCGAGGAAGTTTGTGGGCCCGCGGCGGTAACCCCCGCCTATGAGCGGTGCCGGCGGAGCATCGTGATTTTCGAGGATATAAATAAACAAGATTTATCTAATTTCCTGCGTCTTCTCGGCAGCAACTCCGTTCGTTCCCTGACCTACACGGGTCATGGCATCGAAAGCGCGCTGGTGCTGGGGCCCAAGGATCTGCTGCTCCCCGTGACGTGGAGCGCTGACCTCAGGGTTTCCCGGGGCCAGTGGCGGCGCATCAATGTGGGCATGCTTTACTCCCGTGACGTCGTGCTCATGGCGCCGCTGATCCAGCGGGTGATGGCGCCTTCAGCACCGGTGGCTCTCTATGCCTGTGATACCGGCGTGGAATTCGCGCCGGTGGTGCAAAGCGTGCTGCGACGGTCCACGGTGCAGGCGTGCCTGGTGCCCATGCATTACGAATATTTAGGCGCGGATGGCGAATGGCATACGGACTGGAACAACCCGGTGCCCGCCGATGCGGCGCGGACAAGGCTCGTGCCCGACGCGGAGGGGATGTTCATCGACGTGGAGCCAGCCCGCCCCGGGCGGAACGCAGAACCTCCATCGCCAGTGGGGGAGCCCCGGGATCGCGCCACCCGGGACATCGTGTTGAGGCTCGCCATCGGTTCCGCTCGCGAGGGTGCTGTTGATGACGGGCGCCGCATCCTGCACTTTGCTGACAGCGAAATTATGGAGCTACGCAGCTTAGCCGCCGTGGCGGTACGCGGGCGCAGCATTGATCCCAGCTATGACTTCAGTGCGCTGGATCGCAGTTTCGACCACGCGCTGCAAGCGCCGGGCATCCCTGCCGCCCGCACAGAGCGCCTGCGGCGCCTTCGTGAAAAACTACGGGACTGCATCGACGAGGCTGTGCGGCTCTACTACCGATGAGGTGGGGTTAAAAGATATGGCATTATGACCCTTTGAGGGGTTATAATGCCATAATGGATCTAACTATTGAGAATTCTTGGTGGTTTGAGGGGGGTCTTTGGCAGGATTCGGACCTGATGCGGGCTCGTGAGGCCCTTTTTCAATACCACCCCAAACCCTTCTCACTTGAAGACCTTCAAACTCATAGTGTTTTTACGCTGCGGGGGCCCCGGCGGGTGGGGAAAACTGCCACCCTCAAGCTGCTCATCGCGTCTCTCATTGAAGATCATGGGGTACTGCCTCGATCTATTTTGTGGCTCAACCTCGACACCATCCGCACTCCACGTCAGCTTGAAGAGCTGATCTTGCGGACCTTTCAATCAAAGCGTGGGGATGGTTTTGAGTTCATCTTCATCGATGAAGTCACTTCAGTCATTGGTTGGCAGAAGGTCATTAAAAAATATCGGGACAATGGCCTTCTGGACAACCGCTCCATCCTGCTCACGGGCAGCAGTTCCTATGACCTCAAGGCTGGCGCGGAACGCATGGCGGGGCGACGGGGCAGAGCGGAAAATCCCGACCGTGTGCTGTTGCCCGTGGGGCCCTTGCAGTTCTCGACGCTGGTCGCGTCCCATGGTGTGAGCGCTGAAGACGCAGTAAAGGATTTCCTCAGCGTGGGGGGCTTTCCCTTTCGCATCAATGGTTACCTCCGTGCGCGGAAGGAGGCGAAAACCTGGGATCCGCTGGAGGGTTTCTCCATTTTTGAAGACATTGTATTCTACGAGTTCAGCCGTCGCCGCTTGGACCGCGGCCTTGCCGGTGAAGTCATCGGCAGGCTGTGCGCCGTGGGCGCTCACGCCATCAGCTACAGCGCCTTCGCCAAGGGCACGGCTTCTAAGCCGGATACCGTGCGGCGATACCTCGACGCCCTTGGTGATGCGTACCTCATCGCTTCGATTTGTTCCTACGACACGGCACGGGGCCGTGTCGCCCCCAAAAAGGATCGCAAGTTCCTGCGCATCGATCCGGCTCTTGGTTTTCTGGCCCAAGCCTTGCGTCAGGGCCCCGCCAACGATGAGGCGGCACGGGCGGAGTGGGCAGTGGGGGCGATCCTGCTGAAGGAATTTGAAGCCCGGTTGTTCGAAGGGCTCTCTGCTCCACGGAACATATTTACATGGAAAAGCTCTTCAGGGAATGAGGTGGATTACTTGGTCATGGACCGCTCTCGCTCTCTCGTGCTGCCCGTGGAAGTCAAATGGCAGGCGAGCGTCAGCGACTGGGACTTTCAGTCGGTGGAGCGTGCCTTCGGTAAGGGCTACCTTGTGACGCCAGGGCTGAGAAAAGAACGGAGCAAGGCCACGGCCCTGCCCCTCGCGGAGTTCGAGCGCGCCCTGGCAGCAAAAAGGTACGCCGTTACTTTTTGCGACTCACTGCGTCATAAAAAGTAACGGCGTACCTTTTTACGGTCGCGGCTTGGCGGCCTTGGTTTTCGCGAGGAGCTCACAGATCTCGCCCAGTTCCACATGAGTGGCCCAGGCTAGGCCCTGGTAGAGGCTACGCAGGTTTTTATTCTGCTCGGTGTGGATCAGGTAAGTGCCCAAGATAGGCGTGATGCGCTCAGGCTCATTTTCTTTTTTGGGGGCGGAGAGTTCGTGGAAGAAAAACTCCACTACGTGCTGGCGTGGCAGACGATCGAGCAGCTGCTTGAAGTCGCGCTTGCTTTGCTGGCGAGCGAAGGGGAAGGGCGTGGCTTGGCAGGGCGGGGGCGTGGCCTTTGTGTCTTGCTCTGCTTGAGTGGGCAACGCAGATAGCAAGAGAGCCAAGAGCAGCAGGGCGGCAAACATATTGCGTGATCTCATCGTGCGGCGCTCCCTTCCGTGCAGGTCGTGGTGCCTACCTCTACGGTGAAGCGGTCTTCTTCGGTCATTGGTCTATAAATAACCCTAGTTTGACTTCTCAGGCGCCGCATGAGCCAGGGGTCGGGCACGTACACGGCCTTGACGCAGCGGTTGCGCAGGATACGTTCGATGAGCTCGGCGGTTGCGAAGGGGTCGTAGGTGAAACTGTGGGTGTCGTCTGATCCGGAGTTACTGGGGCCGGAGCCGTTGAAAATGTAATCGGGGGCTGCGTTCATCAATACCCCATTGATGAACTGATCCTGGTCCTCGGGCGTGATGAGGAAGGGGCGCAGGCCGCTTACTCTAAATCTGGCGGAGCCCATAAAAGACGACCCTCTGGAGCAGTAAATATCATCATCGCGTTGGGCCCCGGTTAGCGCTGCCCCAGTCAAGAGGTCCTGGATATTGGTGCAATCTGTACCCAGTGCTGAAAAATTTTGTCGCAGTCGCTCCAGGTCTTCATTGCCGGTGATGTCGCCGTTGATGCTGGTCTTGATGCCACTGAAGGTTGCAGCGCTGATGCTTCTGCCGTTCACGAGGGTTTGGCAGGGTGCGATGAGCTGTAGCAACTCTCGCCGAAGGGCCGCCACTACAGCCTCTGACGGCGGTTGGACACTTGCGGACACCTCCATTTTGCAGGTGTTCGCAAGTCCCGCAAGGTAACTGAATGAGGGTGCAGGTCTGACTTCGAATTCAAGAAAATGATTGATGGCGTCTACGTCTGCTACGCAATGAGCTAATGCGGGGCCTCTGCCAGCGGTGGGGATACAGCGCTCCAGTGTTGAGATGATGTTATCTACCTGGCTGTAGGCGAAAGAGTAGGGGTTCGTGTCATTGACCCAATAGCCAACTTGCTCGTAGTGCGGTCTTCGGTTGAGGATATCGAGCACCTGTTGAATTCGGGCGCGCAAAGCTTGCGCGAAGTGAGCGGCCTCCTCTGAGGTGATAGCCCTGCGGCTTACGAGGGCGGCGCTGCTTATGGTTCCATTATAAACACCACCGATGAGTGTATAGTGCCAGTTCAAACCTGTGCCCGTGCCTACGATGCGCACTGCGGTTTCGCCTTCAGTGGTGCCCTCGATGCGCTGGTTGCCGAGCGCACGTTCTACAGCCTGGCTGCACGCAGTATCCGTTGTGCGAGTGCAGGTTCTGACCGGCAACATGCGCTCTTCGGATCGGGCTTGAAGGACGTCGTTGGCCACCCAGCCCACGGTGCCGTTATCAGCGCGAATCAGAGTGTATGGTTCCATGTCACAGCCCAGCCCCGGGCTGACTACGGTGTAGCGATGTCCCGCCGTGGCGCGACCACTACTGGCGTAGGTGGAGAGGCTGTTGATGCGGTTATATTCGCTGACTCTGCCTGTACCTATTGTGTCGCATGTGGATGGCGAAACTAAGAGTCGTACTTCTCGCGTGATCACTCGTTGTGGCGATGTCGCGGGAGTGGGAGGCAGCGACGCGGCGTTCACCACAGGCGGTGCCTTGGCTTCGGTGGCTGCAGCATCAGCGACGGGGGCACTACTCGTAGCAAGCGTTGTGCCGCCCACAAGATCTGTCCCCGAACGTGTGATACGCTCAATGCGGCTCATATAGTGTTCTACGAAAAAACCGAAATAATTTACCCGAGGGGTACGACCTCCGGCCTGAGCGGCGGCGGCGAGTTGTGTGGGTCGGCCCAGATTGTAAACCGTAGCGAGAATAGCTGGTTCGCGGGAAATGTCGAACCCCGCCGCCTCATAGGCATCTTGGGCTTGTCGCATGATGGCGGCAGCATAACGGATGGCGTCTCCTGGCCTGAGAAGCGCCTGGGCGATCACAGCATCGCTACGGGCCGTGCGATGTTCGATGCGGGCGGCAAGGGCCTCTACATTGCGGGCTGTAGGTACGTTGATCTGGCCTAGACCAACAGTCATGGCTCGGCCACCAATTTGACCGGTGGAAAGCACGCCGGAAGACACGAGCCAATCTTGAAAGGTGTCGTCTGCTTGAACGTTCAGTGAATTCTCCGTGAGGATGGCACCCACGATGGCCCGAGGGTCCACGTGGTAAAGGGCGGCCACCCGCCGGATTTCAGGGGCTAGGGCTTCTAGAATTGCCACCGTGGCCCGCTTGGGTTCCTTCCAGCGGCCATCACTGTCCCGTAATTGCGGTCCAGCCAAATTGTCATAGGCCGCCACCGCTTCAAAGCGGGCCTCCCATCGTGCGGCCTCCGCGGCTGCGCGGGCCGCAGGGGTCTGGGCCCCCGCCGGGAGCGTCAGGGCAAAGCAGACAATGGCATAGCTCAGTCTCGTGACCATGGCCCTTCCTGTAGCGCTCATCGTCAAAGCACCGTTGGCCGCCGATAGGCAAAAAGGTACGCCGTTACTTTTTAAGACTCACTGCGTCATAATCGGGGATGGCGCCCTGGCCCCTCCCCCCCGAGGGCGCAACGCCTTGCAACAGAAGCACGCCTGAGCTAAACGCCTCTGATTCATACAGAGGTAGGGATCATGCTAACCGCTTTGACACGTATTTCCGCGCTCGCCGTCCTTGGACTTGCGCTCAGCGCCCATGCTGACACCACTACCCTTAGCCTCCCCATACCCACCGTTGGCGTGGAAACCTCGGGGGCGGTGCAGGGCACGTTTCCCTCCCTGACACCTGGAGCCCTGCGTCTCAAGGTGCGCCTCGTGAGCGGCTCCACACCTATCCCAGAAAAAACCGGCGAGGCCCTTTTCCCGCTGCCTCTTCTCGCCGATGAAGCCGCCGCTCTCCGCGTGGACTGGAACAACCGAGTGAGCGTGAGCCTGGAGCTCCGCTGCGATCCGGTGTTCCTCTCCCATCCCATCGCCCACCGGGGCCGTCTTTTTTTGCAGGACACCGCGGGCCGACGCCTCTATTTTCCAAACCTCATGTTCGCCCCCTGGAACAGCGGCGAAGGCGGCTGGTTCACCCTGCGGGGTGAGACCACCACTGACCTGCCCATACCCCTCGGCTACACCGAGCAGGGCTTCGACGCCGCCCGCATTACCCACTTCGGCTTCAACATTGAAGCGGGGGACCGGGCTGGATACGCGGATGAAGGGGAAGTTGAGCTGAGGAACCTCACCTTCACCGCCCTCGCCCAGCCCCAGATACCCAACGTGCTGCCCGTGGACCCCGCCATCATCGCCGGCGAAACCGAGCGCGCCCATCGCATGAATGCGCGCCTCGTGGAGCGCCGCCGCGAGCGGGCGGGCAAACCCATGCTGGGCGTGAACCTCGCTTGGCCGGGCCTCACCGGACCCGACGGAAACTATTTACATCTCTACAGCAACTGGCTCGAAAGCCCCGAGCTTTGGTTCGGCGAGCACTATGACCTGCGGAGCCCCAGGGTGGAGCGGGCCCTGCGCGAGGACTTCGCCAGCATCCGCGGCACCTTCGGCCCTTGGGCGCCGGTGCGGGTGTTTCTCTTCACCACGCTGGTGAACGGCATCGAGTTCGCCGAGGACGGCACGCCACTTCGCGTCAGCGCCGAGGCCCGGGCAAACTTCGCCAAGATGCTAACGATTGCCGCCGAAGAGCAGCTCCTCATCATCCCGGTCTTCTTTGATTTCCTCATGGCCGACGGACACTCTTCCACGCCCCCTGCCGATCGCCCCTGGGCCACCGGTGAGCGGGTGGATCTCATCTTGGACGCGGCAAAGCGCCAGGCTCTCTGGTCCGCCATGGAAGAATTCATCCGTCCCTTCGCCAACCATCCCAATATTCTCGTCTGGGACGTCATCAACGAACCTGAGAACGCCGTGGCGGTGGTGACACCCCGTCACTTCGCCGAGTATCAGCGCTTCATGCAAGAAGGCGTGGAAGCCATCCACCGTGCCGGCGAACTGGCCACCGTGGGCCATCGCAATCTGCACGAAGTGCCGCGCTTCATGCGGGGGCGCTTGGCTACGGATTTCGGCCAAGCCCACTACTATCCGCGGCTCGAGAGTCGGCCCAATCCCACGCCCCTTGGCACCAGCCCGGAGGCGGCCTTCGGGCCCCTTCCCTCGGGTTGGGGCGAATTGCCTGCCGAGGGTGGAAGCATCGCCGCCAACTTGGGCGAGGCCCTCAGCGGTGGCCACCGCTACATGATGTTCTGGTCCTGGCGCGAAGAGGGCGGTGTGGGTGACGGATTCAGCGTGCGCAGCCACGCCGACGAGATCCGGGCGACGCTGGCCAGCTACGACCGCGCCGAGATCGAGGCCCCGGCTACCACGCCTTACATCTTCACCATGGATGATGTGCCCATGTGGTACGTGGGCGATGCGGCAGAACGCATCGACGCTTACCGCCGCTACGAAGAGGTGCTCACCCGCCACGGCATCACTGAGCCGGTGATTTTCATGAACCCTGGCTTCCAAGGGGACCCCGAAGAATGGCGGACCTTCAATGAATGGAATGACCTGGGCTGGCACATCGCCAACCACAACGCCAACCACCGTCCCATTTCAGAGGTGCCCCTGGCGGCGTGGCACACCGACGTGGCCCGCGGCGCCCTATTGCTCGATCAGCGCATCCCGGGCTGGCGCGGAAATGGGGGCTTCTACCGCCATCCTAATTCGCACTGGAGCACGGTGCCTGGCGGCCGGGGGGGTAGCGACCCCGAGGACAGCTGCCATTACGTGAACGATGGCTTGGGCCTCACCATTCTGCCGGTGACCACCAGCGTGCGGGACTGGGCCCATGGCACCGCCTACCACCAGGTGGCGGGCTCCACCATCGAAGGTCGCAACACGCCCCAGGCCCGGGAAGTGGCCCAGCGTTTCTTCGACGATCTGGAGCTCGAGTACACGCGCATGAGGGCCCGTCGCGCCCTGGGCGTTACCTCCGCCGACCAGCCGGAGATCTTCCTCATCCACTCCCATCGCTTTAGTCGGGACTACCTGGACGAGGTGCTCACGCGGCTTGAGGCCAAGGGCGTGCGCTGGGTGCCGCCCACCGCCGAGAATTTAAGGCACTACGAGGGCTACCGCGGCATGTGCCGCCCGCGCTGCAAAGTCGAGGGTACTTGCCGGTAGTCAGCTCGGTCTTTTCCCGCCTGGCTTCGTTGTCGTCGTCGTTGGCTCCACGCGACGGGCATGAGCCCGTCTTGGTCGCCAACTTCCTCCTCCGCCTCGCCATGCGGGAAAATACCTTCGCTGAATCCGGAAAAAGGAAAAAAGGTACGCCGTTACTTTTTATGACGCGGTGAGTCGCAAAAAGTAACGGCGTACCTTTTGACCCCTTAGGGACGGATCATTGTGGATTCGTCGTCGCCATTGATTTGAAAAGTGATGTGCAAATCTGCGGCGGCGCGGGAAAGCCGTGGCCTCATTTCCTGCACTGCCCGAGGAAAGGCATCGCTGTTGCAACCGCGAAGCTCGATGAGGAAAATGCGCTCCGCCGCCAAATCCGCGGGGAACATGACGATCTGGCCCAGGCTCACGTAGTCTAGGTCCTTATCCAAAATCTCCTGCAGTCGATTGAAGTGATAGTTGTGACTTTTCGCTTGGATCACCTGATGGAAGGGCTTGATCCCCCGGGCCAGATCCCCGGGGCCCGTGAATGCAGGATTATGCACAGCGAGGTCGATGTCCGGCATCGACCTCCACCACCGTTGGGCACCGGCCAGTGCGGCATCAATGGCCACTGGCCCCATGCCTAACGAGCGCATCCACTGTGCCATGGAGGCCAGCTTCCGGCGGTTGTTGGCCTTGGGCGTTGATGTCAGCAAGTTATAAAAGGGGCCATTCAACATGCTGCGCACTTCTTGGTCGGGGATGAGGGGCACGTAGAATTCCAGTTCCATGTGCTGCCGGGAGAGGCGGCCATCGCTCGCGGCGAGAATGCTCTCAGACTCCCGCCAAACAGAGAGAGCGCTGACGAGCCAGTTCACCCGGTTCAGCGACTCTGCGCTGAGGCTGTCGGGGGCGAGGTTCCCGGGGACGAGAAGTTGTCGCAGAAAACCGTAGATACTGGGCGCCGGATGCTGGAGGGCGTGGCCACTGAGCAACCACTGCATGAGTCCTTGCACCGACCGTGGGTTGATTTGGAATCTCCACAGCAGCCCCGCGGAGAGGCTGCTGAGGTTGGTGAGGTTTCCCGCGTCGGCGTCAGAGATTTGGGTTTCCGGCGTGAGCACCGCCCGGGCAAAAGCATCAAGGCTGGCGAAGGAGGCAGGGGGGAGGGGGCGAAGGCTCGTGCGGCATAGCTCCCATTCCGGCTTGAGGCGGTCCCCCGCAAGCGCGACGCAGCAGTGCAGTAGTATGAGGAAGAGGAAGCGACCCATGGTGGGGCCCTGTATCATAGATGACAATAACTATCAACAATTGACCAAGGGTATGACCAAAAGGTACGCCGTTACTTTTTGCGACGCGGTGAGTCGCAAAAAGTAACGGCGTACCTTTTGGCTTTTTTCGGTTATGCCTCCAGCATGTCTTTGCGTGAGGAAACCGTCCGCCGCGTGGCCGAACTGGCCCGCTTGGCCCTTTCCGACTCTGAAGTGAGTCAGTTTACAGGGCAGTTGTCCCAGATCCTGGGCTATGTGGATCAACTCCAAGCCGTGAATACCGCGGGCGTTGAGCCCATGGTGAGCGGCCTTACCGAAGAGGGCCAAACCTTCGACGGCACCCCGCGGCCCGCCCCAGGCTCCGAAGTCATGACGGCCTGCGCCCCCGCGGCCCACTTTGGCAGCTTCCAGGTGCCGCCGGTCATTGGCGGGGGCTAAGGACCTGTCCATGAATAAGTTAGACATTTGGCATCCCATCTATCTTCCACATTTGACTGCTACTCAGTCGCAAAATCCTCAAAATAGCGCTGCTATTCTTCCGGTTTGGCTCCTTCCGTGGCAGCCAAATCTGTTCGACAGCTGGGCGCCCAATGTCTAACTTATTCATGGACAGGTCCTAACCCATGGGCATTCTCCGAGACCTCCAGCAGCAGCTGCAATCCCAAAAAATCACCGCTGTGACCCTCGCCGAGCAGTACCTCGCCCGGGCCGAAAAAGAGCAGGGCGGCCGTGGCACCAACGCCTACATCACCGTGGATCGTGACGGGGCCCTCGCCGCCGCCCGCACGGCGGACGCTGCGGGCTATGCCGCAGGCGCCCCCGCCCTCAGGGGTATTCCCCTCGCTGTGAAAGACAACATAGTCACCCGCGGGCTTCGCACCACCTGCGCATCAAAAATTCTCGGGGATTACAAACCGCCCTACGACGCCGACGTCGTGCGCCGACTCAAAGCCCAGGGCGCGGTGATCTTAGGCAAGCTCAACATGGATGAATTCGCCATGGGTGGAAGCAACGAAAACTCCGCCTTCGGCCCCGTGGGCAATCCCAATGATCCCGCCCGCGTCGCCGGCGGTTCCAGTGGCGGTCCCGCCGCCGCCGTCAAAGTCGGCGCCGCCGCGGCAACCCTGGGGTCGGACACCGGTGGCTCCATCAGGCTCCCCGCCAGCTATTGTGGTGTTCTCGGCCTGAAACCCACCTACGGCCTCGTCAGTCGCTACGGCCTCGTGGCCTTTGCCAGCTCCCTGGACCAAATCGGCCCGCTGGCCGAAGACGCTGAAGACGCGGCGCTGCTCCTCTCCGCCATCGCCGGTCGCGGCGGCCCCATGTCCGATGGCGACCCCTGGGAGCAAGACGCCGCCCTCGCGCAAAAACCCACCCAAGATTACCTGGCCGCCATGAACCAAGAGCTCGCCTCCTACAAAAAAGGCACCAGGCTCCGCATCGGCTGGTCCCCGGACCTCTTCCAGCGAAAAGGCACTCAGCCTGAGGTGGCCGCGGCGGTGGATGCGGCTCTCGAAAAGCTCAAAGCCGCGGGCCACCACATTGTGGAAGTGCCCCTGCCACACGCGCACCTGTCAGTGGCGGTATACTACATCGTCGCCGTGAGCGAGGCCTCGAGCAACCTGTCTCGCTTCGATGGCGTGCGCTTCGGAGCCCGTGCCCCCGGCGCCACGCTCAATGAAGTTTACACAAAAACCAGGGCCCTCTTCGGCGCCGAGGTGAAGCGTCGCATTGTGTTGGGCACCTACGCGCTTTCCGCGGGCTACTACGATGCATATTACAAAAAAGCCTGTGAGGTGCGTCGCCTCATCGCCCAAGATCTCGAAAAAGCATTTACCGCCTGCGAGATGATCCTCTCGCCAGTGGCGCCCACCACGGCATTCAAGCTCGGCGCCAAGGCCGATCCGTTGCAGATGTACCTCAATGACTTGCTCACGATCCCCGCCAACCTCGCGGGCATCCCCGCCCTCTCCGTGCCGACGGGCAAAGACGACGGGGGTCTCCCCGTGGGCGTGCAGCTCATGGGCCCGCGGTGGAGCGAGGCGCGCCTGCTCGCGGTGGCGAAGCTCCTCGAAGTCTAAATGCTATCGATGGAGTATTCTCAGCAGCGCCGTGCGCAGGTCGCGAAGCCTGCGAAGGTCCTCGGCATCCGCGGGCTGGTAGCCGTTCCACGTCAGCACGGCGTTTTGCCCGAGTTCCGCCTCGACCTGCCCCAGCTCGCTCTCGAATACCACGATGTTCGCGCCGCTGAGCCGTTGTTCTCCCCCGCTGAGGGCGGTAATGGCTTGGGTGAACAAATGGATGCGTTCCCGTCGTGAACCCAGCGCGTAGGCGGTGATGAAGCCCGGCACCGTCAATGAAACGCCTTCACCGGAGGCCGTGGTGGCTTCGAGGCCCCGGTAGGCAGCCTCCATGTATTGGCGACGGCAGGTTTGATGGGCGAATTGAGCGATGATCAGCGGATCTCCGCTGTGACGAGGGGTATTTGTGCTGTCATCGCATCCGAAGAGAAGCTGCAGGGCCCGGGCCGCCCACCAGTAGCTTGCCGCCTCAAGAATGACGTCGTTGTCCTGGGATGTCGCCAATGCTGAGGCCGTCGCGAGGATAGCCGCATCAGCGATCCTGCTGGCGAGCTCCTGGGTGTTGCCTTCTGGGTCCGGCGTCTTCGCCAATGCTTTGATTCCCTCGGGAAATCCCCGGGTGAGCGAAGACAGCGAGCGCCCATCGTGGCGAGTCCAATAACTGCGGAGGGTATTTGCCCTGGCGATGACCGCGTTCTTGAGCGTTCTTCCGCGGGAGCCCCGATGGTTCCGGTCCCATGCTTCCGCATTAGCGTGCATCACCGCCTGGGCATCATTGCGCGTGGACAACGCAGTCAACGACCCCGCGCTGTCGTTGTAGTTGCCGGGGCATTCCGTTCTCACGGGGGATCGCCCGCAATAGGCGCGCTGCGCGGAGGGGGTAAAGGTGAAGATGGCGGATTCGCCATTGCCTTGTGCAAGGGCGTATTGCGGCACTGGAGCGAGGGCGAGAGCAATGTGGATGGCGTACAGAATACCATTTTTCAACGTCATGGATTTTCTCCCGCGGATGCGCCGTGGGCGGCTGTTTCACCTACTTCGGTGTGGTGCTCTTCTCGGCACTGGGGGCTCAATGCCCCTTCCAAGAACTGAGCCTCTGTCAGCAGCGGCGATCGTGAGCCAACGCCGCTGGCGGAGGGTTCATCCCAAAGATAACGCACCGCCAGTGTTCTCAGGTCGATGAGGGAGCAGCGGCTGTTGCCGGTGTTCGGCACGGAGGCAGTGCCCACGTAACGATCCCAGGGGTATGTTCTGCGACGGAGGAAAATGGCGTCGGCCCCGTTGTAGTTGTAACCTTGGCAGATGCGTAGGCTGCAACCGCGCCCCGTGTGGTCCAGCTCGATGCGAGTTCCGCTGCTCTTCAACCCCGTGTCGGTGAGATGCTCTTCGATGGTGCCGCTCCCAAGCGGTATTGCCGCTGTGGTGGCAAGGGCCCCTGCGAGCTCGGCGTTGCAGGCGAGGCCCGATGGCGTGCGAAGAAGGGTTGCCACGCGGATTCGGTTGGCGCGGAGGCGCAGGAGCATGGCGTTCACGGCTTCGGTGCGGGCTCGCGAGACGTCGCGGGCCACTTGCAGGAAGAGGGCCTGGTTGAAATGGAAGATATCCGCTTGGTCGCGTCGTTGTCGTGCGCAGGGGGTGTCCCCAGCGGCGGCGCCCTGGATCTCTCCCCGTGCGGGGTCGTAGCCCACCGATGCGCCGTATTGATCCGCGCAGGCTTGGGGCGCTTCGCCGCCGTATTTCAAGCGACTGTAGATGTAGCTTTCGCTGCTGTGCTCCGGGGGGGGCAGCGCGGTTCGTCTCCACTCGCCGTCGTGGCGTCCTCGCCGTGAAGAAAAGACGGAATGAAAAGGGGTGTAGGCGAGCCGAGGCAGGGAGATGGAGTCGCAATGCTGCTCGTGGCCGCGGCCGATGCCGCGGCTTTGAGGCAAGATATGGGAGTTGCCGAAGTAGTAAAGGGAGTCCAAGGCCGTGCCTCCATAAGGCAAGCCGTCGATCATGGGGCTCCGCACGGTCATGCAGAAATCCATGCGGATGTTCAGGTCCTCGCCGCGCAGGTCCTTCAACTTCACGGAATATCCGCTCACGGACAGGTTTTCGCTGTATTCACGGTTCAAGTCGGGGCTGGTTATGGGGATTCCCATGGAGGTGAATGCTCTCTCCAGCCTACGCAGAGCTTCCGGCGTTTTGCCCGAGGCTTCGTAGCGAGAGAGTTCCACGGAGAGTTCAGCCTCGTGGGAGCGCAGCGTGGCCAAGGCTTGTGTCACATGATGTTGGCGGAACTCCAGCGCCTCTTCGGCGGCGCGCTGGAAGTAATGGGTCACCATGAGGTATTCACGACGATAGCGATCGGCGTAGTCCTGGCAGTCGCACCACGCCAATGCGGGCCAGAGCATGAGAGCAGCCAACAATGCCAGCGGAGTATGGGTGGTGGTGGTGTCCTTGCCCATGGGCCCTTCTCCAAGGCTGTATCGGTGCGCGGCGGGGGCGTGGTAAGGGGCAGATCTTGCCGATTTCTTGCCGATTCTTCGCGCCCGTAGGGGGCCTGAGGCTAGTGTCCCTAGTATATGTGACTCAGGACACTAGTCGTACACGGCTCTCCGGTGACCAATTTTAATCACCTGGACGGTCACTGTTTCTTTTTCGATGGAGTATATGATTCGATAGTCTCCAACGCGCAGCTTCATCAAGCCTTTCATGCTTCGTCTCAGCGGCAGTCCAAACCTTACGGGATCGACCATGAGTTTATCTTCGATGGCTCTGCGAATGATGTATTGGATTTCGTTTGAAATTTTTTTCAGATCTTTTTGAACTGATTTTTTGTAGACGATGGCCCACATGATCTATTTTTTCCGGCTCTTCCAGAGCTTTGCATGTGAGACAGTCGCCTCGGACATTCTCTCTTCCGCAATCCTAGCGAAATAGAGATCTTCCTGAAGCTCAAGTGCCTCTTTTGCCAATTCAAGCACAACTGCGGAAAGTGAGGGCGCCCCTTTCAAAGTTTTGAGCTTTTCTAACTCATCGTAAAGCGCGTCGTCCACTGACAGATTTATTCGCTTTTTTGCGGTCGGCATAGGCATCCTTTCGGTGTTACACCAGTGTAACACAACGACCGGCTCGATGCAACTGGGTTGACTCTATTGCCGCTGAGGTTTCGCGGCCTTTGTTTTCGCGAGGAGCTCACAGATTTCGCTCAGCTCCACATGAGTGGCCCAGGCCAGGCCCTGGTAAAGACTTCTCAGGTTTTTATTCTGCTCGGTGTGGATGAGGTAGGTGCCCAAAATGGGCGTGATGCGCTCCGGCTCTTTTTCTTTTTTGGGTGCGGAGAGCTCGTGGAAGAAATACTCCACCACGTGCTGCCGAGGGAGCTTGTCCAGGAGCTGCTTGAAGTCGCGCTTGCTTTGCTGGCGAGCGAAGGGGAAGGGCGTGGCTTGGCAGGGCGGGGGCGTGG